>JAICUU010000049.1 GCA_025935675.1 Burkholderiales bacterium
CCTCACCGTGTCGTTCGGCGTCGACATCTTCTCGGGGCCGCGCGACACGTTCTTCGGCCGCTACGGCGACCGCGATCGCGTCTACACCGAAGCGCGCTACGCCTTCTGACGCCTCGCCGCGTCACTCCCGCGCAGGACTCACCGTCATTCCCGCGCAGGACTTGCCGTCATTCCCGCGCAGGACTTGCCGTCATTCCCGCGCAGGACTTGCCGTCATTCCCGCGCATGCGGGAATCCAGCTCTGACGCGGCAACGAGGCGCGTGGTTGCCCCCCGAGGCGGCGAGGCTGGAGCCCCGCCTTCGCGGGGATGACGGGAAGCCGCTTTCGCGGGGATGACCGGAAGCCGCTATGCCGCGCGCGCCGCAAACCCGAACGGCGCAAGCGCGCGATCGAGCTCGAACAGGCGCCGCTCGAGCTCCTCGATCGCGAGCGACAACAGCACCGACGGCGCCTGCACGCGCTCGCAGAACTTCTCCGCCGCGGCGACCGCGAATCCCAGTACGCGCGTGTAGAACGCCACGTGGCGCGGATTGACCTCGATGAACACGTCGGTGACACCGTGCGCGGTACCCACCGAGTACGCGACGTTGAACAGCGCCGCGAGCACCGACTTCGAGTTGACGCTCTCGGCGACGGCGAGCCGCGTCAGCTCGCAGACGCTCGCGCCCGCGGCACGCCGCTCCGCGATCGCGTCGCCATGCGTACGCTCGGCGAGCAGCCCGCCGCATCCATCGAGACCCAGCGTGATCGTACCGACCGTGTCGTCATCCTGCGTCGCGACGAACGTCACCTCACGCGGCGCGGGATCGGGCGCCTTCGGCGTGCGCGCATCCGGCAGCGCGGGAATGTCATAGCCGCGCCACGCGTACCGCCGCCGGACGAGGGCATGCGCCGCTTCGATCTCGTCGCACGAGGCGGCCTCGTGCGCGCACAGGCGTGACGCGCATTCGAGGGTACCGTCGTCGTCCTCGTGCGCCGAGGCGGGCTCGCCGGGCGTGTCAGGCGCACGGCCACGCCGTGCGATCAGCGTGACGACGCCTTCCTCGATGCGCTCGAAGCGCGCTTGCGGCGGCCGGCGCGCTGCATGGCTCGCGGCTGCGCGCGATGTCATCGGTTGATCGGGTGTGCGCACGGCATCGCCGCGCGTACGTGTTGCGCGCGCGCAATGTTCGTCGTACGCGCGTGCATTGGTCGAAGTCTTGAGAGCGATCGTCTTCCCCTTCCGGCGCGGCGACCGCGCGACAGGCGCCTCGAGGCGCGTGGCGGTCGGACCGGTGTCGCAGTGTAGCAAACAACCGGGGTGGCGCAAACTTTTCTTTCGGGTTTGGCCACTCCGGGGCCACGATGACTGTTTGCATGTAGCCATCGCGTCCGGACCCAGACGCGATTGAAAACCCGTTATGTCATTGTCGTCAACCGTCTCAAATCGACGACATTCCGGAAAATTCGTTTGAACGTGGTCTTGTAGGACAATTATCCGGGCCTGCGCCGCTCCCCGCGGGCGGGTTTAGCGTATTGGCGAGGCTGCATTTCCGCCAGCGTAGCGCAGGCGAGGCCGTCCGGTTGCAGGAGGCGGCAACGGCCACCATATAGGGCGGACGACGCCCGGACGCGCGCTCCGAGGCGCACCGCGGCGGCGTGCCGGCGCCGCCATCGTCTATGCGGAGCGATCGTCACGCCATGCCGTCATCGACGCCGCGCCAACGTCGGCCGTGGCGCGTTCGTTACCATGGAGGCTTCCGTCTCGCGCCGTTCGCGATCCGCGTCATGCAGCTCACCGTCGCCACCTACAACATCCACAAAGGCTTCACCCAGCTCACGCGACGAATGGTGATCCACGAGCTGCGCGAGCGGCTGCGCGGACTGTCGGCGGACGTGATGTTCCTGCAGGAGGTGCAAGGCTCGCACCGGCGCAACGCCCATCGCTATCGCGACTGGCCCGGCAAGTCGCAACACGAGTTCATCGCCGACAGCGTCTGGCACGAGGTCGCGTATGGCAAGAACGCCTCCTATCGCGACGGCCACCACGGCAACGCGCTGCTGTCGCGCTTCCCGATCATCAAGCAGGAGAACGAGGACATCTCGGCGCACGTGTTCGAGAGCCGGGGGATGCTGCATTGCGTGCTGAAGCCCGGTCCGCGGATGCCCGAGCTGCACTGCATCAACGTCCATCTCGGCCTGTTCGAGCGCGGCCGGCAGTGGCAGGTGCACACGCTCGTCGAGCGCATCCGCGCCACCGTGCCGCGGTCGGCGCCCTTGATCATCGCCGGCGACTTCAACGACTGGCGCCACCGCGCCAATCGCGCGCTGATCGAGGACCTCGGCGTCGTCGAGGTGTTCGAGCAGGTCGAGGGGCGCACCGCGCGCACCTATCCGTCGCTGATGCCGATGTTCCGGCTCGACCGCATCTATTCGCGCGGGCTCGACGTCGTCGATGCGCGCGTCCACTACGCGTTTCCCGGCACCCGCCTATCCGACCACGCGGCGCTCGCCGCGACATTCGAGCTCGCCCTGCGCAACCGCTGACGCCGCCCGCGCCATGCGCAGCTTCCTGCCGGGGAACGCCGTCGACCTCTTGCGGAGCGGGCGCGAGTTCTTCCCGGCGCTCGTCGCCGCGATCGACGGCGCCGAGCGCGAGGCGTGGCTCGAGACCTACATCTTCGCCGACGACGCGGCGGGCAACGCCGTCGCCGACGCGCTGATCCGCGCCGCGTCTCGCGGCGTGACGGCGCGCGTGATGGTCGACGGCTGGGGCGCGCGTCACTACCTGACGCGCGAATTGGCCGCGCGGATGCAGGCGGGGGGCGTGCGCGTCGCGAAGTACCGCCCCGAAGTGGCGTTCTGGCAATTCCGCTCCAACCGGATGCGCCGGCTGCATCGCAAGCTCGCGCAGGTCGACGGGCGGGTCGCGTTCGTCGGCGGCATCAACATCATCGACGACATGAACACCCCCGGCCACACCCCGCCGCGCGTCGATTTCGCGGTGCGCGTACGGGGCCCTTTGCTCGGCACCATCGTGCCGACGATGCAGCGCTTGTGGGAGATCGTGCAGTTCTTCGAGTTCAACGGCGATCTCGCCGACCTCGGCGACGCCGAGCCCGGCCCGCCGTCGACGCACAAGGCGGGCACCGTCACGGCGCGCTTCGTCGTGCGCGACAACCTGCGCCACCGCAGCGACATCGAGCGGGCATACCTCGCCGCGGTACGCACGTCGACGCGCGAGATCGTCATCGCCAGCGCATATTTCTTTCCCGGCATCGGCTTCCGGCGCGAGCTGATCGCCGCGGCGGCGCGCGGCGTGCGCGTGACGCTGCTCTTGCAGGCGCGCGTCGAGTTCCGCCTGCTGCATCATGCGTCGCGCGCGCTGTTCGGGCAGATGATCGACGCGGGCATCGCCATCAACGAGTACTCGCGCTCGTTCCTGCACGCCAAGGTGGCGGTCGTCGACGACACCTGGGCCACCGTCGGCTCGTCGAACATCGATCCGTACTCGCTATTGATGGCGCGCGAGTCGAACATCGTCGTGCGCGACACGCGCTTCGCCGACAGCCTGCGCAGCGAGCTCCTCGCGATCATCGACGGCGGCGCGGTGCGGGTGGCGCCGCAGTCGTGGCGGGCGCGGCCGTGGCACGAAAAGGCGCTGGGCTGGCTCGCCTATGGCGTCGTGCGCGTGGCGATGGGCTTCCTCGGCTACGGCGGCCACGGGTGGTGGCGCGCCAGCGGCCCGCGGCCGTCGTCGGCGGCGGCGGGTGCGAGTGCGGTCGCGGTGGCCGCGGCGGACGTCGAGGACGACTGACGCGGCAGCCTGGTGCGCTGCCGCTACACTGCGCCGATGCCCGAACACCGTCACGCCGCGCCACCACCCTCCGCCGTGCCGCGCACGCCCGGCGCGAGCGACTGGCACGCGATACGCTCGCTGCTGCCCTACCTGTGGCGCTACAAGGCGCGCGTGATCGCCGCGGTCGCGTGCCTCGTCGCCGCCAAGGTCGGCAACGTCGGCGTGCCGGTGGTGATGAAGCACATCGTCGACAGCCTCGACCGCAGCGTCGCGATGCTCGTCGTGCCGCTCGCGCTGCTCGTCGCCTACGGCGCGCTGCGCCTCGCCACGTCGGTGTTCACCGAGCTCCGCGAGATCCTGTTCGTGCGCGTGACGCAACGTGCCGTGCGCACGATCGCGCTCACGGTGTTCCGCCACCTGCACGCGCTGTCGCTGCGCTTCCACCTGGATCGGCAGACGGGCGGGCTCACGCGCGACGTCGAGCGCGGCACGCGCGGCATCTCGACGCTGATCGGCTTCACGCTGTTCTCGATCCTGCCGACGCTGGTCGAGGTCTCGCTCGTCGGTGTGATCCTCGCGACGCGCTACGACTGGACTTTCATCGCGATCACCGGCGGCGCGCTCGCGCTGTACATCGTCTTCACCATCGCGATCACCGAATGGCGCACGCACTTCCGCCGGCAGATGAACGAGCTCGACAGCCGCGCCAACAGCCGCGCGATCGACAGCCTGCTCAACTACGAGACCGTCAAGTACTTCGGCAACGAGGCGTTCGAGGCGCGCCGCTACGACGAGAGCCTCGAGCGCTGGGAAGACGCGGCGGTGAAGAGCCAGACGTCGCTGTCGGTGCTCAACATCGGGCAGAGTGCGATCATCGCGATCGCGGTGTCGCTCGTCATGTGGCGCGCGACCGCCGGCGTGGTCGGCGGCACGATGACCGTCGGCGACCTCGTGCTCGTCAACGCGTTCATGATCCAGCTCTACATCCCGCTCAACTTCCTCGGCGTCATTTACCGCGAGATGAAGCAAGCGCTCGCCGACATGGAGCGGCTGTTCGCGCTGATCGACGTCAACGCCGAGGTGCGCGACCCGCCCGGCGCGCCGCCGCTCGCCGAAGGCCCGGGCGCGGTGCGGTTCGAGCACGTCGACTTCGGGTACGACGCCAAGCGCCAGATCCTGTTCGACGTCTCGTTCGGAATCGCCCCGGGCCGCACGCTGGCGGTGGTCGGTCCATCGGGCTCCGGCAAGTCGACGCTCGCGCGCCTGCTGTTCCGCTTCTACGACGTCGGTGCGGGCCGGATCACGATCGACGGCCAGGACCTGCGCGACGTCACGCAGGCGTCGGTGCGCGCGGCGATCGGCATCGTGCCGCAGGACACGGTGCTGTTCAACGACTCGATCGAGTACAACATCGCATACGGCCGCCCGGGCGCGACGCATGACGAGATCGTCGCCGCGGCGCGCCTTGCGCAGATCCACGACTTCATCGTGACGCTGCCCGACGGCTACGCGACGCCGGTCGGCGAGCGCGGCCTCAAGCTGTCGGGCGGCGAGAAGCAGCGCGTGGCGATCGCGCGCGCGATCCTCAAGCGCCCCGCCATCCTCGTGTTCGACGAGGCGACCTCGGCGCTCGACTCGCGCTCCGAGAAGCTGATCCAGGCCGAGCTCGCGCTCATCTCGCGCGAGCGCACGACGCTCACCATCGCGCACCGGCTGTCGACGATCGTCGACGCCGACGAGATCGTCGTGCTCGACGCGGGGCGCATCGTCGAGCGCGGTACGCACCTGTCGCTGCTCGCCGCCGGCGGCGCTTATGCGCGGATGTGGCGGCTGCAGGAGTCGGAGGACCGCGACGCCCGGCGCGCGCAAGGCGCGCTGGCGGCGGACTGACCGGCGGCACGTGCCAAGGGCGCCTGCGCCGCGCGAGGACCGCGCCCGTCGCGAGCGAAAGGCGCGGGCGCCGCCGACGTGCGGACCGGCCGCCGGCCGGGCTCGTGGGAGTTCCCGCCAGCGTCAACCGGCTCCCGCGCCCGGCCGTTCTGTCGCAGGCGCGCAACAGCGGGCGCCGTCGGTGCTTTTGCGGGTTTTCCTCGTTGCCATCCCGTGCTATAAGGCGGACTGGACTTTCGCGTTGAAGATGATGAAATACGCTCGACCCATTGTTTTTGCAGCAATTTTTGCCTCCGCGCTGGTTGCGCAGGCGCAACCGGCCGGGCTCGACCCCGCCAAGCTCAAGCTCGGCTCGGCCAGCGCGCTGGTCATCGACCCCGCCAGCCACGAGACGGTGTACGCGAAGTCGCCGGACGACGTGGTCCCGATCGCGTCGATCACCAAGCTGATGACGGCGATGGTGGTCCTCGATTCGCACCTCGACCTCGACACGACGGTGACGATCGACAAGGACGACTTCGATTACCTCAAGGGCAGCCGCTCGCGACTGCGCATGGGCACCGAGCTCACGCGACGCGACCTCTTGCAGCTCGCGCTGATGGCCTCGGAGAATCGCGCGGCGTCGGCGCTGGCGCGCAGCTATCCCGGCGGCACCGACGCGTTCGTCGCGGCGATGAACGCCAAGGCGCAGGCGCTCGGCATGACGCACACGAGCTTTCACGATTCGACCGGCCTCACGCCGCTCAACGTGTCGACGGCGCACGAGCTCGCGATCATGGTGGGCGCGGCCGCCGAATACCCGCTGATCCGCACGTTCACGACCACGCCGTCGTACTACGTCGAGCTGCAGCCCACCGGGCGCGTCCTCGGCTTCAACAATTCCAACCGGCTCGTCGGCTCGGAACAGTGGGACATCAAGCTGCAGAAGACGGGATTCATCAACGAGGCGGGCCGCTGCCTCGTGATGATGGCCGAGATCGCGAAGAAGCCGTTCGTGATCGTGCTGCTCGACTCGGTCGGCAAGTACACGCGGATCGCCGACGCCAATCGCGTCAAGTACTGGCTCGAGACCGGCAACACGATGCCGGCGCCGAAGGCCGCGCCCAAGCACGCGCGCAAGGTGAAGGGCACGATCAAGCCGGTGCACACGGCGGACTCGTCGTCGGCGAAGCACCGCTGACGAAGCACACCCGTCATTCCCGCGAAGGCGGGAATCCAGTTGGCGAAGCACCTCTGACGAAGCACACCCGTCATTCCCGCGAAGGCGGGAATCCAGTTCTGACGCTGCCTTGGGCGGAACGCCTGCCCGTTGAAACGTCACGTCTGGATCCCCGCTTTCGCGGGGATGACGACTCGAATTCGCGGGGATGACGACTCGAATTCGCGGGGATGACGACTCGAATTCGCGGGGATGACGGCCCGCATTCGCGGGGATGACGGCCCGCATTCGCGGGGATGAGGATCAGGCGCGCTTCGCTTTCCTCGCTTTCGGCTTGCGCCGGTGACCGGCGTAGAGCTCGCGCGCGTGCGCGCGTGTCGCGTCCGTGATCGACGCACCGCTCATCATCCTCGCGAGCTCGTCGACGCGCGCGTCGTCGTCGTCGAGCGCGTCGATCGCCGTCGCGACACCCTTGCCGCGACCGTCCTTGCGGACCCGCAGGTGACGGTCGGCGTGGGCGGCGACCTGCGGCAGGTGCGTGACGCACAGCACCTGTCGCGACGCGGCGAGCGATTGCAGCCGCTCGCCGACGGCCGCCGCGACGGCGCCGCCGATGCCGGTGTCGACCTCGTCGAACACGAGTGTCGGCACGCCGGCGACCCCGCTCGCAGCGACCTGGATCGCGAGCGCGACGCGCGAGAGCTCGCCGCCTGACGCCACCCGGGCGAGCGGCCCGGGCGGCTGCGCCGGATGGGCGGAGACGTCGAACTCGATCGACTCGGCGCCGTGGCTCGCGGGCTCCGCGCTTTCGATGAGGCGCGCCTCGAAGCGGCCGCCCTTCATCGCGAGTTCCTGCATTGCCGCGGTGACGCGGTGCGAGAGCTCCGTCGCCGCCATCCGGCGCTTGCGCGTCAGCGTGGCGGCGAGCTCGCGATACGCGCGCTCGCGTGCGGCCGCTCGTGCCTCCAGCGCCGGCAAGTCGGATTCCGCGGCGAGCGCCGCGAGCCGCCCAACCGTCTCGGCGAGGAGCTCCGGCAGCGCCTCGGGCCGCACGCGGTGCTTGCGCGCCGCATCGTGCAACGCGGTGAGGCGCTCCTCGACGCGCGCCTCTTCCCCCGGATCGGCGTCGAGGTGGTCGAGGTAGTCGCGCAGTGAGCGTGCGGCCTCGGTGACCTCGACCTGCGCGGAATCGACCGCCGCCGCGATCGCCGCCAGCGCGGCATCGTGTTGGGCCGCCTGGCGCAGGCGCTGCGCGAGCGCGGCGAGTCGTGCGGCGATCGCGTCGTCGCCGTCCAGCGCGGCCTGCGCCGATGCCGCCGTGTCGATCAGCGCGCTCGCATGCGCGAGCCGCGACTGCGTCGCCGCGAGCGCTTCCCATTCGTGTGCAGCCGGCGCGAGCGCGGCGAGCTCCTCGCGGCGCTCCATCAGCGCGTCGCGCTCGCGCGCCTGCGCCGCCGCGCCGTCGCGAGCCGCATCCCGGGCGGCATCGGCCGCGCGCCAGGCGCGAAACGCATCGGCGGTCTCGCGTGCGAGCGAAGCGAAGCCGCCGAACGCGTCGACCAGCGCGCGCTGTGCCGGTGCGCGCGCCAGCGCCTGGTGCGCGTGCTGTCCGTGCAGGTCGACGAGCCGCTCGCCGAGCGTTGACGCCTGCTGCAGCGTCGCCGGATGGCCGTTGATCCACGCGCGCGAGCGGCCCTGCGCGTCGAGCGTCCGTCGCAGCAGCACCTCGCCTTCGTCCCCGGCGAGGCCTTCGGCGTCGAGCCAGGCGCCGACTTCCGGCATTGCACCGATGTCGAACGTCGCCGAGAGCTCGGCACGCGCGGCGCCCTGGCGGAGCTGGCGCACGTCGAAACGGTCGCCGAGCAGAAGCCCCAGCGCGTCGACGAGGATCGACTTGCCCGCGCCCGTCTCGCCGGTCAGCACGGTGAAGCCGTCGCGGAACTCGACGTCGATCGACTCGACGACGACAAAGTCGCGGATCGCGAGCGCCGTGAGCATCGCGCGGCGCCGTCAGTCGATCGCCGCGTCGCGCGGCAGCCGCGCGGCGAGCCGCTCCGGCGTCTCGCTCCAGTGCAGCTTCTCGCGCAGCATCGCGAAGTGATCGTGCTTCGGCGGGTGCAGGAAGCGCGCGCTGCGCGCGGCGCGCCGCACGCGCACGCGATCGCCCTCGGCGAGCGCGAAGTACGCCTGGCCGTCGCAATTGACGGCGGCGTCGATGCCGCGCTGCAAGCTGATCGTGACGCGCGACGATTCGGCGATGACGATCGGCCGGTAGGTGAGCGCGTGCGGCGCGACTGGCACGAGCGCCAGCGCCGGCACCGCGGGATCGACGATCGGACCGCCGGCCGACAGCGCGTACGCGGTCGAGCCGGTCGGCGTGGCGACGATCACGCCATCGGCGCGCATCGCGTAGACGAAGCGGTCGTCGACGTCGACGCCGATCTCGATGACGCTGCCGTGACTGCCGCGGTTGACGACGACGTCGTTGAGCGCGAGCACCTCCTCGTCCGGCTTGCCGGCGCGCTCGATCGTCGCCGCGAGCAGCGTGCGCCGCTCCTCGACGAAGGCGCCGTCGAGCATCGAGCCCAGCAGCGCCGTCATCCGCGCGAGCGGCACGTCGGTGAGGAAGCCCAGGCGCCCCTGGTTGATGCCGATCAGCGGCACGTCGTACGGCGCAAGCTTGCGCGCGACGGTGAGCATCGTGCCGTCGCCGCCGACGATGACGGCGAGGTCGACGGCAGCGCCGAGCGTCTCGGCGTCGGCGGTGGGCAGGTCGTCGAGCGTCGTGTAGCGCGCCGTCTCCGCCTCGACGACGATTGCGTGCCCCCGCGATCGCAGGAAAGTCACCAGCGCCGTGAGCGGCTCGGCGATGCTCGGGCTGGCGTAGCGGCCGACGATCGCGATGCGCGCAAAGCGGGCCGGGGAGGCGGGCATGGCGGCATTAGATCACAGCGGGGCACGGCGCCGGGATCGTGCATTCGACCGAGCGGACGGTGCCGGGAGCGGGGCCACTCGCGTGCATGGCGGCGCGCCAATGTGTCTAGAATAGGGCAATGGTCGACGCCCGCGCTGCGCACCTCCTCAAGACGCTGATCGAGCGCTATGTCGCCGACGGCCAGCCCGTCGGATCGCGTGCGCTGTCGCGGCAATCGGGGCTCGATCTCTCGCCGGCGACGGTGCGCAACGTCATGGCCGACCTGGAGGAGATGGGCTTCATCGCGAGCCCGCACACGTCGGCGGGCCGCGTGCCGACACCGCGCGGCTACCGGTTCTTCGTCGACACGCTGATGGTGGTGAAGCCGCTCGAGCCCACCGAGATCAACCGCATCGAGGGCGAGCTCGCCGGCGAGCGCCCGCAAAAGCTCGTCGCCTCGGCGGCCAACCTCATGTCGCAGCTCACGCACTTCGCCGGCGTGGTAATGACGCCGCGCCGCGAAGGCGGCTTCCGCCATCTCGAGTTCCTGCGCCTTTCCGACCGCCGCGTGCTGGTGATCATCGTCACGCACGAGGGCGACGTGCAGAACCGCATCCTGCACACCGACCGCGCCTACTCGCAGGCGCAGCTCACCGAGGCCAGCAACTACTTCAACCAGCAGTTCGCCGGCCAGCCGTTCGCGCGCATCCGCGAGCGCCTCGCCTCCGAGCTCGCACGGCTGCGCGACGATATCGGCGCGCTGATGACCGCCGCCGTCGAGGCCGGCGAGGACGTCGCGGCGGGCGGCGAGAACGTCGTCGTCGCCGGCGAGCGCAACCTCCTGACCGCCGACGACCTCGCGTCGAACGTGACGCGGCTGCGCAAGCTCTTCGACCTCTTCGAGGAGCGCTCGTCGCTCCTGCACCTCCTCGACGTGTCGCAGCGCGCACAGGGCGTGCAGATCTACATCGGCGGCGAGTCCGGGCTGACGCCGCTCGACGAGATGAGCGTGGTGACGGCGCCGTACGAGGTCAACGGCCGCGTCGTCGGCACGCTCGGCGTGATCGGGCCCACGCGCATGGCGTACGAGCGCGTGATCCCGATCGTCGAGCTTACGTCGAAGCTCCTGTCGAGCGCGCTTGCGCAGCAACTCGCCGATGAGTGACGCCGCCGTGTGCGGCGCACGCATCCGCCGGGCGCGATGAGCGGCGAAGGGCCGCCCCGAGCCGCTCGCCCCGCCGAGGGGGGAGGCGCGCGCAGCGCGCTTCGGGGGGAGACCTTCCGCCACGACCGCATGCCACGGCTCGGCGTGCTGCTCGTCAACCTCGGCACGCCGGCGGCGCCGACGCCCGCGGCCGTACGTCGCTACCTCGCCGAGTTCCTGACCGACCCGCGCGTCATCGAGATCCCGCCCGCGCTGTGGCGGCCGCTGCTGCACGGCGTCGTGCTGCGCACCCGGCCCGCGCGCTCCGCGGCGCGCTACCAGGCGATCTGGACGAAGGACGGCTCGCCGCTCCTCGTCATCTCGCAGCAGCAGCGCACGCTCCTGATGGGCTACCTCGGCCAGCGGATCAAGTCGGCGGGGCTGCCGGCCGATCTTTGCGCGGTCGAGCTCGGCATGCGCTACGGCGAGCCGTCGATCGTCACGGCGCTCGGGAAGCTCGCCGAGCAGCGCGTCGAGAAGCTCCTCGTGCTGCCGCTGTACCCGCAATATGCGGCAAGCACGACCGGCAGCGCCTTCGACGCGGTGACGGCCGCGCTGCGCGGCGTGCGGCGCGTGCCCGCGCTGCGCTTCCTCGACGCCTTCCATGACGACATGAAGTACGTCAAGGCGATGGCGCAGTCGATCAACGACGACTGGATGAAGCACGGCCAGCCCGATCACCTCGTGCTGTCGTTCCATGGCACGCCGCGGCGCACGCTCGACTTGGGCGACCCGTACCACTGCCAGTGCCAGAAGACCGCGCGGCTCCTTGCCACCGAGCTGGGCTATGCGCGCGACCGGTGGACGATCGCGTTCCAGTCGCGCTTCGGGCGCGCGAAGTGGCTCGCGCCGTACACGAGCGACGTGCTCACGAAACTCGGCCGCGACAAGGTGGGCCGCGTCGACGTGTTCTGCCCTGGCTTCGTCGCCGATTGCCTCGAGACGCTGGAGGAGATCGCGATCGAGGGACGCAAGACGTTCGTCGCCGCGGGCGGCCGGGAGCTTCGCGTGTTGCGCTGCGTCAACGCGCACCCGCATTTCATCGCGGCGCTCGCCGACATCGCCGTGCGCAACCTCGGCGACTGGCTTGCGCCGCCTCCCGACGCCAAGGCCCGCGAGGACACGCTGTTGCGCGCGCAGGCGATGGGCGCGAAGCGCTGACCGGGCCCCCATCCGGGTCCCTGGCCCCCGGCGACCGCCCGTCGGCAAGGGCCGTCGCAACCGCCGCCGGCAGCCGCCGCGGCGCTTGAAACCGTCTCCCGGACCCCCAACCGTGGACGGTTGAACCCGACGGAATCGCCGAGATGAACCCCGAACAGAACCCGTATTCCACCGATGCGCCGGAGCAGGACCTTCCGCCCGTGGCCGGCGGCAACGAGGCCTCCGATCGGCTGTCCAGGGCCGAGGCCGAGGCGACCGAGATGAAGGACGCGTGGCTCCGCGCACGCGCCGAGCTCGAGAACGTCCGCAAGCAGGGACAGGCGGACGTCGCGCGGGCGCACAAGTACGCGATCGACAAGTTCGCCGGCGAGTTGTTGCCGGTCAAGGACGCCCTCGAGCTGGCGCTCGCTTCGCCGGGCGCGGACAGCTCGCTGCGCGAAGGCGTGGCGCTGACGCTGAAGCAGCTCGACGCGGCGTTCGCCAAGAGCGGCATCACCGAGATCGCGGCGGCCGGCGAGAAATTCGACCCCCACCGCCACCAGGCGATGGCGATGATCGATTCGGCCGAGGCGCCCAACACCATCGTCCAGGTCTTCCAGAAGGGCTACCTCCTCAACGACCGCGTGCTGCGCCCGGCCCTGGTCGCCGTCGCCAAGGCGAAGGACGGCGGCGGCGAGCCCGCGGCTTGACGCTGCGCGCCATCAGCCCCAGATAAGCGACAACCTTTTTACGAACGCATCCCGGAGTCACCTCATCATGGCCAAAATAATCGGTATCGACCTCGGCACGACCAACAGCTGTGTCGCGATCATGGAGGGCGGCTCGCCCAAGGTGATCGAGAACTCCGAAGGCGCGCGCACGACGCCTTCGGTCGTCGCGTATGCGGACGACGGCGAGATCCTCGTCGGCGCGCCCGCCAAGCGGCAGGCCGTCACCAACGCCAAGAACACGATCTACGCGGTCAAGCGGCTGATCGGGCGCAAGTTCGAAGAGAAGGAAGTGCAGAAGGACATCGACCTGATGCCCTACCGGATCGTCAAGGCGGACAACAACGACGCCTGGGTCGAGATCCGCGGCAAGAAGATCGCGCCGCAGCAGGTGTCGGCCGAGATCCTGCGCAAGATGAAGAAGACGGCCGAGGATTACCTTGGCGAGGAAGTGACCGAGGCGGTGATCACCGTGCCGGCGTACTTCAACGACTCGCAGCGCCAGGCCACGAAGGACGCCGGGCGCATCGCCGGCCTCGAGGTCAAGCGGATCATCAACGAGCCTACCGCGGCGGCGCTGGCGTTCGGGCTCGACAAGAAGGAAGGCGATCGCAAGATCGCGGTCTACGACTTGGGCGGCGGTACGTTCGACATCTCGATCATCGAGATCGCGACCGTCGACGGCGAGCACCAGTTCGAGGTGCTCTCGACCAACGGCGACACGTTCCTCGGCGGCGAGGACTTCGACCAGCGGCTGATCGATTACATCGTCACCGAGTTCCGCAAGGAAGCTGGCGTCGACCTGAAGAACGACGTGCTCGCGCTGCAGCGGCTCAAGGAAGCCGCCGAGAAGGCGAAGATCGAGCTCTCGAGCCTGCAGCAGACCGAGATCAACCTGCCGTACATCACGGCCGACCAATCCGGCCCGAAGCACTTGTCGATGAAGATCACGCGCGCCAAGCTCGAGTCGCTCGTCGAGGATCTCGTCGCGCGCACCATCGAGCCCTGCCGCACGGCGATCAAGGACGCCGGCGTCAAGCTTGGCGACGTCGCCGACGTCATCCTGGTCGGCGGCATGACGCGCATGCCCAAGGTGCAGGACACGGTCAAGCAGTTCTTCGGCAAGGATCCACGCAAGGACGTCAACCCCGACGAGGCGGTCGCGGTCGGCGCGGCGATCCAGGCGTCGGTGCTGGCGGGCGAGCGCAAGGACGTGCTGCTGCTCGACGTCACGCCGCTGTCGCTCGGCATCGAGACGCTGGGCGGCGTGATGACCAAGCTCATCCAGAAGAACACGACGATCCCCACGAAGGCTACGCAGGTGTTCAGCACCGCCGACGACAACCAGGGCGCGGTGACGATCCACGTGCTGCAGGGCGAGCGCGACATGGCGGGCGGCAACAAGAGCCTCGGCCAGTTCAACCTCGAGGGCATTCCGCCGGCGCCGCGCGGCACGCCGCAGATCGAGGTGACGTTCGACATCGACGCGAACGGCATCCTGCACGTGTCGGCCAAGGACAAGGCGACCAACAAGGAAAACAAGATCACGATCAAGGCCAACTCGGGCCTGTCGGAATCGGAAATCCAGGCGATGGTCAAGGACGCCGAGACGCACGCCGAGGACGATCGCAAGCTGATGGAGACCGTGCAGGCGCGCAACGGCCTTGACGCGCTGGTGCACAGCGTGAAGAAGTCGCTCGCCGAGTACGGCGACAAGATCGACGGCGGCGAGCGCTCGAAGATCGAGTCGGCGATCAACGACGCCGAGTCGGGGCTCAAGGACAAGGACGCCACCAAGGAAGCGCTCAACGCCAAGTCCGAGGCGCTCGGCAAGGCGTCGCAGAAGCTGGGCGAGCTCATGTATGCCAAGGCGCAAGCCGAGGCGGGCGGCGCGCAGGGCGGCGGTGGCGACACCGGTGGCGGCCAGGGCGCCGGTGCCGGCGGTGCGAAGCCGAACGACGAGAAGGTCGTCGACGCCGAGTTCACCGAGGTCAAGGATCGTTGAGCGTCAGGCAAGCGAGGGCGAACGGCGCGGCGCGGTTCGCGCCGTTCGTCGATTGGCGGCGGCGCGCGGGGCGAAGCGCTGCGCGCATCCAGTAGAATTCGCCGCCATCGCGAAGCGGCAGGCAGGGGAGCCATGAGCACCGGCAGCATCCATTTCGATCGGCGCGTCGCGACCGCGACGCGCCGCGCATCCGCATAAGCCATGGCCAAGCGCGACTTTTACGCGGTGCTCGGCGTCAATCGCGACGCCGCCGAGGACGAGATCAAGAAGGCCTATCGGCGCCTCGCGATGAAGCACCACCCGGACCGCAACACCGGGGACAAGGACTCCGAGGAGAAATTCAAGGAGTGCAAGGAGGCCTACGAGGTCCTGACCGACGCGCGCAAGCGCGCGGCCTACGACCAGTTCGGCCACGCGGGCATCGATCCCGCCGCGGGATTCGGCGCGGGCGCGCGCGGCGCCGAAGGCTTCGGCGGCTTCGCCGACGCGTTCGGCGACATCTTCGGCGAGATCTTCGGCCAGCAGCGCGGCGGGCGCGGCGGCAACGGCGTGTATCGCGGCGCCGACCTGCGCTACAACCTCGAGCTCTCGCTCGAGGACGCGGCACGCGGCACCGAAGCGAAGATCCGCATCCCCACGCTCGAGCAGTGCGCGACCTGCCACGGCAGCGGCGCCAAGCCGGGCACGACGCCGAAGCAGTGCCCGACCTGCCACGGCCGCGGCGAGGTACGCGTGTCGCAGGGCTTCTTCTCGTTGCAGCAGACCTGCCCGCAGTGCCACGGCCGCGGCAAGGTGATCGCCGATCCCTGCACGACCTGCGAGGGCGCGGGGCGCGTGCGCAAGCACAAGACGCTCTCCGTCAAGATTCCCGCCGGTGTCGACCAGGACGATCGCATCCGCCTCGCGGGCGAAGGCGAAGCCGGTGTCAACGGCGGCCCGCCCGGCGACCTCTACGTCGTCGTCAGCCTCAAGGCCCACGCGGTGTTCCAGCGCGACGGCGCCGACCTGCACTGCGAGTTGCCGATCAGCTTCGCGACGGCGGCCCTCGGCGGCGACATCGACATCCCGACGCTCGACGGTCACGCCAAGGTGAAGGTCGCGCCCGAGACGCAGACCGGCCAGGTGTTCCGGCTGCGCAACAAGGGCATCCGCCCGGTGCGCGGCTCGGTCACCGGCGACCTCTATTGCCATGTGTCCATCGAGACGCCCGTCAAGCTCACCGCGCGGCAGAAGGAGCTGCTGCGCGAGTTCGACGCAATCACGCAGGAAGACCCCGAAGCGCACAGCCCGCGCGCCAAGAACTTCTTCGACAAGGTGAAGGAGTTCTTCGGGTCTTAGGCGGCCCGCCGCTGGCGTACGGCGCGTTACACGAAGCCGGCGATGCCGATGATCGCGCCGGCGGCCAGCATCACGAGCGGATGCACCCGCGTCAGCACCAGCACCAGCGTCGTGGCGAGCGTCAGCGCATAGCCGGTGACGTTGTGGTCGGTGGTGCGCATCAGCACGACGCCCGACGCCACGATCATGCCGACGGTGATGGGCGCGAGCCCGCGCTCGATCGCCGCGCGCACCGGCGAGGCGCGGAAGCGGTCACGCGCGACACCCACCCAGTAGGCCAGCACCGACGAAGGCCCGCACATCGCCAGCATCGCCACGACGCCGCCGACGATGCCCGCGACCTTCCAGCCGATCAGCGCGACGACCAGCACGTTCGGGCCGGGCGCGGCCTGCGACAGCGCGAACATCTGTGTGAACTCGGCGTCGGTCAGCCAGTGGTGCACGTCGACCACCTGGCGGTGGATGTCCGGCAGCGTGGCCGCCGCGCCGCCGAACGACAGCAGCGACAGCACGACGAACTGCGACGCGAGCTCGAGCAGCGAGCCGCTCACCGGGCGTCCTTGCGCGCCGCGCGCATCCGCCAGGCCAGCCAGATCGACAGCGGCGCCAGCACCGCGAGCGCGAGCACCAGCGGCACGCGCAGCACGCCGATTGCGACGAACACCACGAGCGCGGTCGCGATGGGCACCATCCTGCCGCGCAGCACCCGCGACATCTTGATGCCCATCGCAAGCACGAGTCCCGACGCCGCCGCCGCGACGCCGTTGAATGCGTGGCGGACCGTGTCGACGTCGGCGAAGCGCGAATAGACGGTCGCCAGCGCGAGCACCACCACCAGCGGCATCAGCATCAGGCCCGTGAACGCGGCGAGCGCGCCGCGCCAACCCTGGAAGCGGCGTCCCACCAGCACGCTGACGTTGACGATGTTGGGCCCCGGCAG
>JAICUU010000164.1 GCA_025935675.1 Burkholderiales bacterium
ATGCCGGGGGACAACGTGGCGATGACGGTGACGCTGATCCAGCCGATCGCGATGGAAGAGGGGCTGCGCTTCGCGATTCGCGAAGGCGGCCGCACCGTCGGCGCCGGCGTCGTGTCGAAAGTGATCGAGTAACGGCCATGCAAAACCAGAAGATCCGGATTCGGCTGAAGGCGTTCGACTACAAGCTGATCGACCAGTCGGCGCTCGAGATCGTCGAGACCGCCAAGCGCTCCGGCGCCGTGGTGAAGGGGCCCGTGCCGTTGCCGACGCGCATCGAGCGCTTCGATGTGCTGCGCTCGCCGCACGTCAACAAGACCTCGCGCGATCAGTTCGAGATCCGCACGCACCTGCGGCTGATGGACATCATCGACCCGACCGACAAGACGGTCGACCAGTTGATGAAGCTCGACCTGCCCGCCGGTGTCGACGTGGAGATCAAGCTGCAGTAGCTCGTCGAAAGGAAAAAACCTACTTTTCGCCGGGAAGGCTGGAAGTCGCACGAAAAGCTTGGGACGGCCCGGCGCTTTTCGTGCAGTAGAAGCGACGTAGGAAGCGACGTAGAACCGAGCGCTTCGCGGAGCGCTGCAACGGATTGCCGGCCAATTGGAGTCGGCACCCTCGGTGGATCGAGGGCAACTTACAAAGAGAGAGTTTGCAATGTCACTGGGACTCGTCGGTCGCAAGGTCGGCATGACGCGAGTGTTCACCGAGGACGGCAACGCCGTGCCGGTGACGGTGCTCGACGTCGCCAACAATCGCGTCACGCAGCTCAAGACCCCCGAGCGCGACGGCTACGCCGCCGTGCAGGTCACCTACGGCAAGCGCCGCGCGTCGCGCGTCAGCAAGCCCGCGGCCGGCCACCTCGCCAAGGCGGGCGTCGAGGCCGGCGTGCTGCTCAAGGAATTCAAGGTCACCGCGGACGAGCTCGCCAAGCTCAAGCCGGGCGACGTCATCGGCGCGGACACGTTCAGCGCGGGCCAGCTCGTGGACGTGCAGGGCACGACCAAGGGCCGCGGCTTCTCGGGCGTGATCACGCGGCACAATTTCAGCTCGAACCGCGCGTCGCACGGCAACTCGCGCTCGCACAACACGCCGGGCTCGATCTCGATGGCGCAGGACCCGGGCCGCGTATTCCCGGGCAAGCGGATGGCGGGCCAGTGGGGCAGCGAGACGCGCACCGTGCAGACGCTCGCGATCGTGCGCGTCGATACCGAGCGCGGGCTTTTGCTCGTCAAGGGCTCGGTGCCGGGCGCCGACGGCGGCCACATCGTCGTGCATCCGTCGGTGAAGACGCCGGCGAAGAAGGGGGCGTGACCATGGACCTCAAGGTCATCGACGCCCAGGGCAAGCCCGCATCGACGCTCGCCGCGTCCGACGCGCTGTTCGCGCGCGACTACAACGAGGCGCTGATCCACCAGGTCGTCACCGCGTACCGCGCGAACGGCCGCCAGGGCACGCGCAAGCAGAAGGGTCGCGCCGACATCAACAAGTCGCACAAGAAGCCGTGGGCGCAGAAGGGTACGGGGCGCGCGCGCGCCGGCCAAGCCAACAGCCCGCTGTGGCGTGGCGGCGGCAAGATCTTCCCGTCCTCGCCCGACGAGAATTTCTCGCAGAAGCTCAACCGCAAGATGTACCGCGCCGGCATCGCGTCGATCCTGTCGCAGCTCGTGCGCGAGGAGCGGCTGTCGGTGATCGACGGGCTCGCGCTCGACACGCCGAAGACCAAGGCGTTCGCGCAGAAGATCCGCGGCCTCGGCATCGACGGCACGCTGCTCGTCGTCACCGACAAGCTCGAGGAGAACCTGCTGCTCGCGTCGCGCAACCTGCCCGACGTGCTCGTGCTCGAGACGCGCGAGATCGATCCGGTGAGCCTTGTCCACTTCGGCCACGTGCTCGTGACCCGCGGCGCCGTGGCGCAATTCGAGGAGGCGCTCGCATGAACGCCCGTCAGTACAACACCGAGCGGCTGGCGACGATCCTGATCGCGCCGGTCGTGTCCGAGAAGAGCACGTTCATCGCCGACAAGCACGAGCAGGTCGTGTTCCGCGTCGCGCCCGACGCGACCAAGCCGGAGATCAAGGCCGCGGTCGAGGCGATGTTCAGCACCAAGGACAAGAAGATCGAGGTCACGTCGGTGCAGGTCGCCAACGTGCACGGCAAGAAGAAGCGGTACGGCGCCCATGCCGGCCGGCGCCGCAACTGGAAGAAGGCCTACGTCTGCCTGAAGCCGGGCCAGGAAATCAACTTCGGGCAGGAGGCGTAACGCGATGGCACTCGTCAAAGTCAAGCCGACCTCCGCCGGCCGCCGCGCGGTCGTCAAGGTCGTCAATCCGAACCTCCACAAGGGGCGTCCGGTGGCGTCGCTCGTCGAGCCGCAGAAGCGCGGCTCGGGGCGCAACAACAACGGCCACATCACCGTGCGCCACAAGGGCGGCGGCCACAAGCAGCATTACCGGATCGTCGACTTCAAGCGCAACAAGGACGGCGTGCCGGCGAAGGTCGAGCGCTTCGAGTACGACCCCAACCGCAGCGCCAACCTCGCGCTGCTGATCTACGCCGACGGCGAGCGCCGCTACATCATCGCGCCGCGCGGCGTGGCGGTGGGCCAGCAGCTCGAATCGGGCATCGAGGCCGGCATCCGCCCGGGCAATACGCTGCCGCTGCGCAGCATCCCGGTGGGCACGACGATCCACTGCATCGAGCTCAAACCCGGCGCGGGGGCGCAGATGGCGCGCTCGGCGGGCGCCGGCGTGCAGCTCCTCGCGCGCGAAGGCTCGTACGCGCAGCTGCGGCTGCGCTCGGGCGAGATCCGCAAGGTGCACGTCGACTGCCGCGCGACGATCGGCGAGGTCGGCAACGAGGAGCACAGCCTGCGCTCGATCGGCAAGGCCGGCGCCAACCGCTGGCGCGGCATCCGCCCGACGGTGCGCGCGATCTCGATGAACCCGGTCGACCACCCGATGGGCGGCCGCACCAACGGCGGCGGCGGCCGCCACCATCCGGTGTCGCCATGGGGCACGCCGGCGAAGGGCTACAAGACGCGCAAGAACAAGCGCACCGACGTGATGATCGTGCGCCGCCGGCGCGCGACGAAGGGTTAAACGATGGCACGCTCAATCAAGAAGGGCCCGTTCGTCGACGGCCACCTGCAGTCGAAGGTGGAAGCCGCGCGCGCGATCAACGACAAGAAGCCGATCAAGACCTGGTCGCGGCGCTCGACGATCACGCCGGACTTCGTCGGGCTCACGATCGCCGTGCACAACGGCAAGCAGCACATTCCCGTCTACGTGTCCGAGAACATGGTCGGGCACAAGCTCGGCGAGTTCTCGCTGACGCGCACCTTCAAGGGCCATTCGTCCGACAAGAAGGTGGCAGCGCCGGCGCAGCCGCCGAAGCGCAGGTAAGGAGCGAGCGATGGAAACGGTTGCAACTCTCCGCGGCGTGCGGCTGTCGGCCCAGAAGGGACGGCTCGTCGCCGACCAGGTGCGCGGGCTGCCGGTGGACAAGGCGCTCGACGTGCTCGCCTTCAGCACCAAGAAGGGCGCGCGCATCATCCGCAAGGTGCTCGAGTCGGCGATCGCCAACGCCGAGCACAACGACGGCGCCGACATCGACGAGCTCAAGGTGACGACGATCTTCGTCGACAAGGGCGCGACGCTGCGCCGGATGTCGGCGCGCGCCAAGGGCCGCGGCAACACGATCGGCAAGCAGACCTGCCACATTCGCGTGGCGGTCGGCGACGGCAAGGCCAAATAGGACGCCACGAACATGGGACAGAAGATTCATCCGACCGGCTTCCGCCTCGCGGTCAACCGCAACTGGGCGTCGCGCTGGTACGCCAACAAGAAGCACTACGGGCCGACGCTCGCGCAGGACATCAAGATCCGCGAGTACCTGAAGCGCAAGCTGACGCATGCGTCGGTGGCGAAGGTGACGATCGAGCGGCCGGCGAAGAACGCGCGCATCACGATCCACAGCGCGCGGCCGGGCGTGGTCATCGGCAAGAAGGGCGAGGACATCGAGACATTGCGCTCCGACCTGCGGCGCATGATGGGGGGCGACGTCGGCCTCAACATCGAGGAGATCCGCAAGCCCGAGGTCGACGCGCAGCTCGTCGCCGACTCGATCGCGCAGCAGCTGCAGAAGCGCATCATGTTCCGCCGCGCGATGAAGCGCGCGATCCAGAACGCGATGCGGCTCGGCGCGCAGGGCATCAAGATCATGTCGTCGGGGCGCCTCAACGGCATCGAGATCGCGCGCACCGAGTGGTACCGCGAGGGCCGGGTGCCGCTGCATACGCTGCGCGCCGACATCGACTACGGCTTCGCCGAGGCGCGCACGACGTACGGCGTCATCGGCATCAAGGTTTGGGTTTTCAAGGGCGAAGTACTGGCGCACGACGCCGAGCCGGCCGCGGCCCCCGCGGCACCGGCGGCGCCGGAGGCGCCGAAGCGTCCTCGCCGCACGGGCACCGGAGCGAAGAATGCAGCAGCCAGCTAGAAGGAAATACCGCAAGGAGCAGAAGGGCCGCAACACCGGGCTCGCCACCACCGGCAACAAGGTGAGCTTCGGCAACTACGGCCTCAAGGCGACCACCCGCGGGCGACTGACCGCGCGCCAGATCGAGGCGGCGCGGCGGGCGATGACGCGCCACATCAAGCGCGGCGGCCGCATCTGGATCCGCATCTTCGCCGACAAGCCGGTGTCGAAGAAGCCGGCGGAGGTGCGGATGGGCAACGGCAAGGGCAACCCCGAGTACTACGTCGCGGAGATCCAGCCGGGCAAGGTGCTCTACGAGATGGACGGCGTCGACGAGGTGCTGGCGCGCGAGGCGTTCGCGCTGGCGGCGGCCAAGCTGCCGCTGCGCACGACGTTCGTGCAGCGCCTCGTGAGCTGACGGAGCGGACGATGAAGAAGACGGAAGCCACCAGGGCGCTGGCCCGCAAGGACCCGGTCGAGCTCAAGGCCGAGCTCGACGCGCTGCTCAAGGAGCAGTTCGGCCTGCGGATGCAGAAGGCCACGCAGCAACTCACCAACCACGCGAAGCTCAAGGACGTGCGCCGCTCGATCGCGCGCGCACGCACGCTGCTCGCGCAGAAGGCGCAATCGACGCCGAGGGCGAAGGCATGAACGCGGAAGCCACACATCCGGACGCGGCGGAAGTCGCGACCAACGTCAAGGCCGGCAAGGCGCTGATCGCGACCCTGACGGGCCGCGTCGTCAGCGACAAGATGCAGAAGACCGTCACGGTGCTGGTCGAGCGCCGCGTCAAGCATCCGCTGTACGGCAAGTTCATCACGCGCTCGGCCAAGTACCACGCTCACGACGAGGAAAACGCCTGCAAGGCGGGCGACCTCGTCGAGATCCAGGCGACGCGCAAGCTCTCCAAGACCAAGGCGTGGAAGGTGACGCGGGTCGTGGAGAAGGCGGTCCAGGTCTAGGCCGGGGGCGGGCAGGCAGGAATCGCGCCAGTTGTTGCCAGCGCGCGCGGAACCTGCCATAATTTCAGTTTCCCTGCCGCCCGGGCAGGGCCGGCCGATGCGCCGGCCGGGGACGGGCGGCGCGAATTCCCCGGACGGGGTCCAAAACTGGCCCGTGCCGCGGCAACCGCGACGTCGGCGGCTCCCGCAGGCCGGCTAAGTTGGAGAGGCGGACAAGATGATCCAGATGCAATCGGTGCTCGACGTCGCCGACAACACCGGCGCGCGCTCGGTGATGTGTATCAAGGTGCTGGGCGGCAGCAAGCGCCGCTACGCGCACATCGGCGACGTCATCAAGGTCAGCGTCAAGGAAGCGGCGCCGCGCGGCCGCGTGAAGAAGGGCGAGGTCTACAGCGCGGTGGTCGTGCGCACCCGCCAGGGCGTGCGCCGCAACGATGGCGCGCGCATCCGCTTCGACAACAACGCCGCGGTGCTGCTCAACGCCAAGCTCGAGCCGATCGGCACGCGCATCTTCGGGCCGGTGACGCGTGAGCTCCGCAACGAGCGCTTCATGAAGATCGTGTCGCTCGCGCCGGAAGTGCTGTAGGAGACGGGGAAAGACATGGGCAAGATCAAGAAGGGCGACAACGTCGTCGTGATCGCCGGGCGCGACAAGGGCAAGCGCGGCGAGGTGTCGCGCGTCGTCGACGCGCGGCACGTCGTCGTCAACGGCGTCAATCAGGTGAAGCGCCACACGCGGCCGAACCCGATGAAGAACCAGCCGGGCGGCATCGTCACCAAGGAAGTGCCGATCGACGTGTCGAACGTCGCGATCTGGAATCCCGTCACGCAGAAGCCCGACCGCGTCGGCATGCGCGTCCTCGACGACGGCCGCAAGGTGCGCTTCTTCAAGTCGAATGGCGAGCTCGTCAATGCCTAACAAGACACCCAAGGACGGCGCCGCGGCGCCGAAGCAATCGAAGTCGGCGGCGCCGCCCTCCGAAAAGGCGCAGAAGGCCGCCGACAGGGCCGAGCGCGCAGCCGCGGCAGCCAAGGCCGCGAAGGCCCCGGCGGAGCCGTCGCCCGCGCGCACGCAGCCGGCGCGCCTCAAGGAGCAGTACCGGCAGGAAGTGGTGCCGGCGCTGATCAAGCAGTTCGGCTACAAGTCCACGATGCAGGTGCCGCGCATCCGCAAGATCGTCGTCAACATGGGCGTGGGCGAGGCGGTGGCCGACAAGAAGATCCTCGAGAACGCCGTCGCCGACATGCAGAAGATCACCGGGCAGAAGCCGGTGGTCACCAAGGCGCGCAAGGCGATCGCGGGCTTCAAGATCCGCGAGGGCTACCCGATCGGCTGCATGGTGACGCTGCGCCAGGAGCGGATGTTCGAGTTCCTGGACCGCCTCGTGTCGATCGCGCTGCCGCGCGTGCGCGATTTTCGCGGCGTGTCGGGCAAGGGCTTCGACGGCCGCGGCAACTACAACATGGGCGTCAAGGAGCAGATCATCTTCCCCGAGATCGAGTACGACAAGATCGACGCGATCCGCGGGATGAACATCACGATCGCCACCAGCGCCAAGACCGATGCCGAAGCGAAGGCGCTGCTCGCGGCGTTCAAGTTTCCGTTCAGGAACTGACCATGTCGAAACTATCCGTGATCAACCGCAACGAGAAGCGCAAGAAGCTCGTTGCCCGCTACGCGAAGAAGCGCGCCGCGCTCGAGGCCGTCATCGCCAACGCCAAGACCGGCGACGAGGAGCGCTACATGGCGCGCCAGAAGCTGCAGGCGCTCCCGCGCAACGCCCACCCGACGCGCGTGCGCAACCGCTGCTCGCTGACGGGCCGCCCGCGCGGCGTGTACGCCAAGTTCGGCCTCGCGCGGAACAAGCTGCGCGAGTACGCGATGCGCGGCGAGGTGCCGGGCGTGGTCAAGGCGAGCTGGTGATGGCCCGGCGGGCCTCCGGACAACCGAACAACAGGTGATGAAGCATGAGCATGACTGATCCCATCGCCGACATGCTGACGCGCATCCGCAACGCGCAGATGGTCGAGCGCGCCACGGTCGAGATGCCGGCGTCGAAGGTCAAGGTCGCGATCGCCAAGGTCCTCAAGGACGAGGGCTACATCGACGGCTTCAAGGTCGGCGGCGAAGAGGCGAAGCCGCAGCTCGAGATCGCGCTGCGCTACCACGCCGGCCG
>JAICUU010000155.1 GCA_025935675.1 Burkholderiales bacterium
ACGACGAGCGTCGCCTCGACGTGGATGACGAGGCGGATGCGCTTCAGCTTCGCGGCGTCGATCGTGGGCACTTCGCCGCGCCGCAACGCCGGCCGCATCCGCGCGAAGGCGATCGTCGGGTAGATCGAGATCAGCCCGACCACCGCGAACAGCGCGATCTTGACGATGAACGGCACGTCGTGGAAATAGTAGGCGGGTCCCTTTTCGTACCAGAGCACGCGCGCGAAGCCGGCGAGCAGCACGGTGAGCGCGGCGAGGCCGTAGGTCATGTCGACGACGACGAGGCGCTTCGCGCGCGCGAGCTCGAGCGGCGGTCGCGTCAGCACGATCTCGACGGCGAGCGTCGCGAACAGCACGAACGCGGCGAGAAAATGCAGGAAGGCGGCGAAGGCGGGCATCGGTGCGAAGGCGTCAGCGTAGCGCAAGCCGCACCACCGGTCGCCGCGGCTTGCGTCGCGCGACCTCGTGGAAGCCCGCGTCGTCGAACATCGACTTGGCGCCGAACCACATCGCGTCGTCGCTCGCGCGGTCGCTGCGATCCACCGGGTACGCCTCGAGGAGCCGCACGCCGCGCTTGCGCGCCCAGGCGATCGACGCGTCGAGCAGCGCGCGTGCGACGCCCTGGCCGCGATGCTCGGCCGGCACGACGAAGCAGATGATCGACCACACCGGCATGTCGTCCACCGCCTTCATCACCGGCGAGCGCTGCAACTTGGCGAAATCCTTGCGCGGGCCGAGCGAGATCCAGCCAACCGGTGTGCGCCCGCGGTAACCGATCAGCCCGGGCGGCAGGCCGGCGTTGCGCGCGAGGGCCTTCAGGTCGGCGCGGTTGGCGTTGGCGTGCGTCATGCCGGGCGGCAGCGGGCCGCGCGCGCCGCTGCGCCGGTAGTACATGCACCAGCAGCCGCGCGCCACCGAGCAGCCGCGCGCGTTGAACACCGTCTCGACGTCGGCCCAGTTGTCGGGCGTCAATGGCTTGACGGTGACCCTCATCGAGCCGCCTGCTGCCGCTTCGCACGCAACACCTCGCGCCTCGCGAGACTTTCCTTCGACCACACGAGCTTCGCCTCGTAGTACTCCGGGACCGCGGGCGTGTCCGGCGGCAGCACGACCCACGGCAGCTTGGTCGACGTGAAGATGTGCACGTCGGGCGGCAGTGCGTCGGGATTCGCGAGCGTGCCGACGCGTACGAAGCGCACCGCGTCGCCGCCGCCGGCGTAATGACTCCACAGCGCGATCCGGCACGCCGGGCAGCGCGCGATGCGCTGGCCTTTGCCGCTCGCCGAGGGCGTCATCACGATCTCCGGCTCGCCGTGCGTCACCACCACGTACTCGGACTCCACCATCGCATTCAGCGCGAACGCCGTGCCGGTCTCGCGCTGGCACCAACGGCAATGGCAGCAATGCACGACGAGCGGCGCGTGCGTGAGCGCGTAACGCGCGCCGCCGCAATCGCAGCCGCCGGCCAGTGGATAGGCGGCGGACTCGGTCACTGAGCTGCGCGCAGGCACATCGGCCGCCCCATCCACGCTGCGCGCTTCGGGGCTTGTTCGCGCTTGGGGCGGCCCTGCGCGCTCACCGGCGCGCGGGCGCCGACCTGACGACGCGGTCGAAGAAATCGTGCACGCCGGTCTCGCTCATCTGCCGGGCGTCCGCGAGCTCGCCGGCACGGGTGGCGTAGACGATCGTGCCCGCCGGCGACAGCACGACCGCCGACGGAATGCCCTTCGCCACCGCGTTGCCGTAGTCGGCGGCAACGTCGAGGTTGCGGTCGAACTTGCCGACGTCCACCTTCACGACCTCGAACGCCTTCGCCATCAGCGCGGCGTTGCGCGGCGCGTGCAGCGCCTTGTCGAGCGCGCGGCAGTCCTCGCACCAGTTGGCGCCGAACACGACGAGCACGTTGCGGTGCGTGCGCTGCGCCTGAGCGAGCGCACCGCGGATGTCGGCTCGTGCATCGGCCGACGCGTCGTACGGCAGCGTTGCCGCCGCGGTGGGCATGACCGCGAGCGCCGCCAGCATCGCCAACGCCGCGACAAGCACGACGTGCGGCGACGACCGCGGCAAGCATGCAAGTGAGCGCATGGCAATCGCTAACGCACGTACCGCCAGATCACCAGCAGCACGATCGCGCCGACGATCGACATGATGAACCCGGCCGCATGGAACTTGGCGCCTTCCGGCGGCTTCGACACCATGTTGCCGATGACGCCGCCGATCAGCGAGCCGACGATGCCCACCGCCGAGGTGGCGATGAACCCCATCGCATCCGCGCCCGGCACCAGCGCGCGCGCGACCAGGCCGACGACGAAACCGACGATGATCGACCATACGATGTGCATGATTCCCATCGGATCCCCTCGAGGTTGTAGAGCCCGCGGTATTCTCGCCCGCGCGTCGCGTGGCTTGCAAGGACGCGCGCGACCCGCCGCAACGCCGCCCTCCGGGGCGCGGATCAGTCCGGCGAGCGTCGATCGGGCGGCTCGCCGCGATCGCACTTCCGGCACGCCAGCAGCCGGCCGAGGTGCGCGTCACGACCGGCGCTCGTCGTCACCCAGGGGCGGAGCTGCCATGGCGGCTGGTGCCGCACGTGCTGGTTGTGGCCGCAGGCGAGCTCGGCGACCCAATGCGCCTCGTCGTCGCGATGGAACCCGACGATCGCTCGCTGCACGTGCCCGCCCGCGCGGTCAGAACCCGCGCGACCAGCGGCGCAGCCAGATGCAGGAAAAGCCCGCGACGACCCAGGCGATGCCGACGAGCGGCATGTCCGACACGAACGTCCACACCACCGCGTTGATGAAGCACAGCAGCATGGCGAAGACGACGATGAAGATGTCGGTCATCGCGGTACCGGTTCAGCCGAGGCGGATCTCGCCGTCGAAGGTGACGTCGAGGTCGAGCTTGCCGATCGACAGCCGCATCGTTGCCGGCAGCGCGTCGGTGGCGCCGACCTTGCGCGCCTCGATCGCGCGCGCCACCGCCTGCTCGATCTCGCGCTGCGACTTGACGCCGACCATCTTGAGGAACTTGCGGATGCTGAGGTTGAAGGTCTCTTCGTTCATGACGGTCTCCGGTCCGGGGCGCGTCCCTGCGTGGCGCAGGTCGGCGCCGCGCGATCGTCCGCGTGGCCCCAAATCTACCTGTCCGCAGGCCGCTTGTGAACAAGGCGCATCCAGGCTCGACGAATCACCCTTCGCCACGGGACGATTGCGGCACGCTCACGCCCCGACCAGCCGCAGCGCCGCATAGAACGCCAGCGCCACGACGACATTGTCGACGACGATGCCGGTCGCGAGGACGACGAGCGCCTTCAGCGACGCCATCCATCGCGTGTCGTGATAGACGCGGCGGAACGCGATCGCGACGTAGGCGAGCGACCACGCGAGCGTCGTCGCGAACAGCACGATGGCGCGCAGGTTCGGATGCTCCAGGTCCGTGTAGTCGACGAGGCCGACGCCGAGGAGGCGCACGGCCGTCAGGTAGGCGAGCGACACCACGAAGATCCACGCGACGTAGTGCAGCCCGAACACCGCGTGCACCGACCACGGTCGCCGCTGCCGCCAGTGCATCGCGCACGCGAGCAGCGCATACCACGCGACCGACAGGCCGAGCAGCAGCGTATAGACGGCGTTGAAGCGGCGGTCGATCCGCTCCGCGACGAGCGATGGCGCCACGCGGGTGCGCGCGGCGACGTCCTCGATCGTGCGGGTGAGCGCGCCCGAGCGGTCCTGCTCGGCGAAGTGCGCGATCCGGAAGTCGGTGACGAACGACAGCAGGAAGAAGAACGCGACGGTGTTGAGCGTCAGCCGCCAGGGCGCGATCGAGCGCGCGCGCCGGCCGTCGCGGAACTCGGCCGTCAGGAGGCCAGGGTGAAAGACCAGTGCGACCAGCGTGTGGCGCACGCGCGCCCACTGCCGCCGCGCCGTGCGCGCAAGTGCGCCGGGGGCGAGCGACTCCTGGCCGCAGGCTGCGCACCATCGGTCCGTCAACGCCGCGCCGCAATTGGGGCAGGGCGCCCGCGCGTCGCCGAGGCCTTCTGCCAACTAGCTCGCCTCGATCTTCGCGAGGTCGCCTCGCGCGAACGGCTTGTCG
Source organism: Burkholderiales bacterium (assembly GCA_025935675.1). Classification (GTDB taxonomy): domain Bacteria; phylum Pseudomonadota; class Gammaproteobacteria; order Burkholderiales; family Casimicrobiaceae; genus VBCG01. The sequence goes on from JAICUU010000155.1 coordinate 4,093, forward strand.
TCGTCGGGCAGACTTTCGTAGAGCGCGAGCGCTCGCGTGCGGGCATCGTCGAATCCCGTACGCTCGCCCGCGGCACGGCGCGCCATCGCGAGCGCCGCGTAGCCGAAGAAGCGCTCGAACGGCGGCGCCTCGTTGGCATCGCACACGGCGAGGCAGTGCGTTGCGCTGTCGATCGCGCCCGCGGCATCGTCGGCCGCGAGCCGGCTCATCGCCAGCCGGTAATGCGCGCGCTCCTCCTCGAGCCATGTGCCGGCACGGCGCCAATGGACGAGCGCGCTGTGCGCGGCGTCGACCATCGCCGCGGTTTCCGCCGGCGTGCGATCGGGCTTCCCTTCGAGCGCGACCGCGAGATTGTTGCCGCCGACGGCCAGCGCGCGGATCGCGGGCGAGCCGTCGGCGAGACCGGCCGATGCGAGCTCGCGCGCGGCGGCGTAGTCGGCGATCGCGTGCGCGAAATCGCCGCGTCCCGCCATCGCCGATGCGCAGCCCGCGAGCGCCGCGGCGGCTTCGGCCGGCGCGAGGCCGTCGAGCGCACGCGTGTCGCCGGCGGCGTGGCGAAGTGTCGCGACGTGGCGATCGATCGCAAGCGTCAGCGCGTCGCGGCCGTCCCCATCGCCACTCGCGTCTTCGGCATCACGCGCATCGTCCGCGGTCACGCGACGCAACGTGTCGAGGAATGCGACGCCGTCCATCCAGCGGCCGAGATGCTCACCGTAGACGTGCGTCGCCAGCGACGCGAGGCGGCCACGCTCGGCGTCGTCCTGCGGCAGCGCGCGCGCATCGGCAAGCCGCGACGCCACGCCGGCAGGGTCGTCGCCATGGTCCCGCCACGCCGTGTCCATGAAAGTCTCGAACGACGCCGTCATGGCGAGACCTTCGGACGGCGACGCAGCCGCGCGATGCCGGCAACCAGCGCCCACAGGATGAACGGCACGAAGAGCAGGCCGCGCACGAACGGCCGGTCGGTATCGTCCCAGAACTCGTTCTCGAGGAAACCGGCTGCGATGAGGCCCGCGATCGCGAGGACGATGGCGACGAGTCGAATGCCGCCCCGGAACCTGCGAAACCGCGGCGCCGACATCACCGCCGCGGCGACGATGCCGACCGCGTAAAGCACGTACAGCACGAGAAGCTTCGCGCCGTAGTCGCCGAACATGTCGCGATACCAGTCGTCGGCGACCAGCGAGTACGCGATGTACGCGCCTGCCACCAGCGGAAACACGACGAACGGCGCCGACAGCACGCCGGCAGCGATCACCGGGAGGCGCGGAACGATGCGTGACATGTGCGCTAGCCGCGGGGCTCCAATCCGATCGGTTCGGGAAACGCCGTTACCGCGCTCATGTTGCGCGGGTTCAGTCCGCCGGCTTGATGCTCATCCAGATGTTGAGGCCGAACACGTAGAGCGCGAGCAGCACCAGCAGCGAGCTGACGATCACGACCGGCAGCCACGCGGCGTTGCCCGACAGCATGAACCCGAGGCTGATCATGAACACCGGCAACGCGAGATTGTGCAGCCAGAAATGCGCGCGCGCGAGCCGCGTCGTCGCGGCCGCCGGGAAGGCTCGGTAGACGAGGCCGGCGATCGCGAGCGTCGCGAAGCCGAGCAGGTTGATGTGCGCGTGCACCGGCGCGAGCGCGAAGTCGCCCTTGATGCCCATGATGATGCCGAGCGTGGCGCCAACGGCGATATAGATGACGGCGATGCGGATGAACGTGACGGCCATGTTGCCTTTCCCCCTTGTTGGAAGTTGTGTGGTGTCAGTGCGCGAGGATCTGCCCGGCGACCGCCATCTGCGCGGCAAAGCCGACGGCGAACGCCAGCGTGCGCACCCACGGCCACGCCAGCGTATAGGCGATCACGTGGACGACGCGCGCCCAGAAGTACACGAGTGCGGCGGTGGCGATGGGGCCGTTCGAGATGCCGAGCGCGTTGGCGACGAGCACGAGTGCCGCGAACACGACGAGGTTCTCGACGGCGTTGCCGTGCGCGGCCTTGAGGCGCTGTGCCCACGGCGATTGCGGCTTCGGGTTCGCCGGGTAGCCGACCGTGTCGGGCACGCCGCGCACGATCAGGCGATCGAGGATGTACGGCAACCACAAGAGCGCGGTCAGCAGCGTGACCCACGTCAGGTAGACGAGCTCGGGCTTCATCGGTGATCTCCCTTTGACGGCGGATGGCAATGTACTCCTCGGCGCGCCGTTCGACGAGGGGGAGGGCGGCGGTCAGCTTCGTGTCCGGCGGGCCCTTTGCGCGGGATCATAGAAGAACTGCTCCTCGGCGATGCGCTCGCCGCGCCAGCGTTGCAGCGCGAGCTCCTCCATCTCCGTGTACGTCCCGTCCGGCCACTCGAAGCGGAACCACCAGTGCACGACGACGTGATCGCCATCCACGAACACCGGCCGCAGGCAGCGCGACTCGACCCGCTTGGCGCGCGCCAGCACGGCGCGCTCGTTGGCGACGAGCGCGTCGCGTCCGCGCCGCGGCTCGCCCTGGTTCTCGCGCATCGTCGCGTCCTCGGTGTAGAACGCCTCGATCGCGGCGTCGTGCGCGTTCGATTCGACGATGGCGACGAAGCGCTCGAGGGTTTCGGGTGACGGCATCGTGCGGTTTTCAGCCGTGCGGCGGCTTGACGACGAGCTCGTCGACGACCGCTTCGACGTCGTCGACGCGGCGCACCAGCTTTTCGAGCGCGGCCTTGTCCGATGCGCGCCGCACGCAGCCCTTCAGCCACACGAAGCGGCGCTGGCCCTCGATCCAGATGCTCGAGTCGGCGTAGCGGCCGTCGACGTCGATCGCCTTCTTGACGCGCGGGATGATCTCGCGATCGTACTGGTAGGCGTTCGGCAGCCGGCAGAATCCCTCGGCGAAGCAACGGGTACCGCGCTCGGCGCGCTCATGTGCCTGGATCTGCATCTCCTTGCGCGTGATCAGCGGGCCCTCGGGCACCGGGCACTCCTTGATGGCACCGGTGACCTGCACGAACGGGTCGTCGAAGAAGTTGGCGCGCTCCTCGGCAGCGGCGGCCGGCAACGCTGGCGCCAGCACCGCCCAGGCGAGCACCGCAAGCGCGGCGTGACGTTCCGCTAGACGACGAGCCGCAGCAACCGGAACGGCAGCGAGACGACCAGCCAGAGCAGGTAAACCACCGCCGCGACGACGCCGACCGCCAGCGTCACCGGCAGCACGACGAGCCAGAACACCGGCACGAGCGCGAGCGTCAGCAGCGCCATCGGCAGCGCGATGACGCACATCATGGCGAGCACGGCCAGCAGCACCAGCAGCTTGAGCATGGATATCCCTCCGGCGACGCAGCCATCGTACGCCGCGAAGTGGCGAAGGCGAGGGGCATGGGCCGAGCGGCGGCGGGAGCGGACCGGCGTCGCCATGGCGCGACGAACGCCGGCGGCGCTCCGGCCGGGCGACCGCTGCGATCGCGCGTGTCACGAGGCGGCGGTGCGCTTGCGCCCGCCGAGCACGATACCGGCGACGAGGCCGATGAGCGCGCCGAGCGGGCCCGCCACGAACGCCGACGTCATCGCCGCCTCGACCGATCGATCGTGCACGTTCGACGACAGGAGCTCGATCAGGTTGTAGCCGGCGAACGCGAACGCGACGTAGCCCGCGATCGCCCCCAGCACGCCGAATGCGAATCGCCGCATGGATTCTCCTCGTGCCCGCTACCAGACGAACGGAACGAGCCGCTTCACGCGCGCCCGGTACGCGCGATACGCGTCGCCGAAGCGCTCCTCCATGAAGCGCTCCTCGACGCCCATCTTGCGCCATAGCGCCACGAACGCGATCACGAACGCCAGCACGCCGCGCACGTCGCCGCGCGCAAAGGCGCTTCCGGCGAGCGCGGCGAGAAGACCCGTGTAGATCGGATGTCGCACGAGCGCGTACGGTCCGCTCGTCACGAGCTCGTGGTCCTCCTTCAGCGTGACGATGCCGCTCCAGTTGCGGCCGATGTGCAGCCGCGCCCAGACGCAGAAGAGCAGGCCCGC
>JAICUU010000020.1 GCA_025935675.1 Burkholderiales bacterium
CCGCGCACGATGCGCGGCCGCCAGCATCGATGACGAGGCGCCGCCGGCGGATCGCGATCGCTGCGCGGCGCTTCACTTGATGCCGAGCCGCTCCATTCGATAGCGCATCGCGCGAAACGTGATGCCGAGCAGCTTCGCCGCGGCGGTGCGGTTGAAGCGCGTCTTCTCGAGCGCCTCGTTGATCGCGGCACGCTCGACGCGGTCGAGATAGTCCTGCAGCGGCCACTTCTCGCCGGGCGGCACCGACACGTCCTGCTCCTCGATCGGCGGCGTGAGATGCAGGTCCTCCGCGCTGATGTGCGTGGGATCGGCGGCGAGCGAGAGCCCGCGCTCGAGGATGTTCTCGAGCTCGCGCACGTTGCCGGGGAACGGATACGCATTGAGCGCGGCGACCGCATCGGGCTCGAGCGACGCCGGCTGGCCGCGCGCGAGGCGGTTGAGGATCGTGTTGGCGATCACCGGGATGTCCTCGCCCATCTCGCGCAGCGGCGGCATCAGAAGCTCGATGACGTGCAGCCGGTAGTAGAGGTCCTGGCGGAACTCGCCGTTCTCGACCAGCGTGCCGAGCTTCTTGTGGGTGGCGCTGATGAGGCGGACGTCGACCGGCTCTTCCTGCGTCGAGCCGACCTTGCGCACCTTCTTCTCCTGGATCGCGCGCAGGAGCTTCACCTGCATTGGCAGCGGCAGGTCGGCGACCTCGTCGAGGAACAGCGTGCCGCCGTTGGCGGCCTGGAAGAATCCATCGCGGTCGCCTTCGGCGCCGGTGAACGCGCCCTTCTTGTAGCCGAAAAACTCGCTCTCCATCAGGTTCTCGGGAATCGCGCCGCAGTTGACCGCGATGAACGGCAGCTCGGCGCGCGGGCCGCCGAGGTGGATCATCCGCGCGGCGAGCTCCTTGCCCGACCCCGACTCGCCATTGATGAACACGGGCGCCTGGTTCTTCGCGAGGCGGCTGATCATGCCGCGCACCTGCTGGATCGCCGCCGATTCGCCGAGCAGCCGGTACGACGCCGGCGCCTGCGCCTTGTCGGGCACCTTGAGCGCCTGCTTGACGAGCGCGCGCAACTGCTCGAGCGCGACGGGCTTCGCGAGGTAGTCGAACGCGCCCGCCTTGAGCGCCGCGACGGCGTTCTCCGCCGAGCCGTAGGCGGTGATCACGGCGACCGGCACATCGAGTCCGCGCTGGTTGATGTGCTCGACGACGCGCAATCCCTCGCCGTCGGGAAGGCGCATGTCCGACAGGCAGAGGTCGAACGGCTCCTTGTCGAGCAGGCGAATCGCTTCCTCGACCGATTCCGCGCGCGTGGTGTCGAGCCCCATCCGCGACAGCGTGAGCTCGAGGAGCTCGAGGAGGTCCGGCTCGTCGTCGACGACGAGGATCCTCGGTTGGCCACGTACACGGCGATTCATAGCGTTCCCCTTGTGCGCCGGCGCCGATGCGCGCGGTCGTTCATCGCGCGCCGGCCAGGGCGCGCCTCAGCGTGATCCGGAAGTGCGCGCCCGGTCCCTTGGGCAGGAGCTCGAGCGTCGCGCCGTTGGCATCGGCGAGCTCGCGCGCGATATAGAGCCCGAGGCCGGTGCCGCCCGGCCGTGTCGTGAAGAAGGGCTCGAAGATCTGGCCGCGCAGCTCCGCCGGGATGCCGGCGCCGTCGTCCTGCAGCTCGCAGATCACCGCATCCCCCATGTAGCCGGCGCGCGCGGCGATGCGGATGCTGCCTTCCTTCTTCTGGCAATGCTGCCAGGCGTTGCGCACGAGGTTCCACAGGATCTGGTTCAAATGCCCGCGATCGAAGATCACGAGGAGCTCTTGCGGCGTCATGATCGACACCGTCTGCGGCGGCATGTTCTCCGCCTGCATGATCTCGTCGGTGAGGCTTTGCACGAACTCGTGCAGCGACAGCGTCTCGGGCTGCTGGCGATCGCGGCGGTTGAGCTGCAACACCTCGCCGACGATGCGGTCGATGCGCTTCGCGTTGTTGCGGATCATCGACAAGAGTCGCTGGCCCTCCGGCGCGACCGAGCCGTCCTCCTCGAGGAGCTGCGCCGCCTGGTTGATCGCCGACAGCGGATTGCGCACCTCGTGCGCGATCGACGCGGTGAGGCGTCCCATCGCGGCGAGCTTCATCTGCTGCGCGTCGCTTTGCGCGCGCCCGAGGTCTTCGAGGTAGATCAGCGTGCCGCCGTTGAGCCCCGAGCCGATCCGCACGAGGCGCACGCGCAACAGGCGCTGCGTCGCCTCGACCTTGAACGCCGGCAGCGTCTCGCCGGCGTCGTCCTGGAAGCGGCGCCAGTAGTCGTGCAGCACCGAGCTGAACTCGGCCAAGCGCATGCCGCCGCGCATCCGGCCGAAGCCGCCGAGGAGCCGCGTCACCTGCGCGTTGTGGCCGCGCACGACGCCGGTCAGGTCGACGACCAGCACGCCGTCCTGCATGTCCTGGATGATGAGCCGGTTGACCTGCTCGAGGTTGGCGACGTCGATGCCGCGCTGCGCGGCCAGGTCCTCCGACGCCTTGGTGTAGCGCCCGAGCGCGATCGCGATGCCGACGGTCGCGAAATAGCCGAAGCCGACGAGGCCGGTCTGGAAGAGCTGTGCGACGCCGATGTCGCCCTCGACGGCGCGGAACACGTCGAGGCCGAGCAGCGCGACGGTGGCGAGCGCGGCGTGGAAGAACGCCGTGCGCGTGCGCAACAGCCAGCCGCTCGACGCGAGCTGCGGGAACAGCATGATCGGCACGGGCGCGACCGCGTTGCCGCCGGCGACGATGATGAGCGCGAGGAACAGGATGTCGCCGGCCAGCAGCACCGACGCGACGACCGAGATCGACGGCGTGACGCGGTCGGTCTGTACCCACCAGAACCCGACGAGCGCGAACACGAAATACGCGGCCGTGCCGGCGACGAACGCATTGGGCGTGACGATCTGGATCGCATGGAGGTCGACCAGCAGCGCGATGCCGAGCAGCACCGCCGCGCAGATCGCACGGTAGAGCGCGATGATCCAGAGGATGCGGCGGCTCGAGTCCGCCACCGACATCGGCATCGCCGGCGGCTCGAACGGCGGTATCGCGGGCGTGGCCGGCGGCGCCGCCAGCGGTGGCACGGCGCTGCCGTTGCCGGCGGGCCCGGGCGGCGTCGGCATCGGCGTCGCCGCCGGCTTCATCGCCGGTTGCCGCATTGGTCGGCGCACCGAAAGCCGTCGCCGGCCGGGACGGCGTCCGCGCGCGGCAGGAACACGCCGCATTCGGCACAACGCACCGTCGGCACGCCGCCGGGCGCCGGCGGCGCGCCGCCGCCGCGCCGCCGGTTCTTCGCGGCGTTGGCGATCCGCAGCGCGAACAGCGCGACGAACACGACGACGAGCCAGAACACGACCTTGCCCATCAGCCGACGACCTTCCCCGGGTTCATGAGTCCGGCCGGATCGAGCGCGTGCTTGAGCTTTCGCATGATCGCGATCTCGACGGGCGACTTGTAGCGGGCGAGCTCGCCGCGCTTCAGCTGCCCGATGCCGTGCTCGGCCGAGATCGAGCCGCCGAGCGAGGCGACGAGGTCGTGCACGATGCGGTTGGCGAGCGGGGCGTTGTGCATGAACGATGCGGCGTCGCCACCTTCGGGGGCGGCGAGATTGTAGTGCAGGTTGCCGTCGCCGAGGTGGCCGAACACCACGAAGCGTACGCCGGGAAAGGCCGCTGCGAGCGCGCCCTCGGCGTTGCGCAGGAACTCGGGGATCGACGACACCGGCAGTGAGATGTCGTGCTTGATGTTGGGGCCCTCGCGGCGCTGCGCCTCCGAGATGTTCTCGCGCAGCGCCCACATCGCGTCGGCCTGCGCGAGCGACTGCGCGATCGTCGCGTCGACGGCGATCTCGCGCTCGACGGCGCTCGCGAGCGCGTCCTCGACGCGCGCGCCGAGCGCGCCACCGGCGCTGCTGTCGGCGGCCTGCACCAGCACGTACCACGGCATGCCCGGCAGCGGGTCGGGCGCGGGCGGGTGCTTGCGCGAGATCGCGAGCGCGAGTGCCGAGATCAGCTCGAAGCCCTCCAGCCGGTCGCCGAGCTCGCGGCGCAGGTGGCCGAGCAGCGCGACCGCCGCGGCGACGCTCGGCAGGCCGGCGATCGCCGTCGCGCTCGCCTGCGCCGCCGGAAAGAGCTTCAGCACCGCCGCGGTGATGATGCCGAGCGTGCCCTCGGCGCCGACGAACCACTGTTTCCAGTCGTAGCCGGTGTTGTCCTTGCGCAATCCGCGCAGCCCATGCAGCACCTCGCCGTCGGCCAGCACGACCTCGAGGCCCAGCACGAGGTCACGCGCGTTGCCGTAGCGCAGCACGGCAGTGCCGCCGGCGTTGGTCGAGAGGTTGCCGCCGATCGTGCAGCTGCCCTCCGAGGCGAGCGACAGCGGGAAGCGCAGTCCGGCCTTCGCCGCGGCCGCCTGCGTGGCGGCGAGCGTGACGCCGGCCTCGACGGTGATCGTCGCGTTGGCGACGTCGATCGCGCGCACCGCGTCCATCCGCGTCAGCGCGACGACGACCTGGTCGCGGCCGTCGATCGGCGTGGCGCCTCCGCACATGCCGGTATTGCCGCCCTGCGTGACGATGGCGACCCCGGCGGCGGCGCATGCGCGCATCACGGCGGCGACCTCGTCGACGGTCTTCGGCCGCACCACGGCGAGCGCCGCGGCGCGATAGCGGCCGCGCCAGTCGTTGACAAAAGGCTCGACGTCCGCCGCTGCCGTCAGCACGTTCGCGGAACCCGCGATCGACGTGAGCGACGCGATCAAGGTTGCACGCGAATCCGCCATGGAGGACGATATTACCGCGTGCCCCGCTGTCCGCGTGTGGGGCGCGGTCCCCTCCGGAGCCCGCCGATGTCCGATCCCGCCGATCAGAAGCCCGACGCCTCGCCGTTCGCGTTCTCGCCGCAGGATGCGGCCGAGTTCATGCAGCGGCTGTGGAACCCGCTCGGCGTCGCGATGCCGGGCTTCGGCGTGCCCGGTGGTGCGCCCGGCGCGGGCGCGATGCCGTTTCCGCATCCGGCGGCGATGTTCGCGGCGATCGACCCGGCCGACGTCGAGCGCAAGATCGCCGAGCTCAAGGTCGTCGAGAACTGGCTGGCGATGAGCCTGTCGATGATGCAGATGAGCATCAAGACGCTGGAGCTGCAGAAATCGGCGCTCGACGCGCTGCGGCCGCAGCCCGCGGATCCGCATTCCCCATCCACGAAGAAATGAGGCACCGATGGCATTGACGCTTTACTACGGCTCCGGATCCCCTTATGCGTGGCGCGTGCAGCTCGCGCTCGAGCACAAGGCGATTCCCTACGATCGCAAGGTCCTGTCGTTCTCGGCAGGCGACACGCGCAAGCCCGAGTTCGTCGCGCTCAACCCGCGCCATCGCGTGCCGACGATCGTCGACGGCGATTTCGTGCTGTACGAATCGAACGCGATCGTCGAATACCTCGACGACGCCTATCCCGGCCGCGGCGCGCCGCTCTTTCCCGGCGACGCCCGCCAGCGCGCCACGATCCGCCGCCTGGTCAGCGAGATCGACAACTACTTCGACAAGGCCACCGATCCGCTGGCCGACGAGGCGTTCCATACCAAGCCCGAGGCGCGCGACAAGGACAAGCTCGCCAAGGGCATCGAGGCGGTGAAGGAGGAGAGCGCCTTATTCACGCGCTACCTCGCCGGCGATTTCCTCGCCGGGCCGCTGTCGGCCGCCGACTTCGCGCTCTACCCGATGGTCGCGTTCCTCAAGCGCTGCGAGATCAAGCTGCCCGGCTTCGACAGCAACGCGCTGCTGACGCCGGCGCTCCTTGGCTGGAAGGCACGGATCGAAGCGCTGCCGTACCTCGACAAGACCATACCGCCGCACTGGCGCGCCGCATGAAGCTCGCCACCACCGCGTTCGCTGACGGCGCGCTCATTCCCGCGGAGTTCGCGTTCGGCCGCGCCGACGCGCGCGCGCACGTCGCGCTGTCGGCCAACCGCAATCCCGATTTCGAGTGGCGCGACGTGCCGCCGGCGACGCGATCGTTCGCGCTCTTGTGCGTCGACGCGGACGTGCCGTCGAAGGGCGACGACGTCAACCGCGAGGATCGCGAGCTCCCCGCCGAGCTTGCGCGCGTCGACTTCTTCCACTGGGTGCTCGTCGATCTCGCCGGCACGCGGCGCGCGATCGCGCGCGGCGAGTTCGCCGATGGCGTGACGCCGCGCGGCAAGACGGGTCCCGCGGGCCCCGGCGGCACCAAGCAGGGGATCAACGACTACACCGGCTGGTTCGCCGGCGACGAGGCGATGCGCGGCGATTACTTCGGCTACGACGGTCCGTGCCCGCCGTGGAACGACGCGCGCATGCACCACTACCGCTTCACGCTGTACGCGCTCGACGTCGTGTCGCTGCCGCTCGACGGGCCGTTCACCGGCGCGGACGCGCGCGCGGCCATCGCCGGCCACGTGATCGCCGAAGCGTCGGTGACCGGCCGCTACTCGCTCAATCCTCGCGTGCGCTGATCACGCGCCGAGCCAGGCGCGGCGCCGCGCCGCGATCGCCTCGCCGGGCTCGCCGAGCATCGTCATCACCGCGGTGTCGGCCGGTGCGGCCGCGAGCTCGACGTCGAAGCGCATGAGCACGTCGCGGCGGAACGCGTCGACGATCATCCGCGACCCCGGCGTCGCGCGCACGAGCGCTGCCGCGAGAAGATCGCTGGTGGCGCGGATTCCGTCGATGGCCACGACGACGTCGTGGGCGGAGAGCCCGGCGCGCGCAGCGGGACCTTCGCGGTAAACGGATGTGAGGCGAAGCTCGCCCGACGCCGGCCATTGCGCACCGAGCGTCGTGGCGGCCGGCGCGGTCGTCGCCGGCTTGCCGCCGCGGTCGCGCATGCCCTCGCGCGGGCGCAGCGCGAGCTCCACGCCGACGTCAGCGAGCAACGCCGCGAGCGGCGGATCCTCGGTGCCCTCGACGTAGCGCGCGAAGAAGTCGCGCAAGTCGTGCCCCGCCAGCGACGACGCCAGCGCCTCGATCGCGTCCTCGTCGACGCCGACGCCCGTCGCGCCGTGGCGCGTCCACAGCGCGCGCATCAGGTCGTCGAGCGAGCGGCCGTGGCGGCGCAGCGTAAGGTCCAGCGCGAGTGCGACGATCGCGCCCTTCGCGTAATAGCTGACGCCCGCGTTGGGCGAATTCTCGTCGGGGCGGTAGAACTTGATCCAGGCGTCGAAGCTCGCGTCGGCGACGCTCTGCAAGTGCCGGCCCGGCGTGCGAAGGACCGTCGTCAGCGTGCGCGCGAGAAGCTCGAGCACGCGTTCCGCCGGCACGACGCCGCTTCGCGCGAGCGAAAGGTCGTCGTAGTACGACGTGATGCCCTCGAACGCCCAGAGGAGGCGCGTGAAGCCTTCCTGCGACAGGTCGTAGGGCGTGAACGCCGACGGCTTGATGCGCTTCACGTTCCACGCGTGGAAATATTCGTGGCTGGCGAGACCGAGGAACGTCAGGTAGCCGTCGTCGAGGCCCGGGTCGCCGATGCGCGGCAATTCGTCGCGCTTGCAGACGAGGCTCGTCGAGGCGCGGTGCTCGAGGCCGCCGTAGCCGTCGCCGACCGCCAGCACCAGGAACAGGTAGCGGTCGAAGGGCGCGCGACCGTTCGGGGCGCCGGCGAAGAGATCGCAATGCCATTGGCAGACGCGCGCAAGGTCGCGCGCGACCCGGTCGAGATCGACGTTGCGGGCGCCCGCGATCGCGACGTCGTGCGTCACGCCCCCCGCCTCGAAGCTCGTGAGGTCGAAGCGGCCGATCTCCACCGGATGGTCGACGAGCTCCTCGTAGCTGTCGGCCGCGTATCGCCCGAATCCCCACGGCGCGGCACCGTCGCGACGCATCGCCGTGGCAACGCGCGCGCCGTCGATCGACGCCGCGAACGATGCGTCGATGTCGAGGACGCACGGCGCCTGCTCGTGGCCCTCGGGCCGCAGGAACGTGGAGGTGCCGTTGAAGTAGACGCGCGTCGCGTCGGCGTAGGCGGTGCGCACCGACACGTCGTACGCGTAGATCTCGGCGACGACCTCGAGCGGGCCCTCGCAGGGCGCGGCCCGCCAGCGCGCCTTGCCGACCTTCTCGAGCGGCACGGCGCCCTGCGCGTTGCGCGCGCCGATGCGCACGACATGGCGCGCGAACTCGCGGATCAGGTAGCTGCCGGGCGTCCACGCCGGCAGCGTGAAGCATTGCCCGGCGGCATCGGGAACCTCGACGGTGCACGACACGTCGATGAGGTGCGCGTGGACGTCGAGCGGGGCGATTCGGTAGCGGATCGGCAGTGGCATGGCGTGGTTGGCGCCCCCGGCCGGAGTCGAACCGGCGGCCTACCGCTTAGGAGGCGGTCGCTCTATCCACTGAGCTACGGGGACGTGGGAGCGGTGCAGGGCGCTGGCCGGCGCACCGCCGGGCGAGCGCGGATGATAGCCGATGCCGCGCGAGCCCGTACAATTCGCGGCGCCGCGCATGCAACTGCCATGACGTTCGATTCGCTGACCTTCGCGGTCTTCCTGGCCGCCACGTGGGCCGCCTACTGGGCGACGCCGAGCTGGCACACGCGCAAGCTGCTGCTGCTCGCGTTGTCGTACGTGTTCTACGCGGCATGGAACCCGTTCTTCGTGGTGCTCCTCGTCGCGACGACGGCGTTCGACTGGTTGATGGGACGCAAGCTCGAGGGCGAGACGCGCCAGCCGGTGCGACGCGTGCTGTTGTGCGCGTCGATCGCGGTCAACCTGTGCGCGCTCGGCTTCTTCAAGTACGCGCAGTTCTTCACCAACACGGCGATCGACCTCGCGCGCGTGATCGGCATCACCTACCGCCCGATCGACCTCGGCATCCTGCTGCCGGTGGGCATCTCGTTCTACACGTTCGAAAGCCTGGCCTACGTCATCGACGTGTTCCGCCGCCGCTCGAAGGCGTCGACGCGGCTCCTCGACTACAGCCTCTACGTCACGTTCTTCCCGCACCTCGTGGCGGGGCCGATCCTGCGCTACAACGACTTCGACCCGCAGACCGCGGCGCCGAAGCCGTTCGCCGAGACCGCGCAGGGCCGCGGCCTCGCACTGCTCTTCATCGGCCTCGCCCTCAAGATCTGCCTCGCCGACCTCGTGTTCGCGCCGGTGGTGGACACCCTTTTCGCGCCCGACCAGCACCCGGGCATGGCCGAATCCTGGCTCGGCGCGACGACGTTCTCGCTGCAGGTGTATTGCGATTTCGCCGGGTATACGCTGTGCGCGATCGGCGTCGCGCTGATGTTCGGCTTCCGGTTCCCGTCGAACTTCGAGAGCCCGTTCGGCTCGGTCGGCATGATCGACCTGTGGAACCGCTGGCACATCTCGCTGTCGACGTGGTTGCGCGACTATGTGTTCAAGCCGCTCGGCCACTATCGCCGCGGGCGGCTGCGCGGGCATGCCAACCTCATCTTCACGTTCTTCCTGTGCGGCCTGTGGCACGGCGCCGCGTGGACGTTCGTGCTGTGGGGCGGCCTCAACGGCGTGCTGCTCGTCGCCGAGCGCATCTTCCGCGACCACGTGTGGGACTTCACGCGCGTCCGGTCGGCGCCCGGCCGCGCGGCGCTGGCCTTGGTCACGTTCGCGATCTTCGCCGTCGAGGCGGTGATGTTCCGCGCGCACAGCATCCACCAGGCCGCCGGCATGATGGCGACGATGCTCGGCCTGCACGCGCGCCCGGCGTCGTCGATCGTGCCGGCGCACGATGCGCGCTTCGCGCTGGCGGTGGGCGCGTGCGTGCTGGCCGCGCAGATCGCCACGGTCAACGTGCGCGGCTGGGAATGGCTCGATCGCGTGTCGATCGGGTGGCGCACCGCGGTGGCGGTGGCGGCGCTGTGCGCCGTGGTGTTCTCGCCGGGGCTCAATCCGGCGTTCATCTACTTCCAGTTCTGATGGCGCGCCGCTGGCTTGCCGCGTGGCTCCTCGCGCTGGTCGTCGTGCTCGGCGCGGCGGCAGCGTTCGAGGTGCATTTGCGCCAGCTCGGCTACGTGCCCACCGTCCAGGACGACGAGGACCTGTGGTCGCTGCAGGCCGATCGCCTGCGCGGCGCGACCAACCCGATCGCGCTGCTCGGCGCGTCGCGGATCCAGTTCGCGGTCGACCGCGAGCGCGTCGAGCAGGCGACCGGGCGCACGACGGCGATGCTCGCGGTCAACGGCGCGTATCCGGTCGCCGCATTGCGGTGGCTCGCGAAGGACACGTCGTTCAAGGGCCTCGCGGTGATCGGTGTCGACTCGCGCGGCCTCGACCGGCGCCACTGGGAAATGCAGCAGCGCTGGATCGACCACTACGAGCACCGCTGGACGTACGCGCGCGAGATCCACCGGCTCTTGCTGACGCCGCTACAGGAGTACCTCGTGATGATGCGCTCGCCGTTCGCCTGGGTGGCGCTCGCGCGTCGCGAGCTCGCCGGCGAGCCGATGCCGTTCAACGACTACCTCGTCATGCGGCCGGATCGCGTGGGCTTCCTCGACTACGAGCGCACCGACGTCGCGGCGATCAAGCGCCAGCGCCTTATCGACCTCGTCGACTACTATCGCAATTACCCGCCCGCGCCGCCGGCCAAGTGGCTCGCCGACCTCGCGCAGGTGTCGTCGTGGGTGCGAACGATACAGGCGCGTGGGGGCAAGGTGGTGTTCTTCCGCGAGCCTTCCGCCGGCGAGCATCTCGTGCTCGACGAGAAGAACTACCCGCGCGGCGAATACTGGGACGCGTATGCGCGCATCTCGCCGGCGCCGATGATCGAGTTCCGCGACGAGCCGGAATTCAGGTCGTTCGTGCTGCCGGACACGTCGCACATCGACGGCAAGGACATCCCGCGCTTCACCGACGCGCTGCTCGCCGTGCTGGTCCGCCACGGCCTCATTGCGCCCACGGCGCAGTGAACGGTCGCCACGAGCCGCCCCGGTGATCCCGCGATTGACGACGCGAACCGGGTTTCCGCCGGTCGAGCGCGCGCTGCGCGAGCCCGATGGATTGCTCGCAGTGGGCGGCGACCTGCGCGTCGAGCGCCTCGTCGACGCCTACCGCCACGGCGTGTTCCCCTGGTACGCGGAGGGACAGCCGATCCTGTGGTGGAGTCCCGACCCGCGGATGGTCCTGTTCGTCGACGAGTTCGCGCCGTCGCGCTCGCTGCGGCGTCGCGTCAACGCGCGGCAATTCGACGTGCGCGTCGACACGGCGTTCGACGCGGTCATCCGCGCCTGCGCCGCTCCGCGCGAGGGCCAGGACGGCACGTGGATCACCGACGCGATGATCGACGCGTATGGCCGCCTGCATCGCGCGGGCTACGCGCATTCGGTCGAGGCCTGGCAGGGCGGCGAGCTCAAGGGCGGCCTCTACGGCGTAGGCCTCGGCCGCGTGTTCTTCGGCGAATCGATGTTCACGCGAGTCGCCGACGCGTCCAAGGTCGCGCTGGCGCACCTCGTGGCCATCGCGGCGTCGCGGCGGGTCGAGATGATCGACTGCCAGCAGCAGACCGCCCACCTGGCGTCGCTCGGCGCGCGGCCGATCCCGCGCGCGGCGTTTGCGATGCGGCTGCGCGAGTTGATACACTCGGACGAGCCGGCGGCCTTCTGCGATCCGGGCGCGGTGCCCGAACTCTCGCTGTGAGCACGGGATGAGCAAACTCAACGACCTGCCGTTCGCGGTGCTGCAGTTCTATGCGACCGCCCCGTACCCGTGCAGCTATCTCACCGATCGCGCCGCGCGATCGCAGGTGGCGACGCCGAGCCACCTGATCGACACCGCCGTCTACAGCGAGCTCGTGCGGCTCGGCTTCCGGCGCAGCGGCGCGTTCACCTACCGGCCCTACTGCGATCGCTGCAGGGCGTGCGTGCCCGTGCGCGTGCCGGTCGACGCGTTCCGCCCGACAAGGACGCAGCGGCGGACCGCGAAGGAACACGCGTCGCTGCACGTGGCGCGCCGCGAGCTCGGCTACGACAGCGAGCATTACGATCTCTACCTGCGCTACCAGCGCTCGCGCCATCCGGGCGGGGGCATGGATCACGACAGCCGCGAGCAATACCAGCACTTCCTGCTGCACAGCAACGTCGCGACCGATCTCTTCGAGTTCCGGCGCGGCGGCGCGCTCAAGATGGTGAGCCTCGT
Source organism: Burkholderiales bacterium (assembly GCA_025935675.1). Lineage (GTDB taxonomy): Bacteria > Pseudomonadota > Gammaproteobacteria > Burkholderiales > Casimicrobiaceae > VBCG01. The sequence goes on from JAICUU010000020.1 coordinate 12,144, forward strand.
CGATCGCCTCGACGACGGGCTTTCGTCGGTCTACACGTTCTACGACGCGGACGAGCGCGGCGCGAGCTACGGCACGTTCAGCGTGCTGTGGCAGATCGATCGCTGCCGCGAGCTCGGCCTCAAGCACCTCTATCTGGGCTACTGGATCGAGAGCAGCCCCAAGATGGCCTACAAGGCCTCTTTCAGGCCGATCGAAGGCCTCCTCGACGGCGGCTGGCGGGTGCTCGCCGCCGACGATAACACCGCGGAATAGAACCATCGTTCGGTTCCAGCCGGGTTCGCCTCACGACCGCAGGTCGGCGTCGAAATTGCATTGATAATCAATGATTTGACGCGTTCTCGCGCGCAATGTCCGGGAATCGCTCGGAAAGCTGTCTTACGTTTGTGTAGCGTACAAAACGACCGAGGTTCCGCTCATTCGCTTCCGGAACCTGTTGCATATACCTGTAGGGCACGGCGGCACCCCCCGACGCTGCCTTCCATTTCCACACATTGTTACGTACAGTAGCCGTCGCAAAGCGTCGCGCATGAGGGTGCGAGGCGCGTGCGCGCAACAAAAATTTCCGTCCCGGGGGCCAAAAGATCATGAATGCAATCGTCGAGTTTCCTGCGCTTTCCACCATCAACGCGTACACGCAAGTCGAGATCGAGCACGACACCGAGCTCGGCGCGCTCTTCTCATGGATGAAACCATCGCCGCGTCCCTGCTTCAATCCGCAGCTCCTCGAGGAATTTGAACACGCGGAGAAGCTGCTCGAATTGCACCAGGGCCACATCAACGACAAGGGCCGGCCGGCGCGCATCGACCACGTGGTGTTCGGCAGCGCGGTCCAGGGTGTCTTCAACCTCGGCGGCGACCTCGGTCTCTTCATCGAGAAGATCATGCGCAAGGACCGCGAGACCATTCGCCGCTACGCGCGGCTGTGCGTCGACCTCGTATACCGGCGCCACAGCGGTTTCGGTGCGAACATCTCGACGATCGCGCTCGTGCAGGGCAAGGCGCTGGGCGGCGGCTTCGAATGCGCGCTCGCTTGCGACACGATCTTCGCCGAGCGCAGCGCGACGTTCTCCTTCCCCGAATCGCTGTTCAGCCTGTTCCCCGGAATGGGCGCGCTGTCGTTCCTCGCGCGCCGCGTCGGCACCGCGAAGGCCGAGCAGATCTGCGGCAGCGCCGACGTCTACTCGGCCGAGGACATGCATCGCATGGGCATCGTCGACCGGCTCGTCGACGACGGCATGGGCGTCGAGGCGGTGAAACGCTTCATCGCGCAGCGCAATCGCCACGCCAACACGCATCGCGCGCTCAAGGCGGCGAAGGCATTCTGCCAGCCGGTCACACACGAGGAGCTCACGAGCATCGTCGACGTGTGGTCGGACGCCGCCATGAACCTCGACTCGCGCGACCTGCGGATGATGGCGCGCCTCGTCAAGGCGCAGGACCGGATGGCGACGATCACGCCGGAAGAAGCGGCGATCGAGACGATCTTCGCGCCGGGCCCGATGGTGGCCAGCGCCTAGTCAACGGAGGGACCGGCCCTTACAGCGACGCTCGTTTCTTCCGGGACAAGTACGAGTCGAACTCGCGGTCGGTCCTTTCGAAGCACAGACGGATCTCGCCCAGTAGCGCCTTGGCGTCCGCGCCCCCTCCGCGGATCGCCGCCTTGCCGATCTCGTCGCTTTGCGCGGCCAGCAGCGTGGCCCCCACGCTCATGGCCGCGCCCTTGATCGCGTGGGTGATCTCGCCGACCTCGACGCCGCGCTTGCCCTCGACGGCCTTGTCGAGGCGCGCCAGCAGGTCGCTCACGTCGGAGTGGAAGCCGCCGAGCAGGCGCACGAGGAACGACTCGTCGCTCGCGATCTTCTCCACGTCGGCGAGGCGCCGCATGTCGATCAGCGGCGCGAGCTCGGTGACGGCCGCCTTGCCGGCCTGCGCAGCGGTGCCATGGGCGAACGAGCCGGCGCGGTTCGCGCGACGCGCGAGTCGCTCGATGGATTGCAGCAGCGCCACCGCCTCGTAGGGCTTGCCGAGGAACTCGTCGGCGCCTGCCTTGCGTGAATTCTCGCGCGCCTCGGGCGTGACCGATGCCGACAGCACCATGATCGGCAGGTGCTCGCCCGGCGCCTCCATCGTGCGGATCGCGCGGATGACGTCGAGGCCGTTGCGCTTCGGCATGTTGAAGTCGAAGATCGCGAGGTCGGGAACTTCCTCCTCGTAGCGGTCGAGCGCTTCCTCGCCGTCGGCCGCGAGGATCACCGAGTGGCCGGCCGTCTCGAGCAGCTGCGAGATGATCGCGCGGTTGGTCGGGTTGTCCTCGGCGACGAGGATGCGGCGCGCGACGCGCTGCTCGGCGAGCACTTCGCCGAGGTTGATGATCTGCGCGCCCTCGGACACCTGCGCGGCGACGGCGTGCACGGCGTTGCGAATGAGCTTGGCGGGCGCGGTCGACGCGATCCTGCTGACGCCCTCCATCTGGTCGATCGGGCTCGCCGCCTCGTCGCTCGTCAAGTAGATGAGCGCCGGCGCCGCCTCGCCGCCTTCGGACGCGATGGAGGTGAAGAGATCGCGGGCGATCCGCGCATCTCCTGCGATGAGGACCGCGGGCACCCTGACGCCGCTGACCTGCAGCTTGCGGAACGTGGCCAGCAGCGCGGCGGCGCTGCCCACGGTCTCCACGCGGCCGCACGCCGACTCCACGCTCGGGATCACGCGCGCCGCCGTCTCGGCATCGGCGAGCAGCACGGCCGCGCGCGATTCCTCCTCGGCGGGCAGCGCCGCGCCCGCGCTCTTGGTCAGCGGCACCTCGAACCAGAACGTGCTGCCCTTGCCGAGATCGCTGGTCACGCCGATCGAGCCCGACATCAGCTCGACGAGCTGCTTCGCGATGGTCGTGCCGAGGCCCGTGCCGCCGTATTGGCGCGTCGTCGATTCGTCGGCCTGCACGAAGCGCTCGAAGATGCGCTGCTGCACGTCCTGCGCCATGCCGATCCCCGTGTCGCGGACCTCGAAGCGCAGCCGCAGCGACACGTCGTTCTCGCTCACCAGCGTGACGTTGGTCGTGATCTCGCCGGCGTGCGTGAACTTGATCGCGTTGCTGAGGAGGTTGAGCAGCACCTGGCGCAGGTGATGGAGGTCGCCGCGCAGGTGATAGTCGATCGAGGGGTCGACCATCGCGCGGAACTGCAGGTTCTTGGCCGCCGCGTGCGGCTTCAGCAGGCGCACCAGCGTGTTGAGCATCGAATGCAGGTCGAAGTCGATGACCTCGATGCTCAAGCGCCCGGCCTCGATCTTCGAGATGTCGAGGACGTCGTCGACCAGCGAGCGCAGCACGCCGACCGAATGGCGCAAGAGACGCATCAGCTCGGTCTGGTGGGCGTCGAGCCGCGTGACATTGAAGAGGTCGACGACGCCGACGATGCCGTTGAGCGGCGTGCGCATCTCGTGGCTCATGTTCGCGAGGAACGAGCTCTTTGCGCGGTTCGCCTCCTCGGCCTTGGCGCGCGCCTCCTGGATGCGCGTCAGCAGCGTCGACACGTAGAGCGGCAGGACGACCAGCGAGATGAACAGGCTCCAGCCCGCCACCTCGTGTCGACGCCAGTAAGGCGAGAACAGCAGCGCGACGAGGAACCCGGCCAGGCACAGCGCCTGGCAGGCGAAGAGGTGCTTGCGGCCGAACCGGAAGCCGTTGCCGAAGGTGATGAACAGGTAGACGCCGACCATCGACACGCCGGCCTCGCCGGAGAGCACGACGACCATCGTCGCGGTGCCCGCGTCGGCGACCATCGCGGCGAGGCGCCGGTGGACGTTGGGCGCCGGCCAGAGGCAGATCGCCACGAAGATCGCGAACGCGAAGAAGAGATCAGCCGCCAGCGTCGACAGCAGCAGCAGCTGCGTATGGGTCGAATCGTCGAGGCTCGGCTTGTAGCTCGTCGCCATGTAGGCGAACACCAGCGCCACGATGACGATCCGGAGGATCGCCTGCTCGTGCTCCGAATCCGCGCGCGTGGCGAGTCGCTCGCGAAGCGATCGGACGGCGCGCAGAAGGTGGGAATCCCTGATCACAGGCGGTATTGGACGATTTCCCGAGCCATGAGGTCAAGCAATAATCGCGCCGATATTCGACAACTCGTTGATCGGGCGCGGGACGGGTACCGCGCGACCATCCCTTCGCCTTGTCCGGGCCCGGATACCCATACGGTAGCGCGATGGCGAGCGCGCGCAACTGCAGATTCCTGCGCCTGCCGGCGGACGGTCCGCCGGGGTCGACAAACGGGCGCGCAGAGGGGGCGACCCGCCGGGGCGCGGGCGATGCCGCCTCGCCAGGGCCGCAGGGCGCCGGGCGGCGCCGGCGCCCGTGACCGCGGCGAGGCGCCTACAGGATCTCGGCCGCGTGGTCGGCGAGCCGCGAGCGCTCGCCCCGCATCAGCGTGATGTGCCCCGAGTGCGACCAGCCCTTGAAGCGATCGACGACGTACGTGAGCCCCGAGCTCCCCTCGGTGAGGTAAGGCGTGTCGATCTGCGCGATGTTGCCGAGGCAGACCACCTTGGTGCCCGGTCCCGCGCGCGTGATCAGCGTCTTCATCTGCTTCGGCGTCAGGTTCTGCGCCTCGTCGATGATCAGGTACTTGTTGATGAACGTGCGGCCGCGCATGAAGTTGAGGCTCTTCACCTTGATCCGCGAGCGGATGAGGTCGCGCGTCGCCGCGCGGCCCCATTCGCCGGCTTCGTCGTCGGTCTTGTTGAGCACGTCGAGGTTGTCCTCGAGCGCGCCCATCCACGGGTTCATCTTCTCTTCCTCCGTGCCGGGCAGGAAGCCGATGTCCTCGCCGACAGGCACCGTCACGCGCGTCATGATGATCTCGGTGTACACCTTGAACTCCAGCGTGAGCATCAGGCCGGCGGCGAGCGTCAGCAGCGTCTTGCCGGTGCCCGCCTGGCCGAGCAGCGTCACGAAGTCGAGGTCCGGGTTCATCAGCAGGTTGAGCGCGAAGTTCTGCTCGCGGTTGCGCGCGGTGATGCCCCAGACGTTGTTCTTCTGATGCGTGTAGTCCTTGAGCGTCGACAGGAGCGCCGTGCGCCCGGTGATCTCCTTGACGACCGCGTGGAACGGCTGCTCGCCCGGCTTCTCGAGGTAGACGAACTCGTTGGTGAGCAGCGACGGCACCAGGGGCCCCGTGATCCGGTACATCGTGTGGCCGCCGGCCTGCCACGATTCCATGCCCTTGCCGTTGCGCTCCCAGAAGTCGTCCGGCAGCGCCTGCATGCCGGGGTAGAGGAGCTCGGTGTCCTCCAGCACCTTGTCGTTGAAGTAATCCTCGGCGGCGATGCCCAGCGCGCGCGCCTTGATCCGCATGTTGATGTCTTTCGACACCAGGATCACGTCGCGCGACGACTCGCGCTCGGCCAGCTCCTTGACGACGGCGAGGATCTGGTTGTCCGCCTTGCCGTAGGCGAGCGACGGCGGCAGCGCCGCGCCGAGTGCCTCGGTCTGCAGGAAGAGGCGCCCGCTGGCGGCGCCGTTCGACTTGCCCGTCAGCGGTATCCCGAGCGCGATCGCGTCGCGCGAGGACTCCGTTTGCGCGGTCACGAGCTCGTCCAGGAAGCGCGATGCCTGTCGCGCGTTGCGCGCGACCTCGGTCACGCCCTTCTTGTTGTTGTCGAGCTCCTCGAGCGTGAGGATCGGCAGGTAGATGTCGTGCTCTTCGAAGCGGAACAGGCTCGTCGGGTCGTGCATCAGCACGTTGGTGTCGAGCACGAAAAGCTTGGTGGCAGGGGACGCGCCCGGGCGGGCGGACTTGCGGGACGGGGCTAGGGGACTGTGCGGGGATGGCGCGGGGCGCAGCTTGCGTTCGACCATGGGCCTCCAGATTCGACCGAAGGGCGACCGCCGTTGCGGTCGCCTGCGGTTCACTCTAGGCGGTACATCGACGGGCCACAAGGGCTTGTGTCCGGGCTCCCGCCGCCCCGCGAGGGTTTGTGGTGGAAACGAAACAGCGGGGACTTCCGTCGCATGGTTGCGAGGATCGACGCGACGCCTGCCGGACGCGGTCGGTGCGGAACGGCGGGAGCCTACGCCGCGCGCTGCAGGAAGAAAACGCCCGCGGCGATGAACCCGATCCCGCCGATCTGCATCATCGAAAGGCGCTCGCCGAAGAGCAGCACCCCGGTGCACGCGACGAAGACCAGCGTCAGCCCGGTGTAGACGGGAAAGAGCTCGGCCAATTCGAACCGCCGCAGCGCGTGCAGGTACCAGAGGAAGACGCCTCCGTAGAGCGCCAGCGCGACGCCGACCACCGCGCCCTGCGAAGTCAGCAGCTCGACGAAGGTCGCATGCGGCTTCTGCGATGCCCATTTGAGGAGCGCGTGCGCCGTGGTCAGCACGAGCGCGAGCCCGGTGGCGTTGATGAGCATCGGTGCTTGCGTGGCATTCATGGCACGAGCCTCCAGGTCCTGGCGCTGCCCGCGTGCGGCACGAAGGACACGATTTCGATCGCGCGCGGATCGGCTGCGGCGACGTCGACCTGCCAACGATGCATGGAACCCGCAGCGCAGCGATACAGCCGGGTGACGAGATCCGCGGCAACCGGGACAACCGCCGCGCCGTCGCAGCGAACGTCGCTCGTCCACGCGGGCATCCACGTCACCCGCGGATTGGTGACGACGACGACCTCGGCGGACGGCGCGTCGAAAGCATACGCGACGCGCGTCGGCTCCCCGGTTGCGTAAGGATGCGGCGGGTACGCCGCGTCGTGCGGGAATTCGCGCAACGGCGGCGCCGCGACGATGCGCGCGACGGCGTCGAGGCCGATGCCGCCGACGCGCTGCGCAGGCACGGCGTCGAGCGCGCGGTAGTGGCGCATGGCGAGTCCCAGGCGGCCGCCGCCGGCGCTCCCGCGCGCCTCTTCGGAAAATTGCGGAACGCTGGCCGCGCAGTGCATGCGCAGCGGCATCGCATAGAAGACGTCGAGCGCGTAGGCGAGCGCACCGTAGACAGGCGCGGGCGAGGCGCACAGCGCGCGTCCCAGGCGATCGACGTCGAGCGCCGGAAGCCAGACATCGGCGGGCGTCGGGGTTGCTGGCGGCGACCGCGCGATGTCCGCGATGACGGGCTCGATGCGCCCGCCGCCCTCGCGCATCGAGCGAACAATGCCGACGCCGACGGCGAGCGACGTCGCCAGCACGGCGCCCACGGCGATCGGCGCGACGCGCGGTCGGCGTTGCAGCCATGCACGCCATCCGGCAGCCACCAGCAGCGCATAGCCGGGCACGATCGAGTACGCCATGTAGACCGGCGTCACCGGACGAACCAGCGCGACGAACGCGGTCGCGACGATCGTCAACGTGACGCCGAGGCGCGCCGCGCGGTCGCCGCCGACCGCGGCTATGACGCCGCGCACTGCACCCGCGATGCCGGCGAGCGCGGCCACGAGCGCGACGTTCGCCGCGAATGCGCTGCCCGGCCGGTACACGGCGGCCATGATCGCGTGAGGGCCCTCCCATGCGATGCTCCAGAGCAGCGCCGGCACACGCGCGATGTTGGCCAAGCTGACGTTTGCGCTCGCGACCGCCTGGGAGGCTCGCGCGACGTCAGGCGATTCGAGCAGCAACGGTAGGAATGGAATCGCGAATCCCGCCGCCGCGGCGACCAGCGCAGCCGCGCGGGCGCGCAGCGGACCACCCATCGCGCCTGGATGCCGCCAGGCCGAGGCGGCGATGACCAGCGCGAGCCACGCGCTCGAAGGATGGGCATGCGTGGCGAGCGCCGCGGCAATGCCGGCGGCGAACCAGCCTGCGGCGTGCGGCGCATCGCGCATGCGCACGACGATATAGACGGTCGCGAGCGTGAGCGTGCGCACGCCGTTCGTGCTCGCGAAGCCGACCGACTCGAAGCTCGCCCATCCGGGCATCGCGAGCGCCACCGCCCACAGCATGCCGAGACGCGTATCGGCGAGGCGGCGGCCGATGGCATACGCGAGCGGGAACTGGCACGCGCCGATCAGCATGACGAACAGCGCGGCGGCGAGCCACGCGGGCCACACTGCGAGCGGCAGCGCAAGCGCGTAGAACCATGCCGGGCCGAGATGGGCGCGCCCGGCGATCAGCGGGCCCAGCATGGGCGTCGCGCCGTCGTGGACGATCGACCAGGCCACGGCGACATCGCGTCCCGGATCGTAGCCACCGCCGACGAACGCGCCGAACCCCAGGTATGCGATGGCAATCAGTGCGACGAGGGCCACGTCGAGCGGCGCCGATCGCATCACGGCGCCGGTGGAGGCACGCCGTGGCGTGCGCGCACGACGTAGATCGGCCGCGACTTCACCTCGTCATAGATGCGCGCGACGTATTCCCCGAGGATGCCGAGCGACAGGAGCTGCAGGCCGCCGAGGAACAGCACGAGAGTGATCGTCGACGCATAGCCGGGCAGGTCGATGCCGAGCACCAGCGTCTTGCCAACGAGCCATGCGCCGTAGACGATCGCCACCAGCGCCATGACGAAGCCGGCGAAGCTCGCGATCTTGAGCGGCGCCGCGGAGAACGACATGATCGCATCGCTGCCGAGGCGCCACAGCCGGGCGATCCCGAACGACGACCGGCCCTCCGCGCGCGCGGCGACGTCGTAAGGCACCGTCGCGTAAGGGAAGCCCGCCCACGCGTAGAGGCCCTTCATGAAGCGCGTGCGCTCGGGCAGCGCGCGCAGCGCCGCCACGACCGGCGCCGACAGCAGCCGGAAATCGCCGGCGCCTTGCGGCAGGTCGATCGACGTCACGCGCCGGAACATCGCGTAGAACGCGCGTGACAGCAAGCGGCGCAACGCGCCATCGTGCGGCGCATTGCGGCGTACCGCGACCACCATCGGCGCGCCCTCGCGCCAGCGCGCGACCAGCTCGGCGACCACTTCCGGCGGGTGCTGCAGGTCGGCGTCGATCGGCACGACCGCTTCGCCGCGGGCGTGGTCGAGGCCCGCGGTCAGCGCGACTTCCTTGCCGAAGTTGCGGGTGAGCGCGACGACGCCGATGCGAGGGTCGCGCGCGTGAGCGGCCAGCATGGCGGCGAGCGAGGCGTCGCGGCTGCCGTCGTCGACGAAGACGATCTCCCAGGCGAGGTCGAGGCGATCGAGCGCGGCGGTGGCGCGCGCCACGAACGCGTCGATGTTGGCGGCTTCATCGCGGACCGGGACCACGAGCGACAGGATCGGGGGCACGGCGCCGACATGCCCGGTCGCGACGGCGGTCATCGTCGTGGGTTCGTCTCAGCGCATCGACTCGACGACCGCCAGCACCTCGTCGGCGTGGCCGGGCACCTTGACGCCGCGCCACTCGCGGACGAGGTTGCGCGCGCCGTCGATCACGAACGTGCTGCGCTCGATGCCGCGCACTTTCTTGCCGTACATGTTCTTCATTTTCATCACGCCGAACGCCTTGCACAGCGTCTCGTCCGGATCGGCGATGAGCTCGAACGGAAAGCCCATCTTCTCCTTCCACCGGGTGTGCGAGGCGAGCGTGTCGCGCGACACGCCGACGATCGCGGCGCCGGCCTTGCGGAACCGCGCGTAGCGGTCGCGGAAATCGGCGCCCTCGGTGGTGCAGCCCGGCGTGTTGTCGCGCGGATAGAAGTACAGGACGACGGTCTCGCCCTTGTGCGCCGACAGCTTGAACGTGCCGGCCGTCGAGACGGCGCTGAAATCGTCGATCTTCATCGGATGTCCACCGTTTCGCCGGCACGCGCCGCCGGCGCTTCGTTGCGATCGAATCCGGCGAGGAATTCCTCGCCCTGCACGAGCAGCGTGCCCGTGCGCCCGTCGATCGTGCCGGGCGCCGCCTCGCATCGCGGCAGCGCCATCGGCTCGACCGCATCGTACAGCGCGCGCACCGGCACGAGGTCGAAGCCCTGCCCGCGCCAGCCGGCGACCAGCGACTCGAGCACCGGCGCGAGCCGCATGCCCTCGAGCTCCGCGTGCAGCGTGAACACGTGGCTCGTCGCGGCGCCGGCGGTGCGCGAGAGCAGGCGCTCGGCGACGTTGTCGGGCGTGATGCCGTCGAGGCCGATCAGCTCGTCGAGCGTCGGCAGCGTGGTCGGGAACTGAGGGCAGCGGATCAGCTCGGCGTTCCAGACGGGCAGGTGCGGCGACCGGCCGCGGCCGTCGGAGCAATAGTCGAAGCCGAGCGATTGCGTGAGCCGCATCGCGTGCACGTTCATCTGCCACCCCGCGGCGCCGTGCGTGCGCGGCGGCTCGCCGAAGATCGCCGCGAAGCGCGTCACCGCCTTGTCCATCTCGCGCGCGGTCCACGCGGCATCGGCCGCCATCACGCCGTCCTGCCACTGCACATGGTCGAAGCAGTGGATGCCGCACTCGTAGCCGAGATCGCGCACCCCCCGCATGATGCGCGCGCCGCGCGCGCCGATGTCGGGCCCGGGCAGCAGCGTGCCGTTGAGCAGCGTGCGCACGCCGTAGTGCGACACGACGCTGGTGCGCTTCACCTTGCCGAAGAAGCCCGGGCGAAACACGCGCTTGATCGCGCGACCCGTGTGGTCGGGGCCGAGGCTCCACAGGAACGTCGCGCCGGCGCCGTGGCGGCGGAAGAGGTCGACCAGCCGCGGCACGCCTTCGCGCGTGCCGCGCCAGGTGTCGACGTCGACCTTGAGGGCGAGGAGCGGCATCGCGGTGCCGGGCGGCAACGCCGGCGTCAGTCGACGAGCGCGCGCGCGCTCGCCACATGCCCGCGGTAGGCGTCGAAGATGTGGCGCAGCGCGGCGTCCATCGGCACGCGCGGCGCCCAGTCGAGGTCGCGCATCGTCGTGTCGATCTTCGGCACGCGGTTGCGCGTGTCCTCGTAGCCCGGACCGTAGTACGCGTCGGCGGTGGTGTCGACGAGCTTCACGTGGCGCGCGGAGTCGCGGTATTCGGGATAGCCGACGGCGAGCTCGAGCATCATCGTCGCGATCTCGCGCACCGAGAAGTCGTTGGCCGGGTTGCCCACGTTGTAGATCTTGCGCGTGGCGATGCCGTCGCGGTTGGCGATGATCGCCATCAGCGCGTCGATGCCGTCGTCGATGTAGGTGAACGCGCGGCGCTGCGCGCCGCCATCGACGAGCTGGATGGGCTCGCCGCGCACGATGTGGCCGAGGAACTGGGTGATGACGCGCGAGCTGCCTTCCTTCGCCGTGTTGATCGAGTCGAGCCCCGAGCCGATCCAGTTGAACGGCCGGAACAGCGTGTAGTCGAGCCCCTGCTCGAGGCCGTAGGCGTGGATAACGCGATCCATCAGCTGCTTCGCGCACGCGTAGATCCAGCGCGGCTTGTTGATCGGGCCGAGCACGAGGTTCGAGCGCTCGGCGTCGAACTCGGCGTCGCCGCACATGCCATACACCTCGGACGTCGACGGGAACACCACGCGCTTGCCATAGCGCACGGCGGCACGCACGATCGGCAGGTTGGCTTCGAAGTCGAGCTCGAACACGCGCAGCGGCTCGCGCACGTACATGGCCGGCGTGGCGATCGCGACGAGCGGCAGCACGACGTCGCACTTCTTGACGTGGTACTCGATCCATTCGCGGTTGATCGTGATGTCGCCCTCGAAGAAGTGGAAGCGCGGCGCGTCGACCAGGTTGCCGATGCGGTCGACCTGCATGTCCATGCCGTGGATTTCCCAGTCGGTGCGGTCGATGATCGCGCGCGACAGGTGATGGCCGATGAAGCCGTTGACGCCGAGGATGAGGATGCGTTTCATGGACGGGCGCGCCGCGGGGATGGGCGCCATTCTACCGGCAGCGCGCGCGGCGCCCGGGCGTATGCGGCTCGCGGCTCCCGGCTCGCGGAATCAGCGTGGCACGGCGAGCGCGGCGCTCGCGGCCGCGCCGGCGGGCGCGCCGCCGATCGCCGCGTCCAGGATCTCGAGATGCGCGCCGTCGCCGCAGCGCGCGAACGCGCGCTCGCCTTGCACGTAGATGCCCGTCGACGATGCCGCGCCGGGCGGCGGCGCGGCGAGCCTTCGCGTGCGCAGCACCGCAAGGCGGCCGCCGGGCAGGTCGACGAAGGCGCCCGGGTAGGGCGGCGCCACCGCGCGGACGAGGTCGTGTACGCGCCTCGCCGGCCACGCGAGGTCGATGCGGCCGTCCTCCGGCGTGCGCCCGCCGAAGTACGACCCCGCCGCGAGGTCGTTGGCGCGCCGCGGCGCGGTGCCGGCGACGAGCGCCGGCAGGATGTCGTCGAGCAGCGCCGCGCCGGCGGCGGCGACGCGGTCCTGCACCTCGCGGGCCGTGTCGTCGGGGCCGATCGCCACGGCCCGCTGCGCGACGATGTCGCCGGCGTCGGGCTTCGCTGTCATGTAGTGCAGCGTCGCGCCGGTCTCGACCTCGCCGTTCAGCACCGCCCAGTTGACGGGCGCGCGGCCGCGGTAGCGCGGCAGCAGCGAGCCGTGCAGGTTGAGCGCGCCGCGGCGCGCCGTGGCAAGCAGCGCCGGCGACAGCATCCGGCGGTAGTAGAAACTGAACAGGAAGTCCGGCGCGAGTGCTGCGATGCGCGCGACGAAGCCGGGATCGTTCGGGTCGTCCGGCGTCGCGACCGCGAGACGAAGCTCGCGCGCGACGTCGGCGACGCGCGCGAACCAGGTGTTCTCGCGCGGGTCGTCCTCGTGCGTGACGACCAGCGGGATGTCGATGCGATGCCTGGCGAGCACCCTCAGGCAGGCTGTGCCCACGTCGTGATACGCGAAGACGACGGCGCGCGCCACCGGGGCTTCAGCGCGGGTCGATGTCGCGCTCGAGCACGCTGCGAACGCGGTAGCGCGGCCGCTCGCGCACCTGCTGGTAGATGCGACCGACGTATTCGCCGACGATGCCGAGGCCGAACAGCACGATGCCGATCAGGAAGAACTCGAGGATGTCGCGATCCCAGAGGCTCGCGATCCCGTCGGTCAGGGTGCCATTGATCGCGCGCTCGGCGATGTAGACGACGTAGATGATCGCCGAGAGGATCGACACCGCCATGCCGAGCAGCGAGAACATCTGCAGCGGCACGACCGAGAAGCCGGTGACGAGGTCGAAGTTGAGGCGGATGAGCCGGTAGAGCGAATACTTCGATTCGCCGGCCGCGCGCTCGGCGTGCGCGACCTCGACCTCCGCGGGATGATGGGCGAACGTGTACGCCAGCGCCGGGATGAATGTGCTGACCTCCGGCGTCGCGGCGATCGCATCGGCGATGTCGCGGCTGTAGGCGCGCAGCATGCACCCCTGGTCGGTCATGCGGATGCGCGTGATGCGCTCGCGCAGCCGGTTCATCGCGCGCGACGCAACGCGCCGCCACCAGGCGTCCTCGCGCGTCGCGCGCACGCCGCCCACATAATCGGCGCCGGCGTCCATCGCCGCCAGAAGCCGTGCGATCTCCTCGGGCGGGTTCTGCAGGTCGGCGTCGAGCGTGACGACGCGCTCGCCGCGCACGCGCTCGAAGCCGGCGACGATCGCCATGTGCTGGCCGTAGTTGGACGAGAAGTTGACGACGCGCGTGACGTCGGGCCGCGCCTCGAATTGCGCCTTCAGCAACGCCGCCGAGCGGTCGCGGCTGCCGTCGTTGACGAAGATCGCCTCGTAGCGGAGCCCGAGCGCGTCGAGCGCCGGATAGAGGCGCGC
>JAICUU010000352.1 GCA_025935675.1 Burkholderiales bacterium
GTCCACGCGCCGATGACGTCGCCCTTGCCCTCCGTCAGGCAGGCGATGGGCAGCTCGAGGATGATCGACGTGACGTTCTTGTCGGCGAGCGTGTCGGTCGTCGCGAACTCGGCGTCCGGGTTGAGCTCGGTGGCCGGATACTTGATGTTGACGAGGTCGAAGGTCTCGCCGAGGTTCACCACGAACGGGTCCTGGCGCTGGCCGACGAACACGTTGCCGAGTGCGTCGCAGCCCGGGTACGCGATGTTGGCGATGTGCTTCTTCGCGTACTCGTAGTAGTTCGAGATCGTCTTCATGCCGATGTTGTCCACCGGCTTGTAGAACGTGTTGCCGCCGGCGGTGACGTTGTACGCCATCGCCGACGCGCCCGTGCGGCGCGGGCCGTGGATCACGTTGACGGTGTACGTCTCGGTGACGTTGAGCGCCGACGAATTGACCGTGGCGACGTCGGCCGATCCGTTCTGCGTCAGCGGGATCGACACCGCCTTGCCGCCCACCATGAGCTGATTGTCGGCGAGGTGGTTCTCGAACTTGAACTGGAACGTCAGGTTCTCGGTCGCGCCGCCATCGTTGCTGATGTGGATCTCGTACAGCGCGTTGGGATCGAGCTTGAAGAAATTCGGACCGCCGTACGCATCCTGCACCGGCAAATAGTTGGCGACGATGGTGACGTAGCCGGCGCGGCCGGGCTCGTAGCTTCTGAACATGTAGAAATCGGTCGCGTCCACTTGCGGCTGCGACGCGATGAACGGCGCCTCGCGGTGGCTCGACGCGAATGCCGGAGTGCCGAGCGCGGCGATGGCGCCGGCCAACAGCCATCCGGATGCCCGCCGCAACGACGGGTGTAATTTGCTGGACATGCCAACCTCCTCGACGGGATCGACGAAGCGGCGGCGAATGGACTCGCCGGACCGCACCGCGGCCGCATCGGCTGCGGTCGCAACGGAGGCTCGCCTCCGTCATCGTGATCTACGCAGGAGTCAGGCGATTGGATGCGTCGATACGACCGACGCGGCGGTCGTCAGAAGCTCGGCGTCGTGGCGACCAAGCAGCGTGTGATGCCGATGGCGGCGATCACTGGAAGCCCGTCGCGGCGATAAAGCAGAGCGCGATGCCGATCGCGGCGATCACTGGAAGCCCGTTGCAGCGACGACGCAGAGTCCGACGCCGATGGCGGCGATCGCCGCGGCGCTCAGCCCCGGCAGCCAGCGCGCCACCTGACTGTCGCCGACACCGGCCGGCAGCCATCGGCGCGCGTAAAGGAACGCAAGTCCCACGCCGATCAACGTCAGCGCGAGCCCCAGGCTGAACGCGAGCACGAGCGCCAGGCCGAATGCGGTGCGGTTGAGCGCCACGGCCGCGAGCAGCAGCACCATCGCCGACGGACAAGGCACGAGGCCGCCCGACACGCCGAGCGCCAGCAAGCCACGCCACGACACGGCCTCGCGCAGCGATGCGGGGGGCACGTGGGAATGCCAGCGCCCGCCGTGCGAATGCCAACCGTCGCCATGGGCATGCGCGAGCGCGGGCGACGCATGGCCCTGCATCCGCGCCACGAGAGGGCCGATCGATGACGCGGTGCGGGATGCCGCCGCGACGCCACGTAGCCGCGCCGCTGCGAGCGGCAGCGTGCGCAATGACGGACGATCGCCTGCCGCGCTGCGCTCCGGATCGTGCGCGACGGATGCGCCGGCCGCCGGCGTCGAGGGCACGCGGTGCGGCCAGCGTTGCCACAGCAATGTGACGCCCATGCCGAGCACCAGCGCGCCGGAGACGAGACTCAACAGCGGGATCAGCCGCTCGGGGACGACGTACTGCGCGGCGAAGAGCGTGGCGAACCCCAGCGCGAAAACGCCGACCGAATGCGTGATGGTCACCGTCGTGCCGAGGAATACCGCATGCCGCGCGGTCGCCCTCGAGCCGATCAGGTAGGCGCCGACGACCGTCTTGCCGTGGCCCGGCGAGAACGCGTGGAATGCGCCGAGCACCAGCGCGGTCAGGAGCGCGACGAGCGTGACCGGCCACGGCGCATCGCGTTCCGAGATCAACGTGACGAGGCGATGCGTGCGGGCCTGCAATTCATTCGTCCATGAGGATGCGTCCGCGTCCGCCCCGCTCGGGCGAGCGCCCCCTTTCGCCGCTCCCGCGGCGATCGGCACCGCGCCGGCGCCCGCAGGCGCTGGAGCGCTTCGCATCGCGCCGGTATCCTCAAGCGCCGCGACGCCCGTCACCGCGCTGGCATCCACCGCCCTCGCGGTGCTACGCACCACGTCGGCATCCGCAGCCCGAGCGGCGCCGCGCGCGGTGCCAGCGCGCCCGCCCAGCGGGACGGCACCGGCCGGTGGCGCCGTAGCCGTCATCGCGAGATGAATCGCGCGCTCCTGTAGCGGGCCGCTCGCGGGCAGCCCGCGCAGCGCCTCGGTCAGTCCGCCGGTCAGCGAGTCGTCGAA
>JAICUU010000264.1 GCA_025935675.1 Burkholderiales bacterium
CGCGAGCAGGACGTGTCGAAGGACCGCCAGCGCGCGCAGGCGCGCCAGGCGATCACGCAGCGCAAGAGCGAGGAGGCGTTCCAGGACTTCATCCGCCAGACGCGCGACCGCGCGTACGTCGAATACAAGTCGGACGACCGCTAGCAGCTCGCAAACCTCGCGATGGCCGCGACGCTCGCCGCGCAGGCCCCGATCGCCGGATCCGGCGAGAGGGCCGCGTCGCGCGAGGCGCATGTCGACGCCCTTACCGGCATCCGCGCGCTCGCCGCCGGCTGGGTCGTCTCGTACCACCTGTGGCTGATCGCCGCGAAGCCCGCGCTCGCGGTACCTGCGCTTCATATTGACGTGACGCCGCTCGCCGCGATGGGCTGGCTCGGCGTCGACGTCTTTTTCGTGCTGTCCGGCTTCGTGCTGACGTGGCAGGTCCTGCACGACCGGCGCGATGCGGCGCCCTTCGCGCGCGGCCGGTTCTGGCGCGACGCCGGCGCCTTCGTTCGCCGGCGCGTGCTGCGCGTCTATCCCGCGTATTTCGCGACGCTGACGGTGTTGCTGCCGCTTGGCTGGCACGGCCTGACGACTCCGCCCGACGACCTGCGCGACGTCGCGCTGCATCTCGTCATGGCCCACAACCTCGTCCCGGCCTACGCGTCGACGATCAACGGCGTCTACTGGTCGATGCCGTTCGAGTGGCAGTTCTATCTCGTCTTCCCGCTGCTCGTGCTGCCGCTCATCGCTCGCCGCACGGCGTGGTTGCTCGCAGGCGGCGTCGCCGCGGCGGTGATCGCCAAGCTCATTTCGGCGACGCTGGGCCCCGGTGCCGAGATCGCGCAATTGCCGTGGCGCATCGACGAGTTCGTCGTCGGCATGGCGGCCGCCGCGTTCGCGGTGCGCAAGGACGTGTCGCCACTCGCGCGCGCCGCACTGGCGTGGCTCGGCCTCGCGTCGCTCGTCGCCGGCTCGTACGCGGTCGCCGCGCACGATCCGATCTGGTGGCAGCCGGGCGCGCTGCCGTTCGCGCGCGCCGCGTGGATCGATGCCACCGTGGCGGCGCTCGTCATCGGGCTGACGGCGACGGGGGGCCGTGTGTCGCGCTTCTTCGCGCTCGCACCGCTGGTCTGGCTCGGCACGATCAGCTACAGCGTCTACCTGTGGCACCTGCCGACGCTGATCCTCGTGCGCACGCAGCTTTTGCAGTCGTTCGCGACGATGTCGCTCGCCGCGACCCTCGCCTGGGGGACGTGTGCGGTGATCGCGGTGAGCGCGCTCTCGTACTACCTCGTCGAGGCGCCGTTCCACGCACCGTCACGCTCGGCGCCGCCGCGCTGGCGCGATCCAGCGGTGCGAACCTGGGTGATCGTCGCGTGGGGCGTGCTGCTGCTCGCGATGGCGATCGTCCACTATCGCGGATAGCGTATACGCGGTCCGCTAGGCGCGCGGGTACAGCAGCACCCGCGCAAGCCGGTGCGTGCTCGCGGGATCGGCGAACGTGATGTCGATCTCGATTCCCTCGATGATCGTCGAGCCGCGGCGCCATGCCGGCGGCCAGTCGAGGTTCAACCGCGTCGTGCCACTGCGCGCGACGATGGTCCATGCCGATTCACCCGCGGCGCGAGCGCGGATCGCGACGCTGCGCAGCGTGGGTGCACCGTCGATCGCAAGCAGGACGCGGGACAGCGTGCGTGGCCGGATCAACTGGTCGGCCGGCGAGCGCAGCACGATCCTTCCGTTCGCCGGATGGAGCACCAATGCGCCGTGGCCCGCGTCGATCGTTCCGTGCGTCGCCGTCCATCCGTCGGTGTCGGAAAGCCGTGGCGAGCCGAACGTCCACAGGCGTGCACCGCGCGGTACGTCGGCATGGCTCGCGAGGAAATCCATCATCGCCTGCTCGGCTGGCGTGCCGCGCCACGACGTATAGGCGACGTAGCCCGGGCGGCCGGCGAGAAAGCCGTGCGAGCCGTTCCACGCCATCAGCGACACTTGCCGCGCGTCGAAATTGAACGCGTCGCGAAACGCGTGATACGACTGCGCGTACGTCGGCAGCACGTCGGGATGGCGCAGGTCGGCGGCATTCATCTCGGCGACGGCCCAGGCATCGTCGAAGCGCGCGATCGTCGCGAAGAGGCTGTGCCCGGTCTCCATCGTGATCGCGTTTTCGGCCGACGGCCCGTAGAGGATCACGCCGATGTGGCCCTCGCGCGGCTTCGCGCCCTCGATCGACACGCCCGCGGAGTCGAACAGCTGAGGCGGGCTCGTCACGTACGTCGCGACGGGCCGCCCGCCGGGATCGTGCGCGGTGACCGCCTGCGCCGTGAAGATGCGGTCGGCCGGAATGCCCGCGGCATGCGTCCACTGCGCGAGCTCGGCGTAATGGAGCTGCACGACATGCTTGCGGAACGTGTCCCACTCGCGGTACCACGCGTCCTCCCAGAACGGCGTCGTGCCGGCGGCCACCGGTGTACCGCCGTAGCCGGGCATCGTGCGCGGCGGATCGACCTCCGACCATTTCGTCCACTTTGCATGGGCGAGCCGATTGACGTCGGCGAGGGCCAGAGGATGCCTGCGCCGGTAGAACGACAGGTCGGGCGCGCCATCGCGCGCGTGTCCCGCATACGGTCCCGAGCCCTGCAGCCATTCGCGGAACTGCCGCAGCATGCCGGGGTTGTAGTCGTAGTGGTGACCGCCTTCGACGAACGGGTTCATGTAGGTGTCGGCGTCGAGGCTCACCCCGACGAACAGGTCGGGATGCTCGCGCGCGAAGCGCGCCACGATCTTCGCCGCCGCGGTGAGGTTGCGCCGCTTGTACGCGCGCACCGCGCGGTCGTGGACGTTGTAGGTCAGCGAGCGCGACAATTGCGGCGAATCGGTCGAGCCGACAAGGCCCTTGCGGTAGTCGCCGGGCAACACGGCGTTTTGCTGGTCCCACTGGCAATGCGCCGGATCGAGCTCGAGATGCGTCGTCAGGTCCCATTCGGCGCTGTAGCAGCTCGCGTCGGCCCAGATGCCGCCGTTGAGGATGAAGTTGACCGGCACGCGCTTGTCGATCGACCACGCGATCACCTCGTCGAGATTGTCGTCGACGACCGGCCGCTCCTTGCAGCGGCGCGCGAGGTCGAACGCCGGATCGAACGCGAAGTCGCCGGCGGCGCCTTTCGTCGCGCGCATGTAGAGGATCGGCACGGCGATGCCGATCGACTGCGTCCGCGACGTCAGGCCGGTGTACGCGCTTTCGACGTCCTTGGCGCCGCCGTGCGTGAGGCCGGAGGTGGCCATCAGGAAGCGGAAGTCGCGCGACGCGAGCGCCGGCACCGCATCGAGCTCCTTCGACCAGCGATGCATCGTTGCCGGCGACACGGCGCTGCGATGGCCGAGCGCGGTGCGCATGCCGTCGTTGGTCGTCGCGATGGCGGTGACCTCGTGGCGCTCGAGCGGCCAGCCCGCGAGGTTCGCGTCGTAGGCGAAGCCCGTCGACGCGCCTGCGCTCGCATCGGCGCCGGAAGGCCGGGGCGTGCTCCTGCTCCCTTGCCCGCTCGGGGGAGAGCGTGAGGGCGAGGGTGCATCGGTGAGCGGTTCCCCCGCCCCCGCCGCATGGGCGAGTCGATCGCGCGCCGCGAACATGCGCCCGTCGATGTCGATGTCGACGCGCGCGATGCCGCGCGGATCGGCCGCCCAGCCGCGAATCGCGATGGCATCGGCGACGACATTGCGCGCGGTGGGTGCTTCGATGGCGCCGCGCGTCGTGCCGGCGACACCGGGCGCGGCGATGACGGACGCCGGCGCGGACCCGCTCGGGAGCGCCTGGGCTTGCGTCGGCGGCGCGACGTCGAGGGCGAGGCCCGCCGCGAGCGCGAGCGCCGCGCCCGCGCAGAATGCGATGGGGCCGCGCCCCTGCGCATGGATGCGCGACAGCCATCCGCGAGCGCGCAGCGCCACGGTCAGCGCCCCGGCGCCTTGGGCAGCGACGGGTACAGCAGGAGGCGCGTGAGCTTCGCCCCATCGGCACCCGGCGCGAACGTGAGCTCGAGCTCCAGCCGCTCGACGATGGTGCGGTCGTCGCGCCACGCCTTCGGCCAGTCGAGCACGATGTCGTTGCCGCGGCCGCGCCCCACGACATGCCAGCGGTCGTCGCCGCTCGCCTTGGCGTAGACCGTCGCGTTGGTGAGGTCGACGGGGCCCTCGAAGCGCAGCGCGAGCCGGTCGACGCTTC
>JAICUU010000388.1 GCA_025935675.1 Burkholderiales bacterium
CGCGAGCGGCAGCGTCGCCAGGAACGGCACGCCCATCCGGTTCGACAGCACCGACGCAAGGTAGCCGCCCGCCATCGCGAATGCGCCGTGCGCGAGGTTGACGAAGTTCATCAACCCCAGCGTGACGGCGAGACCGCTCGCTATCAGGAAGAGCAGCATGCCGTACGCGACGCCGTCGAACAGGATGGTCAGCATGGGTGGAGGCCGTCATTGCCGCGCATGCGGGAATCCCGTTCTGACGCGGCAACAGGGCGCGCAATTGCCCTGCCGCAACGTCAATGTTGGATCCCCGCATTCGCGGGGATGACGGCAGTGGGTTCGTGACCGCCTGCAGCTGTCGCACGGACGTTGCTTGCGTGATCGACGCGCACATCTCGTCGTCATTCCCGCGCATGCGGGAATCCAGTCCTGGCGCAGCGACAGGGCACGCGATTGTCCCACCGGGCGCCAAGGCTGGATCCCCGCTTTCGCGGGGATGACGGCAATTATTGGTGTGCGGGATCCTTCACGTTCGGAATCGTCGCGAACTCGACGTTCCACAACTGCCCGTTCACCTTCTCGACCTTGCGGATGTAGACGTTCTGGATCGGGTCGCGCGTCGCGGCGTCGATGGTCACCGGGCCGCGCGGGCTCTCGAACGACTGACCTTCCATCGCCTTCATCAGCGCTTCGCCGTCGGTATTGCCCTTGGTCTTCTCGAGTGCGGTGTAGATCATCCGCATGCCGTCGTAGCCCCCCAGCGAGTGGAAGTTCGGCCGCATGCCGTTCAGCTTCTCGAAGCCCGCGACGTACGCCTTGTTCGCCGCCGACGGATGCGCCGCCGAGTAGTGGAACGAGGTGATCACGTCCAGCGCGACGTCGCCCATGCCGTTGAGGATGTCGTCGTCGGTAACGTCGCCGGTGCCGATCAGCTTGATGCCGCTCTTGTCGAGGCCGCGCTCGGCGAACTGCTTCATGAACACCGAGCCGACGCCGGAGGGCACGAACACGAACACCGCGTCGGGCTTCTCGTCGGCGACCTTCTGCAGGAACGGCGCGAAGTCGGGGTTCTTGAGCGGCACGCGCAGGTCGGCCGGCACGGTGCCGCCGAGCTCGGTGAAGCGCTTCTTGAACCACGTCTCGGCGTCGATGCCCGGGCCGTAGTCGGTGACCAGCGTCACGACCTTCTTGATGCCGTTCTTGGCCGCCCAGTCGGCGAGCGGCGCGGCGATCTGCGGCAGCGTGAAGCCCGCGCGGATCACGAACGGCGACTTCTCGGTGATCGCCGACGTCGCCGCCGCCATCACGAGCTCGGGCACCTTGGCCTGCGTGGCGATCGGCACCGTCGCGAGCGCGAGCGGTGTGAGGCCGAAGCCGGCGAGGATGGTGACCTTGTCGTTGACGACGAGCTCCTGCGCGAGCCTTCGCGTGGTGTCGGGCGTGCCGGCATCGTCCTTGAGGAGCACCTCGATCTTCTTGCCGGCGACGGTCGTGCCGTGCTCCTGCATCCACAGCTTGACCGCGCCGTCGATCTGGCGACCGGTCGAGGCGAACGGGCCGGTCATCGGCAGGATCAGGCCGATCTTGACGGTGTCCTGCGCCATCGCGGGGCCGGCGGCGAGCGCCAGCACCACGGCCATCATCTGGGTCCAGCGGAAAGACATCGTTCCTCCTTGGGGTGGGGCGCCGCGGCGCGCAACGCGAGGTTCGCGCGCGCCTGCCGCGTGTCGCCGGCGCGCGTCCGCCGCGCGATGCTTGCGCGGGGAGCCCTTCGATCAGGCGGCAGTGTAGGCCGGCCCGCCGCGCGCCGGTTAATGAAATAA
>JAICUU010000019.1 GCA_025935675.1 Burkholderiales bacterium
CGCGACGCGCTGATCGCCGCGGCCGATCGCATTCGCGCGTTCCACGAGCACCAGCTCGGCAAGAGCTGGACGGTGAAGATGGCGGACGGCGGTGAGTTCGGCCAGCGCGTGACGCCGCTCGATTCGGTCGGCATCTACGTGCCGGGCGGCAAGGCCGCGTACCCGTCGTCGGTGCTGATGAACGCGCTGCCGGCTAAGGTGGCGGGTGTGCGCGAGATCGTGATGATGGTCCCCACGCCGGGCGGCGTGCGCAGCCCGCTGGTGCTCGCCGCCGCGCACCTCGCCGGCGTGTCGCGCGTGTTCACGATCGGCGGCGCGCAGGCAGTCGCGGCGCTCGCCTACGGCACGGCGACGATCCCCGCGGTGGACAAGATCTGTGGCCCGGGCAACGCCTACGTCGCCGCGGCGAAGCGACGCGTGTTCGGCGCGGTCGGCATCGACATGGTGGCGGGCGCCAGCGAGATCCTCGTGATCGCCGACGCCGGCGCGAACCCGGACTGGGTGACGCTCGACCTCTTCTCGCAGGCCGAGCACGACGAGCTCGCGCAAGCGATCCTGCTGTCCCCCGACGAGGCGCTGCTCGACGCGGTCGAGACGACGATCCATCGCCGCCTGAAGGACATGCCGCGCGCCAAGATCATCGCCGCGTCGCTCGCGCGGCGCGGCGCGCTGATCCGCACGCGCGACCTCGCCGAGGCCTGCGCGATCGCCAATCGCATCGCGCCCGAGCACCTCGAGCTCGCCGTCGCCGATCCCGACGCGCTCTTGCCGATGATCGCCAATGCCGGCGCGATCTTCATGGGCTACTACGCGTCGGAGGCGCTCGGCGACTACTGTGCCGGGCCGAACCACGTGCTGCCGACGAGCCGCACGGCGCGCTTCTCGTCGCCGCTCGGCGTCTACGATTTCCAGAAGCGCTCGAGCGTGCTGCGCGTGACGGCGGAGGGCGCGCATGCGCTCGCCGCGATCGCCGCGCCGCTCGCGCACGGCGAGGGCCTCACCGCGCACGCGCAATCGGCCGAGGCGAGGCGGCGAACATGAGCGTGCAGCGTCACCCCATGCACGCATCAACCGCGAACCGCGCGGCCCGGAGGGCCGTCCGATGACCGTGCCCGGCACCGAGACGATGCCCGACACCGCACTGGCGTCGCTCGCCGCCGACGAGGCGCGCGCCGCGGCGATCGACGCGCGCGTGCGCGGCGTGGTGCGCGACGACGTCCTCGCGATGCGCGCCTACCACGCGCCGCGCGGCGACGGCATGCTGAAGCTCGACGCGATGGAGAATCCGTACCCGCTGCCCGAGGACCTGCGCGCGCGGATTGGCGCCGCAGCGGCGAGCGCGCCCATCAACCGATATCCCGACGCGACGGCGGAAGCGCTGAAGCAATCGCTGCGCGAGTCATTCGCGCTCGGCGACGGCGTCGACCTCGTGCTGGGCAACGGCTCCGACGAGCTCATCGCGATGCTGACGGCGCTCGTCGCGCGCCCCGGCGCCACGATCGTCGCACCCGAGCCGTCGTTCGTCATGTACCGCGTCAGCGCGGCGATCGCCAACCTGCGCTACGTCGGCGTGCCGCTCGCCGACGATTTCGCGCTCGACGTCGACGCGATGCGCGCGGCGATCGCGCGCGAGCGCCCCGCGCTGGTCTGGCTCGCGTTCCCGAACAATCCCACCGGCAACCTCTTCGACACCGCCGCGATCGAGGCTATCGTCCGCGAGGCGCCCGGCATCGTCGCGATCGACGAGGCCTACTACGCGTTCGCCAACCGCTCGTTCATCCTGCGTGCACGCGACTTCGACAACGTGATCGTGGTGCGCACCGTGTCGAAGATCGGCATGGCGGCGCTGCGCCTGGGCTACGCGGTCGGCGATCCCGGCTGGATGCGCGAGCTCGACAAGCTGCGCCCGCCGTACAACGTGGGCACGCTGACGCAGGTGGTGGCGCCGATCCTGCTCGCGGAGACGGCGCTGCTCGAGTCGCAGGCGAAGGCGATCGTCGACGAGCGCGAGCGCCTTCATGCCGCGCTGGCGGCGCTGCCGCGGGTGCGCGCGTTCCCGTCGCGCGCCAATTTCGTGCTGGCGCGCTTCGCCGACGCCAACGCGACGTTCGAGCATTTGCGCCGCGCCGGCATCCTGGTCAAGAATATGCACGGCACGCATCCCGCGCTCGCCCAGTGCCTGCGGATCACCGTGGGCACGATCGAAGACAACGATCGCGTGCTCGCAGCGCTAGGCCCCCGACCATGAACGCACCGCTGACCGAAGTCGCCGCCGCGCGCCGCGCGGAGGTGTCGCGCAAGACGCGCGAGACGGACATCCGTGTCGCCGTCGACGTCGACGGCACCGGCCGCGCCGATCTCGCGAGCGGCGTGCCGTTTCTCGACCACATGCTGGAGCAGGTCGCGCGCCACGGCGCCGTCGACCTTACGGTGCACGCCACCGGCGACCTCCATATCGACGCGCATCACACCGTCGAGGACATCGGCATCACGATCGGACAGGCGATCGCCAGGGCGCTCGGCGACAAGGCGGGCATCCGCCGCTACGGCCACGCCTACGTGCCGCTCGACGAGGCGCTGTCGCGGGCGGTGATCGACCTGTCGGGCCGGCCCGGCCTCGAGTTCCACGTGCCGTTCGTGCGCGCGATGATCGGCACGTTCGACGTCGACCTCGCGCACGAGTTCTTCCAGGGCTTCGTCAACCACGCGCAGGTGACGCTGCACCTCGACAACCTGCGCGGCGACAACGCCCATCACCAGTGCGAGACGGTGTTCAAGGCGTTCGGCCGCGCGCTGCGCATGGCGGTCGAGCGCGATCCTCGCGCCGCCGGCGTGCCCTCGACCAAGGGCTCGCTGTAGGACGCACCGCGACGTTGCCGCCGCCCGTCGGGGGCCGCTTCCGCGGCATCGAGACCCGCATCGCGCCTTCACCTTACGCATGACAATCGCCGTCGTCGACTACGGAATGGGCAACCTGCGCTCGGTCGCCAAGGCGCTCATGCACGTCGCACCCGACGCCGAGGTCGTCGTCACGAGCGATGCCGCCGTCGTCGACCGCGCCGAGCGCGTCGTGCTGCCGGGCCAGAGCGCGATGCCCGACTGCATGCGGATGCTCGAGCAGAGCGGGCTCGCCGAGCCGGTCCGCAGGGCCGCGGCCACGCGCCCGTTCCTCGGCATTTGCCTGGGCCTGCAAATGCTGTTCGAGACGAGCGCCGAGGGGCCCACGCCCGGTCTCGGCATCCTCGCCGGCGACGTCGTCCGCTTCGACGAGGCGGCAATGGCGAGGGGCGGCGAGCGCTGCAAGGTGCCGCACATGGGGTGGAACCGCGTCCTGCAGCGCGGGTCCCATCCGCTATGGTCGGGGATCGACGACGCGAGCCGCTTCTATTTCGCGCACAGTTTCCATCCCGTTCCCGCCGACCGGGGAATCGTCGCCGGCGAAACGCTTTATCCCGTGGCGTTTACTTGCGCGATTGCCAAGGATAATATCTTCGCAACGCAGTTCCACCCGGAAAAAAGCCACCGCGCAGGCCTGCGCCTGCTCGCCAATTTCGTCGCCTGGGACGGTCCCTAGCGCCCTCACGCTGCATCCGACGCCCGCGCCCGCGAGTCCCCTCCGCGCCATGCAGATCATTCCCGCCATCGACATCAAGGACGGCCACTGCGTGCGCTTGAGGCAGGGCGAAATGCACACGGCGACCGTGTTCAGCGAGGATCCCGCGGCAATGGCGCAGCACTGGCTCGAGCTCGGCGCCGAGCGCCTGCACCTCGTCGACCTCAACGGCGCGGTCGCCGGCAAGCCGAAGAACGAGCTCTCGATCCGCGAGATCGTCAGCGTCATCGGCGAGGAGATCCCGGTGCAACTCGGCGGCGGCATCCGGGACCTCGACACGATCGAGCGCTACCTCGACGACGGCATCAGCTACGTGATCATCGGTACCGCCGCGGTCAAGAACCCGGGCTTCCTGCACGACGCGTGCTCGGCCTTCACCGGCCACATCATGGTCGGCCTCGACGCGCGCGACGGCAAGGTGGCGACCGACGGCTGGTCGAAGATGACGGGCCACGACGTGATCGACCTCGCGCACAAGTTCGAGGACTACGGCGTCGAGGCGATCGTCTACACGGACATCGGACGCGACGGGATGCAATCGGGCATCAACATCGAGGCGACCGTGCGGCTCGCGCGCGCCGTCAAGGTGCCGGTGTTCGCATCGGGCGGCCTGGCGTCGATCGACAACATCAAGGCGCTGATGCAATACGAGGGCGAGGGCATCGCCGGGGCGATCGCCGGGCGCGCGATCTACGAGGGCACGCTCGACTTCAAGGAAGCCGTCAAGGCGGCGAAGGGCGGCGCGGCCGCCGCGGCGTAGCGGCGCCGCACGACCGAGCCCGCGGCGCGCCGCCCGGCGCCGCGCTTCATCCACGCATGAGCCTCGCCAAACGGATCATTCCCTGCCTCGACGTCGCCGGCGGCCGCGTCGTCAAGGGCGTGCAGTTCGAGAACCTCCGCGACGCGGGTGACCCGGTCGAAGTTGCACGCCGCTACGACGCGGAGGGCGCCGACGAGCTCGCGTTCCTCGACATCCGCGCGAGCATCGAGTCGCGCGGCCTTTTGTACGACATGATCGAGGCGGTGGCCGACCAGGTGTTCATCCCGCTCACCGTCGGCGGCGGCGTCAACACCGTCGACGACATCCGCGCGCTCCTCAACGCGGGCGCCGACAAGGTCAGCATCAACACCGCGGCGATCCGCAACCCGGGCTTCGTCAGCGAGGCGTCGACGCACTACGGCGCGCAGTGCATCGTCGCCGCGATCGACGCGCGCCGGCGCGATGCCGGCGGCTGGGAGGTCTACACGCACGGCGGGCGCACTGCCACCGGCCTCGATGCCGTGGCCTGGGCCCGCGAAGTCGCCGCGCGCGGCGCCGGCGAGATCCTGCTGACGAGCATGGACCAGGACGGCGCGCGCGCGGGCTTCGACCTGGCGCTCACCCGCGCCGTCGCCGACGCGGTCGACGTGCCGGTGATCGCGTCCGGCGGCGTCGGCGCGCTTTCGCACCTCGTCGACGGGATCCGCGAGGGCGGCGCCGACGCGGTGCTCGCCGCCAGCATCTTCCACTACGGCGAGTTCTCGATCGGCGACGCCAAGGCGGCGATGCGCGCGGCCGGCATCGAGGTCCGCGAGCCATGACCGCGGCCTCCGCGCGTTTTCTCGACGCGGTGAGGTGGAATGCCGACGGCCTCGTGCCGGCGATCGCGCAGGATGCCGCCAGCGGCCGTGTGCTCACGCTCGCCTGGATGAACCGCGAGGCGCTCGCGCGGACGCAGGAAAGCGGCGTCGTCCATTACTGGTCGCGCTCGCGCGGCACGCTGTGGCAGAAAGGCGAGCAATCGGGACATCGCCAGCACGTGCGCGAGATTCGCATCGACTGCGACGCCGACGCGGTGCTCGTCATGGTGGAGCAGGAAGGCGGCATCGCCTGCCACACCGGCCACGCGCGCTGCTTCTTCCGCCGGCTCGAGGACGGCGAATGGCGCGAGGTCGAGCCGGTCGCGAAGGACCCCGCCGAGATCTACGCCGATGGACGCTGACCGCGACATCCTCGCGCGGATCGCCGCGACGGTGGCGGCGCGCCGCGACGCCGATCCTTCGGCGTCCTACGTGGCATCGCTGTTCGCCAAGGGCGACGACGCGATCCTGAAGAAGATCGGCGAGGAGGCGACCGAGACCGTGATGGCCGCCAAGGACGGCGAGCGCGCGCGGATCGTCGCCGAGGTCGCCGACCTCTGGTTCCATTGCATCGTGCTGCTCGCGCGCCATGGCCTCGCCCCGGACGACGTGCTGGCGGAGCTCGCGCGGCGCGAGGGAACGTCCGGCCACGCCGAGAAGCGCTCGCGCTGAGGTTTGCCGTCATCCCCGCGAAGGCGGGGATCCAGTATTGACGGAATGCTTGGGCGCGGCGCCCGCAGGCTCGACGCAGCGCCACGGCTGGATCCCCGCTTACGCGGGGATGACGGGCTGGCATCCTTTACAATTGAGGTTGCGGGCGCCGCCGCGGGCTCCGCGGCGCGCCGGGCGTGGAAAGGACGCGCGATGCAGGACCCGGATTGCATCTTCTGCAGGATCGTCAAGGGTGAGATTCCCAGCCGCAAGGTGTACGAGGACGACGGCATCCTGGTCTTCCGCGACATCCGGCCGCAGGCTCCCGTGCACCTCCTGATGATCCCGAAGGCGCACGTGGCAACGATGTACGACCTCACCGATGGCGACGCGCCGGTGATGGGACGCATGATGCGGCTCGCCGGCAAGCTCGCGCTCGACGAGGGCGCCCGCGACGGCTTCCGCCTCATCGTCAACAACGGACGCGTCGGGCTGCAGGAAGTGCAGCACATTCACCTGCACGTGCTGGGAGGCCCCGAACCGCTGGGGCCGATGCTGCCGCGCAGGAGCACTCAAGGAGATTGAAATGGGCTCGATGAGCATTTGGCACTGGTTGATCGTCCTCCTCGTGGTGGTGATGATCTTCGGCACGAAGAAGCTCCGCAACATGGGCCAGGACCTCGGCGGCGCGGTGAAGGGCTTCAAGGAAGGCATGAAGGACGACGCCACCACCGCGGCGCGCGATGCCGACGAGGCGGCGCGCCGTGCACAGCTCGGCGGCACGACGATCGAGGGCGAGGTCAAGCGCGAGACGACGAAGTCGTAAGCGTCCCGCGGTCTTCCGTCCATGTTCGACGTCGGGTTCTCGGAGATCGTCGTCATCGCGGTGGTGGCGCTGGTGGTGATCGGCCCCGAGAAGCTGCCGAAGACCGCGCGCACGCTCGGCGTGCTGTTCGGGCGGCTGCAGCGGTACGTCGGCGAGGTCAAGGCCGACATCAGCCGCGAGCTCGAGCTCGAGGAGCTGCGCAAGCTGCAGAACGAGATGCAGTCGACCGCGCAGGAATTGAAGCAGTCGGTCGAGACCGCCGCGAAAAGCGTCGAATCGGGGATCCGCGACGTCGAGCGCGACCTCAACGCCGCGGGACAGGATGCGGCGCCGGCGGTCGCGGACACCGCCGCGCCGGTCGCGCTGCCGGGATCCACAGACGCACCGTTCGCGCTGACGGCCGATGCCACGCCGGCGGCCGCGGGCGCCGAGGCGCCGCGCCAGCCGGCGCTGCCGGGATTCGACAAGATCTGACGCCCGCGCCGGCCGTGCGAGCGCCAAGGGCGCGCGGCGTCGCCATTGATCATCACGGATGAGCACCGCCGACGAATCGCCGCAGGAAACCTTCATCTCGCACCTCGTCGAGCTGCGGTCGCGGCTATTGAAGTCGATCGTCGCGGTGCTGGTGGTGTTCCTGGCACTCGCGCCGTTCTCCAAGGAGATCTACTCGCTCGTCGCGCGGCCGCTGATGCACGCGCTGCCGGTCGGCGCGACGATGATCGCCACCGACGTCACTGGCACGTTCCTCGTGCCACTGAAGGTGACGCTACTCGCTGCGTTCCTGGTCGCGCTGCCGTGGGTGCTGTGGCAGATCTGGGCGTTCGTCGCGCCGGGCCTCTACAAGCACGAGCAGCGGCTCGCGCTGCCGCTCATCGTGTCGAGCGTCGTGCTGTTCTTCGCCGGCATGGCGTTCGCGTACTTCGTCGTGTTCCCGTGGATCTTCCACTTCTTCGTCAGCTTCACGCCCGAGGGCGTGCAGATGATGACCGACATCGACAAGTACCTGTCGTTCGTGCTGTGGATGTTCGTCGCGTTCGGCGCGACGTTCGAGATCCCCGTGGTCGAGGTGCTGCTGGTGCGCATGGGCATCGTGTCCCTCGACAAGCTCAAGTCCCAGCGGCGCTACGTGATCGTCGGCGCGTTCATCGTCGCCGCGGTGATCACGCCGCCCGACGTGGTGTCGCAGCTGATGCTGGCGGTGCCGATGTGCCTGCTCTACGAGATCGGCCTCGTCGCCGCGAGGTTCTTCCCCAAGCCCGACGCCGACGCGGTCGCCGGCGACGACGTCAAGGCCTAGCGCCTATTGCGGCTGCGGGGCGGGGCGCTTGCCCACGACGACGTCGAGGTCGACCGTGTGCGGCGCGCGCCACACCTTCACCTTCGCGGTCGTGCCGGGCGTGAGCGCGGCGATGCGCGCCATCAAGCCGACGACGTCGTGCGTCGGCTTGCCGGCGACGTCGACGACCACGTCGCGCACCTTCATGCCGGCGCGGTCGGCGGGTCCGTCGGGCTGCAGGCTGCGGATCAGCACGCCGTCGGCGCGGTCGAGCGCGAGCGCACGCGCGCCGTCCTCGGAGAGGTCGGCCGGCTCGATGCCGAGCCAGCCGCGCGTCACCTCGCCCTTCTCGATGATCTGCGACAGCACCGAGCGCGCGAGCGACACGGGGATCGCGAAGCCGATGCCGAGCGATCCGCCCGACTGCGAATAGATCGTGCTGTTGATGCCGATGAGGTTGCCCGACGTGTCGACGAGCGCGCCGCCGGAGTTGCCGGGATTGATCGGCGCGTCGGTCTGGATGAAATCCTCGAAGCGGTTGATGCCGAGGTGGTTGCGGCCGAGCGCCGAGACGATCCCCGCGGTCACGGTGTTGCCGAAGCCGAACGGATTGCCGATCGCCAGTACGACGTCGCCGACGCGCACCGATTCGAGGTCGCCCAACGTGATCGCCGGCAGGCCGTCGGTCGCCGCCTTCAGCACGGCGAGGTCGGATTCGGGATCGCTGCCGCGCACCTTCGCCTTGATCTCGCGGCCGTCGGCGAGGATCAGCGTGATGTCGTCGGCGCCATCGACGACGTGGAAGTTGGTGAGCACGTAGCCCTCCGGTGCGACGATGACGCCCGAGCCCAGGCTGCGCGCGCGCTGCGGCGCCATCCGCTTGGCGAGGTCGGGGAAGTAGCGGCGGAAGATCTCGTCGTCGGCGAGCGGATTGCGCGCGCCGATCTCGCGGCTCGTATAGATGTTGACGACCGCCGGCATCGCCTTCTTCGCGGCATCGGCGTAGCTCGCGACCGGCGCCACTGCGGCGCTCGGCGCGCCCTGCACGACGTTCACGACCGGCGGCGCCGGCGCGTACGCGAGACGCGGCACGAGGTCGGGCCTGAGCGTCGACACCACGAACAGCACCGCGATGACGAGCGTGCAGGCTTGCGCGAACAAAAGCCAGAACTTCCGCAACATAACGGCAAAAGCCTGCAAATGCGCCGAAGTCGGCGGATAGCCATTATAGGAGCCACACGGGCCGCGCTTTTCGCGGGGCTTGCAACGTTGCTCCGCGACAATCCCAAAACCCAGGTCGCGCGCCGACGCATGCGCCAACCCGCTGATTGCACGGCGGAATCGGGCATCCGACTGGCGCGCGGCTTCCGTTTTGCACACGCAATCGCGTATAATCAACGAGTTTGCGACGAGCCCCTTTCGTAACGGCGATCCGGGCTCGTTTTCAATTCGCGGCGCGCGCGACGCGCGAGCCCGCTCACGAATACTCGGGGAATGGCCGGATGGCTACGGAAGCAACGATCGACAAGGACAAGCGCCGGTTCCTGATCACGGCGACCTCGGTGGTGGGCGGGATCGGTGTCGTGGCCACGGCCGTGCCGTTCGTGATGTCGTTCTTCCCCAGCGAACGCGCAAAGGCCGCCGGCGCACCGGTGGAAATCGACATCTCCAAGGTCGAGCCCGGCCAGAAGATCAACGTCGAATGGCGCGGCAAGGTGTGCTGGGTGGTCAACCGCACGAAGGAAATGGTCGACAACCTGCCCAAGATGGACAGCCGCCTCGTCGATCCCAAGTCCGAGGAGCCGCAGCAGCCCAAGTACGCGCAGAACGAGACGCGCTCGATCAAGCCCGAGATGTGGATCGCCGTCGGCATCTGCACCCACCTCGGCTGCTCGCCGACCTATCGCCCCGAGCTCGCGCCCGCCGATCTCGGTCCCGACTGGCTCGGCGGCTTCTTCTGCCCATGCCACCAGTCGAAGTTCGACCTCGCCGGGCGCGTGTTCAAGGGCGTGCCCGCGCCGCTCAACCTCGTGATTCCCCCGCATCGCTACGCGACCGACACGATGGTCGTCATCGGCGAGGACACGAAGGCCTGAGCCCTGCACGACCCGCAGCCAACGCAGCAGCACCACCACCAAAGACCGCGACGATGAGCAAGCTCCTCACCTGGATCGACGACCGCTTCCCGCTTTCCACGCTGTGGAAGGAGCACGCGTCCGAGTACTACGCGCCGAAGAACTTCAACTTCTGGTACTACTTCGGCTCGCTCGCGGCGCTGGTGCTGGTGCTGCAGATCGTCACGGGGATCTTCCTGACGATGAACTACAAGCCCGACGCCACCAAGGCGTTCGAGTCGGTCGAGTACATCATGCGCGACGTCGACTGGGGCTGGCTCATCCGCTACATGCACTCGACCGGCGCGTCGATGTTCTTCGTCGTCGTCTACCTGCACATGTTCCGCGGCCTCCTGTACGGCAGCTTCCGCAAGCCGCGCGAGCTTTTGTGGATCTTCGGCTGCCTCATTTATCTGTGCCTGATGGCCGAGGCGTTCTTCGGCTACCTGCTTCCGTGGGGCCAGATGTCGTACTGGGGCGCGCAGGTGATCGTCAACCTGTTCAGCTCGATCCCGGTGATCGGCGACGGCCTCGCCGTGTGGATCCGCGGCGACTACACGATTTCCGACGTCACGCTGAACCGCTTCTTCGCGTTCCACGTGATCGCGCTGCCGCTCGTGCTGCTCGGCCTCGTCGTCGCGCACATCATGGCGCTGCACGAGGTGGGCTCGAACAACCCCGACGGCATCGAGATCAAGAAGTTCAAGGACCCGGCGACGGGCCACCCGCTCGACGGCATCCCGTTCCACCCCTACTACACGGTCAAGGACCTGGTCGGCGTCGTGGTGTTCCTGGCGGTGTTCTCGATCATCGTGTTCTTCCTGCCGGAGATGGGCGGCTATTTCCTCGAGGCCAACAATTTCATCCCGGCCAACCCGCTGCAGACGCCCGAGCACATCGCGCCGGTGTGGTACTTCACGCCGTACTACGCGATGCTGCGCGCGGTGCCGTCGGCGATGGGCACGCAGGTGTGGGGCGTCATCGTCATGGGCATCTCCGTGCTGATCTTCTTCGCGCTGCCGTGGCTCGACCGCGGCAAGGTCAAGTCGATCCGCTACCGCGGCCGCACCTACAAGATCTGGCTCGCGGTTTTCGTCGTCTGCTTCCTGGTGCTCGGCTATCTCGGCGTCGTGCCGATCACCGTCTGGGGGCAGTTCCCCGAGAGCTGGCCCATCCTGGGCGGCGCCGACAAGGCAACCGTGATCGCGCGCTTCCTGACGATCGGCTACTTCCTGTTCTTCCTGCTGATGCCGTGGTACACGGCGCGCGACAAGACGCTCCCCGAGCCGCAACGGGTGACCTGGAAATGAAAACAATCGCCTGCATCGCCGCGCTCGCCCTCGGCGCCCTCGCCGCAGTCCCCGCCTTCGCCGAAGGTCCGCACCTCCTGATGGCGCCGGCCCCCGGGCACCGCCTCGACGACGAGTCGCTGCAGCGCGGCGCGCGCGACTTCGCGAATTATTGCCAGGGCTGCCACTCGGCGAAGTACATGCGCTACAACCGGCTCACCGACATCGGCCTCACCGAGGACGACATCAAGGGCAACCTGATCTTCGGCGACGCCAAGATCGGCGACACGATGGAGGTGGCGATGCCCGCCGCCGACGCCAAGGCGTGGTTCGGCAACCCGCCGCCCGACCTGTCGGTCGAGGCGCGGGTGCGCGGCACCGCCTGGCTGTACAACTACCTGATCGGCTTCTACCGCGATCCCAAGTCGGCCACCGGCTGGAACAACCTCGTGTTCCCCAACGTCGGCATGCCGCACGTGCTGGCCGAGCTGCAGGGGCCGCGCAAGCTCGTCGAGACCGAGTACGAGGACCAGCAGCAGGCGATGGGCGCCGCGATCGCCGCCAAGACATTGGTCGGCGTCGAGCCGGCCGCGGGTGGCAAATGGAAGGTGCTTTCGCTTTCGAACGAGTCGCCCGGCTCGATGTCGCAGGTGGCGTTCGAGAGCACGGCCGCCGACATCGTCAACTACCTCGATTACATCGCCGAGCCCTCGAAGAACCACCGGATCCGGATCGGCATCATCGTGCTGCTGTTCCTCGGCGTGCTCTTCGTCGTCGCCTACGCGCTCAAGCACGAGTACTGGCGCGACGTTCATTAGAAGCCGCGACGCCGCGTGACGTGCCGGCGATCCCGGCACGAACGGCGCGCGGCGGACGCGGATGGCGCGCGCAACGCGCGCAAGGGAGCTAGACCATCATGATGACGCTCTACAGCGGTACCACCGATCCGTTCTCGCAGCGCTGTCGCATCGTGCTGCACGAGAAGGGCATGGACTTCCAGATCATCGACGTCGACCTCGACCACAAGCCCGAGGACCTCGCGGTGATGAACCCGTACAACCAGGTTCCGGTGCTGGTCGAGCGCGACCTCGTCCTGCACGAGTCCAACATCATCAACGAGTACATCGACGAGCGCTTCCCGCACCCGCAGCTGATGCCGGCCGACCCGGTCATGCGGGCGCGCGCGCGGCTCTTCCTTCATCGCTTCGAGAAGGAGCTCTTCATCCACATCGACGCGCTCGAAGGCAACAACCAGAAGAACGCCGAGAAGGCGCGCCACCTGGTGCGCGACTCGCTCCTGCAGATCACGCCGGTGTTCGCCAAGCACAAGCACATGCTGGGCGACGAGTACTCGATGCTGGACGTCGCGATCACGCCGCTTTTGTGGCGCCTCGACTATTACGGCATCCAGATGCCGAAGCAGGCGGCGCCGCTCATGAAGTATGCCGAACGCCTGTTCGCGCGGCCGGCGTTCTCCGAGGCGCTGACGTCCGCCGAGCGGGGCATGCGCCGCTGATCGTCGGCCTCCGACGCCCGTCTATTGACCGCTGCCCACGGCGCGTAGCATCCTGTGCCGATGTCCGAGCAGTCCGCCAAGCCCTACCTCGTGCGCGCAATCTGCGAATGGTGCGCCGACAACGGCCTCACACCCTACCTCGCGGTGAAGGTCAATGCCGACACGCGCGTGCCGCAGTCGTTCGTCAAGAACGGCGAGATCGTGCTCAACATCTCGCATTCGGCCACGCGCAAGCTCACCGTCGACAACGACTGG
Source organism: Burkholderiales bacterium (assembly GCA_025935675.1). GTDB lineage: Bacteria > Pseudomonadota > Gammaproteobacteria > Burkholderiales > Casimicrobiaceae > VBCG01. The sequence goes on from JAICUU010000019.1 coordinate 13,161, forward strand.
ATCCGCTTCACCGCGCGCTTCAACGGCGCGTCGCAAGAGGTGGTCGTGCCGATGGCGACGGTCGCCGGCATCTTCGCCAAGGAGACCGGCTACGGCTTCGCGTTCACCGTCACCGGCGACCCGATCGCGACGCTGGCGGGCGGCGGACCGGGCGAAACCGTCACCGAGGCACCAGGCACCAAGTCCAAGGCGCGACCCTCGCACCTGCAAATCATCAAGTGACTCTCCTCTCCCTCTCCCGCGAGCGGGAGAGGCTCGGGGTGAGGGGGCAGGCGAATCCACGCCGGCATAGCTCAGCTGGTAGAGCAGCGGTTTTGTAAACCGAAGGTCCCGGGTTCGATCCCTGGTGCCGGCACCATTCCGTATTGATGCATCAACCGCGGCGCGCCTTCTCGATCGCGGCGACGTCGATCTTCTTCATCTGCATCATGGCCTCGAACGCGCGCTTCGCCGCGGCGCGATCGGAACCCGTGAAGGCCTCCGTCAATGCGATCGGCGTGATTTGCCACGACACGCCCCAGCGGTCCTTGCACCACCCGCACACGCTTTCCTGGCCGCCGTTGCCGACGATCGCGTTCCAGTAGCGGTCGGTCTCGGCCTGGTCGACGGTCGCGACCTGGAACGAGAACGCCTCGTTGTGCTTCATCTCGGGGCCTCCGTTGAGACCCAGGCACGGGATGCCCATGACGTTGAAATCGACCGTCAGCACGTCGCCTTGCTTGCCGGAAGGGTAGTCGCCGGGCGCGCGATGCACCTCGCCGACGGACGAGTTCGGGAAGGTTTTCGCGTAGAACCGAGCCGCGTCCTCGGCCTCGGTGTCGTACCAGATGCAGATCGTGTTCTTGGCCGGCTTCATCGTCAGCTCTCCTGCGTGATAGGGTTCGAAAGTCTACGACGCGACGGGTCAGGCCGAGTATTGCCCGACCGACAACTCGGCGGCGCAATGGCTGCGGTCTCGCGCAGCCATCAGCGGCCCTGGAGGCACGCCGCGTAGAGGTCGATCGTGCGCTCGATCATCGCATCGACGGAATGGTGGGCGAGCGCCCTTGCACGCGCGGCTGCGCCCATCGCCGCCGCGCGGTCCGGATCCGCCACGACAGACGCGATCGCGTCGGCCAGCGCTCGCGGATCGTCCGGCGGCACCGTCTTCCCCGCCGCTCCGAGCGCCTCTCCGACATCGCCGACGTCGCTGGCGACGCAGGGCAGCGCGCGCGTCATCGCCTCGAGGAGCGACAACGGCAGGCCCTCGAGTCGCGACGGCAGGCAGAACACGTGGGCGCCCTGCCACCGCTGCGCCGCATCGGCGACGAATCCCGGCAGCGTCACGGGGAGGTCGCGCGACGCTTCCTCCAGTGCGCGGCGCTCGCGGCCTTCGCCGCAGATGACGACCTCGACGGGAATCGCACGCTCGGCCAGCATGCGTGTTGCGGCAATGAGGACGTCGAATCCCTTCTCGCGCTCGAGCCGGCCCAAGGCGACGATGCGAGCACGCGACCCGGGTGGCGTCGAAAGCGGCTCGGCGTCGGCGACGCCGTTGGCAATGAGGTGCACGTGCGCGGGCGGCACGCGCAGGTCCTCGACCACGACTTTGTGCACGGCGCGCGACACGGCGATCACCGCGCGCAACCGCGCGAAGAGTCCGCGAAGGAAGAACGTGTGCCGGGGCGTGCCCACCGCGACGGGAGAATGCACGGTCGCCACCGTAGGCACGCGCGCGAGCAACGCCGCCGCAATCGCGTAGCGGTTGTTCGTCGCGGTCGTCATGTTGACGTGCACGAGGTCCGGCCTGCGGCGGGAAATGGCACGCGCCAATGCGTAGAGTCGACCCACGTCGAGCTTGCGGTCGATGCGCGAAAAGGATTCGACCGGCACGCCGAGCGCGCGCGCGCCGTTCTCGAGCGCCGCCACCCCCGGTCGCGCGGCCAACAGCGATGGCTCGACCACACCGCGGGAAGCGCGAAGGAGCTGCTGCAGGTAGACCTCCGCGCCGCCGAAGGCGGACGTGTCGACGACGTAGGCCACGCGCATCGGCGGCCGGGCTCCCGCGCGCATCAGCCCGCCGCCGGGCCCGGCACGCGCGCCGTCCAGTCGCGCCTCAGGAGCCCATGGATCCAGGAGTCCGAGATCTCGCCCTCGACGATGCAATCCTCGCGCAGCGTGCCCTCGCGCACGAAGCCGAGCTTCTCGAGCACGCGTGCCGAGGCCGCATTGCGGGTATCGGTCTCGGCCTGCACGCGGTTGAGATCGAGCGTGTCGAACGCCCATTGCAGCAAAGCGCGGACGGCCTCGGTCGCGTACCCGTGACGCCAGAAGGCGTCGTCCAAGCAGTAGGTGATCGCCGCGCTGCGATAGTCCGGGTTCCACCGGCTCAAGCCGCACCAGCCGATGAACGCGCCATCGGCGACGCGCTCGATCGCCACCCGTGCGCCGGTGCCCTCCTGCGCCATCCGCCTGCATGCGGCGATGAAGCGCCCGGCCCGCGCGCGCTCGCGCCAGGGCGGCGAATCCCAGTAGCGCAATACGTGTGCGTTGCCGTGCAGCGCGAAGAGGGCCGAGGCATCGTCGTCCGCGAACGGGCGCAGCAGCAGGCGGGCGGTGCGCAGCGTGGGCGTATCCATGACGACGCTCGACGACGACGGGGGCGATGGAAAGGCTCGATGATGCACGATCGACGCGACGAGTAGGCTATACGCGAGCCGCCATGGGGAGCAGGACAACGTGACGATCAACGGGGATTCCGCGCAGCACGTCCGCGACGCCGCCAACGCGATCTATCGCGCCGAATCGCGACGCGTATTCGCCACCCTCGTCCGGCTGCTCGGCGACTTCGACCTCGCCGAGGAGGCGCTGCATGATGCATTCCGCGCCGCGCTCGAGCAATGGCCGCGCGACGGGATCCCGGCGAACCCGCGCGCCTGGCTCGTCTCGGCGGGACGCTTCAAGGCGATCGACGGCATTCGCCGGCACGCGCGATTCGACTCGATCGAGGAGCACATCGAGCATGTCGAATCGGTCATCGACGAATCCGCGACTGCCGACAGCGAAGCGATCGAGGATGACCGGCTCCGGCTCATCTTCACCTGTTGCCACCCCGCGCTCGCCGCGGACGCGCAGGTCGCGTTGACGCTGCGCGAAGTCTGCGGCCTGACGACCGAGGAGATCGCGCAGGCGTTCCTCAGCACCCCGCCCACGCTGGCGCAGCGCATCGTGCGCGCCAAGTCCAAGATCCGCGACGCCCGCATCCCGTACCAGGTCCCGGAAGCGCACGAGCTCGCCGAGCGCCTCGGCAGCGTGCTGCGCGTGATCTACCTCGTGTTCAACGAAGGCTACTCCGCGTCGTCCGGCCAGTCGCTGACGCGCGTCGACCTGTCGGGCGAGGCGATCCGCCTCGGGCGACTGCTGGTCGCGCTGCTGCCCGAGCCCGAGGCGATCGGATTGCTGGCCCTGATGCTGCTGCAGGAGTCGCGGCGCGCCGCGCGCACGTCGCCCACGGGCGCGCTGGTGCTGCTCAACGAGCAGGATCGCTCGCTGTGGAACCGCGACCAGATCACGGAAGGCTCGGCGCTGGTCGAGCAAGCGCTCGCCGGGCGCCGCGCCGGACCCTACGCGCTGCAGGCGGCGCTGGCCGCGGTGCACGCCAATGCGCCGAGCACCGAGGCCACCGACTGGGACGAGATCGTCGGGCTGTACGACGTGCTCCTGCGCGTCGAGCCTTCGCCGGTGGTGGAGCTCAACCGCGCGGTGGCCGTAGCGATGCGCGACGGCCCGGAGGCGGGCCTCGCCGTGATCGATGCCATCCTCGATCGCGGCGACCTCGACGACTACCACCTCGCCCACGCCGCGCGCGCCGATCTGTGCCGGCGCCTGGGCAGGGTCTCGCAGGCGCGCGCGTCTTACGAGCGGGCGATCGCGCTCGCCCGCCAGGCGCCCGAGCGCCAGTTCCTCGAGCGCCGGCTGGCCGAGCTGGCCGACTGAACCGCCGGTCGTCCCAGGCATCGAATTTCTTTCACAGTGAGCGTGATCGCCTTGTCGAATCCAGGCTTGCGCGTTCGACCAGTGGATGAGGGCCCGCATCGGTGGGACCGAACCAAACGCTGGAGCGATCATGGAAGCCTTCGTCAACGGGTTGAAAACATTGTGCAGGGCGGCGCAGAACGCCGGTCCTTATGTGCTGCTGGAGATCCTCATGCCGGGCGGCACGCTGTGTGCCTTGCTGCTGTACCTGTGGCAGCGGCGGAATCCGCAGGCGGCGATGCGTGCGCGGCAGGCCGTCGACAACCTGGTGCGAACGGTTGCCAGCGCCACCATGCCGCGACTGTGGATGCCCGCGCCGGCGAGGGTGGCGGTCCGGGTGTCCGAGCCCAATGCCATCGAGCATCGCTAGCGTGGGTGCGACCATGAAAGTGGACGTCGAGCGCGACATTGCCGGCCATCGGACGAACCGCGTGTCCCCCCGGGTTGGCGTTCGGATCGATCGGGTCGCGGCGCCAGGCGTGGCGGATCCATCGGAGCGTGTCCCGCACGATGGGCTCCGTGTGCACACGATCCGTATCCGCGATCGCTACGACGCGCCGCCCAGCCGGATTTTCGGCGCGTGGCTCGATCAGGAGATCGCGGGCGAATGGCTGTTCGCGACGGCGTCTGCGCCGATGACGGACGTGCGCATCGACGCATGGGTGGGCGGGTCGTTTCGTTTCGCGGATCAGCAACGCGCGGCGACCGACGCATTCACCGGCCGGTACGTCGAGATCGTCCCGCACCGTCGCCTGGCATTCACGCTACGCACACCGCGGGCGCCGGTTGCATCGCTCGTCACGGTGACCATCGTGCCTCACGGAACCGGTGGCGCGGTCGAGTTGGTCCATGGGCATCTGTCGAGCGACGAGGCGCGGTACCTCGAGGATCGCTGGACTGGCATCCTGTACGGCTTGAAGGAAACGCTCGATTCCGTGACGCAACGTTCCACCATCACCGGGAGCCCGCTATGAAGTACCTGTGCCTTGTCTACCTCGACGAGCAGAACCTGCACAGCATCCGTGACAGCGAGTGCAAGGCCTGCGGCGATGCGCTGCGGCAAAATGGTCACCACCTCGCGGCGGAGGCCCTTCAGCCCATTCACACCGCGACCACCGTGCGGGTGCGTAACGGCAGGATGTCGGTGACCGACGGCCCGTTCGCCGAGACGAAGGAGCAGCTCGCCGGGTTCTATCTCGTCGATGCCCGGGACCTCAACGAGGCGATCCAGCTGGCCGCCAAGATTCCGCCGGCGCGCGTGGGCAGCATCGAGGTGCGGCCGGTCCGGGAATTGTCAGTGTGAACGGGCGTTGGTCCGTGAAAAATGTTGGCGAACCTGTCGAACCGGCGGTTGGCCGTTCGACTATCCACGGAGCCAGGGTCGAATTCGGCGATGCCGGATCACCCGCTCCCATTCCAGAACCGTGAGGAGACATTCAATGCGATTCATGATGATCGTCAAGCACCCCGAGAACCAGGGCCGGCCGCCGAAGGCGCTGATGGACGCCATCTCGGCGTTGGCCGAGCAAGAGACCAAGGCCGGCAAGATGCTCGGCAGTGGCGGCCTCGCGCCCAGCGCACAAGGCGCGCAAGTCCGCATCGCCAATGGCAAGGTCGTCGTCACCGACGGGCCCTTCACCGAGACCAACGAGGTGCTCGGCGGCTACGCGCAGTTCGAGCTGAAGTCGAGGGACGAAGCGATCCAGTCGGCGGTGCGCTTCATGGAGCTGCACAAGCAGCATTGGCCCGGCTGGGAAGGCGTGACCGAGGTCCGGCAGATGTACGGTCCGGAGGATTTCGCCGAGAACTGCGCACCGCGTGTCGAGGAGCGGTCACCCGCGACGGTGCGTTAGCGCGCAGCCGGTATCGATTGTCCAGAGACGACGGCAAGGGTTGACGGTCGAATTCGCCCGCAACCCGCGCCGGTCCACAGTGAATGGAGACAGCGATGCGATTCATGGTCATGGTCAAAGCCACGAAGGACTCGGAAGCGGGCGCCCTTCCTGACGAGAAGCTTCTCGCGGCGATGGGAAAGTACAACGAAGAGCTCGTGAACGCCGGCGTGATGCTCGCCGGCGAAGGTCTTCACCCGAGCTCGAAGGGGGCGCGCGTCCGGTTCTCGGGCGCCAACCGCACGGTGATCGACGGGCCGTTCACCGAGACGAAGGAGCTGGTCGCAGGCTTCTGGCTGTGGCGTGTCGACTCGCTGGAAAAGGCGATCGAGTGGGTCAAGCGCTGCCCGAATCCGATGCCGGGCGAATCGGAGATCGAGATTCGCCAGATTTTCGAGGCCGAGGATTTCGGCGCCGAGTTCACGCCCGAGCTGCGCAAGCAGGAGGAGCGGCTGCGGGGGGAGATGGCTGCCAGGAAGTAGCGAGCGCCGGATACGACCTGACGCCAGTATTTCACTGATTCATCGCGCAGGGCGGGACTATTTGTTCTTCATCTTGCCTTTGGGCAACACCAACGTGGTGGGAGCGACGGGACGGCTGAAGCCCGTCGTCGACTCCTTCGGAACAATGGCGTCCTTCTTCGGCTTTCTCACCATCTTGTTGCTGCGCTGTTCGCCTTTGGGCATTGCGTGATCCTCGCGAGGTGTTCGGTACAGTTTCTTGCCCCGCCTGCGACGTCCGATGGGCAGGGAAAGCCATGCTGGCGGAATGTCTCCGCGGGTGCCGCTTCAATCGGCGACGGGCTCGACTGGCGTCGCAGGGGCATCGAGCGATTGCTCTGGCGGAAGCTCCGCTGCCTTGCGTTGCGCCTTCTCCGCTTTCTTCCGCTCTTTCTTCTGCTCGCGTTGACGCTTCTCGAATTGGTAATTGGGCTTTGCCATGTGGTTCGCTTTCCGGGTGGTATTTGCTCACATTAACATCAGATTACGCTTGCTGGAAACGCGCGCTGTCGAAGCGGCCGGACGCCCGGCCGAAGGGATCGACGGTGCGCAGCGCCATGCTGCTCATTCGCTCGTGAAGTCGTCTCGATCGCGGGCAGGCAACGCATCCCGGAATGAATCAAACGACTTCCAGGCCGGGACCGGAGGCACGTAGTCGGGTCGAGGCGCGTATGTCGAGTATTCCACCAGCGACATCTTGTGGATGTATCGGGGACAGTTCGGAAATATCGTGGTGGCCGTGACCCGGACGATGAATACGGAGCCCGGAAAATCCACGCGCAGCGGATCGTCTGCCGCGATCCGGGCGGATCCGTTGACCCGCAGGCGCTTGGGAGATTCGAAATCGAGAAACAGGAGCGCCACGGCCGGATTGACCAGGACGTTTCCCCAGGATCGATACATCCCGTTGCCATCGTAGTCCGGAAAGGCCAGCGTCCGATCATCGAGTACGCGCACGAACCCCGGCAGTCCACCTTTGTAGGAGCACTCGGGATGGCCTTGGGCATCCGCCGTTGCGACGAACATCATCGGGCGGCTGGAGATGAAGGCGCGGTCTTCGGCCGTGAACGCGGAACGGACCGTCACCTGCGCGAGGCGATCGGCGAGCGGCCGCGTCTCGCGCATTTCCTGAAGATTCCGCATGCCATCGTGGTACATGGATTGGCCGGTCATGGTCACTCCCATTCAATGCCCTGACGACCAGGTTGGCCGGCGGCCGAAAGTCACCGCTTGCGCCGGATGACAAAGGCGTTATCGGCCTTCTGAAACCCGATCGTCGGGTAATACGACATGGCGCCGGCCGCCGACAACAGGATGATCGAGACTTCGTCGCCGACGGCAACTTGAGTACGCCGGACGAGCTCACGACCCACGCCTTTGCCCTGCACCGTCTTGTCGACGGCGAGGTCGGACAGATAGCAGCAGTAAGCGTAGTCCGTGAGGGAGCGGCTCACGCCGACCAGGCGGCGGTCCTGCCACGCCGAGACGACGAGGCTCGGTGCGGAGAACATGCGCGCGATCCTTGCCAGGTCGCTGGTGGGTCGCGTGATGCCCGAGGCATCGAAGACGCGGGCGACTTCGATCGGATCGAGCGGGTCGTTGTGGCGGTATTCGATGTCTGACATCGGGCTCTCGACATGGCGTCGGCTTGATTGAATGGTCAGGTGCTGCGCTCCAGGAGCTCTTTGAGCACGAGGGCCTCGTTGTGCAGCTGGTCCTTGGCCGCGTATACGAGCGTAACGTCCTTCTGGCGAGCGAGCGATTGAAGCTCATGCCATGCCGGATTGCGCTTCAACTCGGCGCGGTACCGCTTCATGAATTCGGTCCATTTTCAGGGTCGTGCCCGAACCATTGGCGAAGCTCGGTCGATGGCGCGACCTCCTTGAGCCAGAGGTCGACCTTCGCATTGACCTTGGCGATCCCCCGCGGCCACAGGCGATCCGCGAGAACCCTGTAGCCGTCGCTCTTGGCCGGTGCGTCGTAGGCTCGCTTCAATTTCACGTTCACGATTCACTCCATGCGGCACCTGGTTCAGCCGAATCGTGATGAGCCCCGTCGAACACAATCGGCAGTGGCGCGATTCGGTGGACCTGAAAGTCAGGCAACGGGCTTGTGACACACGGCCTCGACGTTATGGCCATCGGGGCCGATCACGAAGGCCGCATAGTAATTGGCGTGGTAGTGCGGACGCAGGCCTGGCGCACCATTGTCCCTGGCACCGGCGGCGATGGCGCGGCGATAGAACTCATCAACCTGCGGATGACTTTCTGCGGTGAAGGCGAGATGCAGCTGCGTGGGCTTACCGCTGATCGGGCTCAGCCAGAACGCAGGTTTGCCGGGAGGTCCAAGGCCAACGGCTTCGGGAAACTCCATGACCACGCCGACGCCGAGTGGGGCAAGTACTTGAAGAAAGAACGTCTTGCTGGATCCAAGATCGGAAACGCCTATTCCGATGTGATCGAACATTGCAGTCTCCCAATGGATTACCACGGTCAGGATCGCGGGTCGAACCCGAAGACGCGTACCTCCTGCTCGCACCGACAGGCCTTCGCAATGCGCGCAGCCCACGCAACGGCCTCCGCCCGTGAGGTCAGTTCAAGCACGGTGAACCCACCGTCGAGCGGGGGCGCCCACGGGTAGCCGCCCTCGGCGACCGACCCGTCAGCGGAGACGAGCACGGGCGGCACGTCGTCATCGATGCCGCCGGCAAAGACCCAAACGCCAGCGGCCTTCGCCTGTTCGATCACGGCGTGCGCGTCGCGGCCCACCGCCTCCAGCTCGCCGTCGGGCACGACCATCGCCGCGCTGGGGAAGGAGATCAGGTACTTTGCCATGGTGCGCCTTCCTTGGAAATTGATGACCGTGGTGGAGTGCATGCGTGGCGCAACGCTCAATCGAGGCGATGGATGCCGCTGTCCGGCCGTGCCATGACGGGCGCTTCGTATTTGACGGATTGCGCCGGCTGACCGTCCAGCGACGCTCGCGCTTCAGCAAAGCAGTCGATGCCCGCGGGCAATGCGGTGCCCGTCTGGGCGGACCGAGTCCAGATATGGCTCGTGATCTCCACGGCGTCGGGGTCGTCGTAGCAGCCGCGAGAGATGGCACGCAAATCGGGCCACCGCTCGAAGGTCAGGCCGACGGTCGTTCCACACGTGGGACAAAAGTGAACGAAGACCTTCTTCTTGCTCCCATCCGAAACGTGCGCGTACTGCCGGAGCTCGCCGTCATTGAACCGAACCGCGTCGAGCTCGAAGATGGACTCGGCGTAAAAGGATGAGCCGGTTACGCGCTGGCAAAAGCTGCAGTGACAAGCGAGCGTGCGAAGCGGCGCTCGACTCGCCGTGAATCGCACGCTTCCGCAAAGACAGCCGCCTTCGAGCATTTTTGGCATTATTCGCGGTACGCCGCGTTACTCCGGTCAAGCGAGGTGCGCAGGCGCTTGACTTGACCCGTCGTGCCCGTCGGCTAGAAGTCTACGACGAACGGCATGACCGCCAACGCCACACCCACGACACATAGCCACGCCCAACCGTCGACGAAATAGGGGTATGCGCAGAGGCCCAGCCCGGAAAATAGCGGTACGTACTTGGCCTGGCGTCTGCCATAAACGACATAACCGGCGCCCAGTGCGCCAGTGACGATGCCGATGATGAGGGTGGCGGTGGACAAATGCGGGAGGACGCGGTGATTGGAAGCCGATGCTTGGCGCGGGAATTGAGCCGAGCCGCGAATCGTCTACAGCTTGAGTGAACCGTCGGGCGTCACGTGTGAACTCCCGGCAACCCATGCGAAAAGCGGCAATCGCTCAGTCGAGGAATTTCCAGGTGTCCGCCCCATCGAAGCGCTTGACGTCGACGGACTCCGAGAGTGCTGGCTCAAAATTGCGCAGGTTTACGCCGTGACGAGCGCCGGGCACAGGCTCGAGCGGTTCCCAGTGCGTGACGATGCCACAGGTCTTGCAGCGCACGTTCCGTAGCGTCCGATCGCCCCACACGTAGGCTTCCGTATTCTCGGGGTGGCCCTGGATGATCACCTCACCCAATGGGTAATAGGCCCATAGCCCTCCGGTGCGGCGGCACAACGAGCAGTTGCAACTCGTGGCCTCGGCAGGTGCTGCTGGCAGCGTAAGGCGGACTGCTCCGCAATGGCAGGAGCCCTGCAGGGATGGCGCGGGCCGTTCGCGATTCACGAGGGCGTTCCGGTTGTTGTGCCGCTTGACGCTTCAGTTTAGCGGATGCGGGGCCCCGTCCGCGTTCAACGAAATGTTAGCGCGATGGGGCTGCAACGACGCACCGTGCCTTGCGCCGATACTTCCGTCGGGTGCGGCCGCTGCCATGCCGGCAGCGTATGCTAAAGAGCGTCGATCGCCGCCCGGCCGGTCGAGATGGAAGCGTTGACGCGTTACCGGGCGATCACCCGCTACAGCAGAAGGGCAGCGCATGTCATATCCCCGCGACGGTGAATCGTCCTCAGACGTATGGCCGGATGTCGCCAGTGCCGCGATCCGGATCGCATTCGGGATCATCTGGGCGATCGGCGCCGCGTTCACCTGGACATCCCAGTTCGCGGCCAACTACGTCGGCTATCTTCACAACGCTTCGCAGGGTCAGCCTGCATGGTCGGCGTGGTGGTTCGACATGTGGATCGCTGTGGTCACGCCGCAGCCCATGCTGTTCGTGTGGCTGACGCGGATCGCCGAAACGCTCCTCGCGATTGCGCTGTTGCTCGGATTCGCACGCAAGACCACCTACCTGCTCGGCGCGTTGTTCAGCCTGCTGATCTGGGCGACCGCCGAGGGCTTTGGCGGACCCTACACGGTCGGCGCCACGAACATGGGCACGGCGATCACGTACGTGCTGGTGTTCCTGCTGTTGATCGGAATCAACTACCGCGGCGGCACCAGCCCGTACAGCGTCGATTACCTCATCGAGCGGCGCTGGCCGGCGTGGCGCGGCGTCGCCGAATGGAGCCGTGGGGTGCCGCTGCATGCGCCGAACCGGTCGTCGGTAGCCGCACAGGTGACGGCGATCGTCGGGATCGCACTGCTGGTGTTCTTCCTGATCGGCGGCTTGCAAAGCACCACGCACGTCGCGGCGCCCACGCCCACCGCCGCCGCGGCCGCGGTGTCGCCGCTTGCGCTCGCATCGAAGGAGCCCGTCAACAGCGCCCGGGACGCACGGCTGCCGCCACTCACTCCGGGGGACAGCGTGAACGTCAACATCGAGTCGACTGACAAGACGGTGTCGATCGCCAGCGGCGTCGAGTACCAGGCGTGGACGTTCGGCAACGAGGTGCCGGGCCCGGTGATCCATGTGCGCCAGGGCCAAACGGTGAACGTCACCTACACCAACCGCGGCACCATGGAGCACTCGCTGGATTTCCACTCGGCCATTACTCCGCCCAACCTGCACTACGCGGAAGTAAAGCCGGGCGAGAAGATCACGTATTCCTTCGTCGCGAAGGTGCCCGGGGCGTTCGTCTACCACTGCGGCACGCCACCGGTGCTGCTGCACATGGGCAACGGGATGTACGGCGCGATCATCGTCTCGCCCGCCAAGCCGCTGCCGCCCGCGGCGGAGAGCTACGTGATCGTGCAGAGCGAGTGGTACACGCAGCAGGTTTCCGGACACCTGATGGGGCCGAGCTACGAGAAGATGCTCGCCGGGCGCGCCGATGAAGTCGTATTCAACGGCGTCGCATTCCAGTACCGCGATCGTCCGCTGACGGTCAAGGCGGGCGAGCGCGTGCGGTTCTACTTCGTGAACGCGGGCCCGAGCCTGTGGTCGTCCTTCCACGTGATCGGGGCCATCTTCGACGATGTCTATCCTGATGGCGATGCGGCACACGCGCAGACCGGCGTTTCCACCTACAGCGTCGGCCCTGGTGCAGGCGCGATCTTCGACCTCGTGATTCCGGAGGCCGGACACTACCCGTTCGTCGACCACTCGTTCGCGCATCTCATGATCGGCGCCGTCGGCGTCCTCGACGTGCAGGGGCCAAGCGGCGCGGCGCCTGCCGCGACGCCACCCATCTCGCAAGCCGCGCCAGCGTCGACGCCTTCGGCCGCAGCGACTCCGGCAAGCGCCGCACCCGCCGGCCCCTACAAGTTCGATCCCGCCCGCGGCGCCTCGCTATTCGGCGCTAACTGTGCGGCATGCCACCAGCCGACGGGTACCGGGCTGCCCGGTGCCTTCCCACCGCTCAAGGGCGACGTTGCCGTACTCAACGCCGATCCCGCCACGCAACTCGCCACGATCCTGCACGGGGCCCATGGCGTGATGATCGGTGGCGTGACGTATCCGAGTCCGATGCCAGCATTCGCCGCCACGCTGAGCGACGCGGATATCGCGGACATCGCCAACCACGAGCGCACCTCGTGGGGCAATCAGGGCAAGCCGGTGACGGCGGAGCAAGTGAAGGAGGCACGCGCGAAGGGCCCCGCCAAGTAGCAGGAATCTGCAGCGCGCATGCGACAAATGGCAGCGCGGGATGGCCTCACACCAAGAAGCGACCTTGCCACGTCAACATACGTACACGCTAGACGATTCGGCACCGATGAGGCCCGGCGTTTTGCGCCATTGACGCCTTTGACGCAGCTCCATTCCCGAGAAGGTGTACTTCTGTCCAGGCGTCCGGGACGCCGTGCCGACGCTCGCGACCGAGAAAGCAAGAATCGGCGCGTCCGGTTGACCGTAAGGTGGGCTGCACGAC
>JAICUU010000358.1 GCA_025935675.1 Burkholderiales bacterium
ACGATCGGGTTCGCCCATAGCCACGCCATCGCGAACGCCGTCGGCGTGCGCCCGGTCTTCGCCGCATGCGCCTTCAGCGTGTCGGCGATCGCATACGACTCGGCGCGCAATTCGGTCTGCAGGATGCGCCGGTCCTTGAAAGCCGCGCGCGAGTCGGCGGGCACCGCGCCACCCGCGTATTTGCCGGTGAGCACACCGCGCGCGACCGGCGAATAGGTGGCGACGCCGAGGCCGTAGTGATCGCAGGCCGGCAGGATCTCGACCTCGGGCGTGCGATTGAGCAGGTTGTAGTACGGCTGGCAGACGATCGGCCGCGCGACGCCGAGGCGGTCGCAGGTTTCCGCGATCTCGGCGATGCGCCAGCCGCGGAAGTTCGACACGCCGAAGTAGCGGATCTTGCCTGCGCGCACGAGGTCGCCGACGGTGGCGACGAATTCCTCGACCGGCGTGACGACGTCGTCCTTGTGCAGGTACCAGATGTCGATCCAGTCGGTGGCAAGCCGCGCCAGCGAGTCGTCGCAGGCGCGCGTGAGCCAGCGCCGCGACAGGCCGCCGTTGTTGCGCTCGTTCGCGTCCATCGCGTTGCAGGCCTTGGTCGCGAGCACCCAGCGATGGCGGTCGGCGGCGATCGCCGCACCGGTAATGCGCTCGGACTCGCCCTTGTTGTAGACGTCGGCGGTGTCGATGAAATTGACGCCGAGATCGCGCGCCGCGGCGACGATCGACATCGCGTCGGCACGATCGGTGCGGTCGCCGAACGTCATCGTGCCGAGGCAGATCGTCGACACCTCGATGCTGCTGCGGCCGAGCCTGCGGTAGTCCATGCGTCCTCCGGTCGATGCGAGCGGCCATTCTACGCGGCTATAATTCCGGGCCCGATCGCGGCGCCGGCGCGCGCAGCGCGATCGCGGCACGCGCCGCGCGATGCCCGCGTGGGCGACCCGCATCCACCGGATTCCATCGATGAATGTCCTGTACGAGGACGACGGCCAGCTGAAGGCCGGCGCCGTCCTCGCCGACAACGACGCGACGCTGCAGGTCGAGGCGGCGAGCGGCAAGCGCTCCAAGATCAAGGCCGCCAGCGTGCTGCTGCGCTTCGCCACGCCTTCGCCGCAGGAGGCGCTCGCCGGCGCGCAGGAGATCGCCGCGACGCTCGACGCCGATTTCCTCTGGCAGGCCAGCGACGACGGCGAGTTCGACTTCGCGATGCTCGCGCGCGACTACTTCGGCGCAAACGCGAGCGTTGCCGAGCAGGCGGCGGTGGCGCGCCTCCTGCACGCCTCGCCGATGTACTTCTACAAGAAGGGCCGCGGCCGTTACCGCAAGGCGCCAGCCGACGCGCTGAAGGCCGCGCTCGCATCGGTCGAGCGCAAGGCGCGCGAGGCGGCGCAGGTCACGCTCTGGCGCGACGAGCTCGTCGCCGGCCGCTTTCCCGACGCGCTCGCCGCGAAGCGCGACATGCTGCTGCATGCGCCCGACAAGAGCGCGCTCGAATGGAAGGCGCTCGCCGCCGCGAGCGAGGCCGCGCATGCGAGTCCGCTGGCGCTGCTCGCCGCCTGTGGCGCGATCCCGTCGACGCACGAGTTCCACTTCGACGCGTTCAGGCTCGCGGCGTTTCCGCGCGGCTTGGGCTTCGCCGCGCATGCTCCGGTGGCCGCGCCGCGCGACCTGCCGCGCGCCGGCGTCGCCGCGTTCTCGATCGACGACGCGTCGACCACCGAGATCGACGACGCGTTCTCGGTGCGCGAACACGGCGACGGTCGCCGCGAGATCGGCATCCACATTGCCGCACCCGCGCTCGCGATCGCGCGCGGCGACGCGCTCGATGCGATCGCGCGCGAGCGGCTGTCGACGGTGTACATGCCGGGCCGCAAGATCACGATGCTGCCCGACGACGCGATCGACGCGTTCACGCTCGCCGCCGGCGACGCGCGGCCCGCGCTGTCGCTGTACGTCGAGATCGACGCCGAGGGCGGTCCCATCGGCTCGCGCACCGCGATCGAATGCGTGCCGGTCGTCGACAATCTTCGCCTCGATGCCATCGACGACGCGTTCGCCGCACCCCCGCAGGCTGGCGAGCCGGCGCGCACCGCCGAGCTTCGCGCGCTGTGGCAGCTCGCGCAGGCGCTCGCCGCGAAGCGCGCGCGGCCCGACATCGCCCGCATCGACTACAGCTTCCACGTCGACTGGAGCGTGCCGGAGGGCCGGATCGCGATCGTGCCGCGCCCGCGCGGCTCGCCGCTCGACAAGCTCGTCTCCGAGCTGATGATCCACGTCAACGACACATGGGGGCGGCTCCTCGCCGAGCGCGGCGTGCCGGGCCTCTACCGCGTCCAGTCCGGCGGCAAGGTGA
>JAICUU010000045.1 GCA_025935675.1 Burkholderiales bacterium
ACAAGATGCTCGAGCGGCGGATGATCCGCGTGTTCGCGCCTTACTCGCGCTCGCTCTACTACAACGACAAGGGCCGCGAGCGCGGCCTCGCCGCGGAGCTCGCGCGCGACTGGGAGCGCTATCTCAACGCCAAGTACGCGAAGGAGCTCGGCAGGCGGCCGCTGACCGTCTACATCGCGCCGGCGACGCGCGACAAGCTGCTGCCCGACCTCGTCGCGGGGCTGTCCGACGTCTCCATCGGCAATCTCACGGTCACCGACGAGCGCCGGAAGGCCGTGGATTTCGCGCAGGGCGTCGATGGCCGCAAGACCGTCGATGAAGTCGTCGTGACGGGGCCCAAGTCGCCTGAGCTCAAGACGTTGGACGACCTCGCCGGCAAGCGCGTGCATGTGCGACGCTCGTCGAGCTACTACGAGAGCCTTGTCGCGCTCAACGCGCGCTTCGAGCAGGCCGCCAAGCCGCCGGTGACGCTGGTGCTCGTGCCCGACGCGATCGAGGACGAGGACCTTCTCGACATGGAGAACGCGGGCCTTGTCGAGCTGCTGGTCGTCGACGACTGGAAGGCGAAGATGTGGGCGCAGGTGCTGCCGAAACTCAAGGTGCGCGACGACCTCGTGCTGCGCGATGACTCCAGCGTCGGCTGGGCGATCCGCAAGGACAGCCCGAAGCTCGCCGCCGAGATCGATGACTTCTTCCGCAACTGGGTGACCAAGCAGGGCGTCGTCGCGTACCGTCTCGCGGCATCGATGAAGCGCGTCAAGGCGCTCAAGGATCCGACCGCGTCCGCCGACTACAAGCGCTTCGAAAACACGCTGGCGCTGTTCCGCAAGTACGGCAACCAGTACGGTTTCGACCCGCTGATGCTTGCCGCGCAAGGCTACCAGGAGTCGCAGCTCGACCAGGACGCGAAAAGCCGCGTCGGCGCGATCGGCGTCATGCAGCTCATGCCCGCGACCGGCGCGCAGATGAAGGTCGGCGACATCCACGTCACCGAGGCGAACATCCACGCCGGCGCCAAGTACATGGACCAGCTCATGACGAAATACTTCGCCGACGCCCACTTCAGCGAGGGCAACCGGCCGCTGTTCGCGTTCGCGAGCTACAACTGCGGCCCCGGCAACGTCGCGAAGGCGCGCAAGGAAGCGGTGAAGCGCGGCCTGGACCCCGACAAGTGGTTCAACAACGTTGAGATTGTGGTCGCGCAGCAGGTGGGCACCGAGACGACGACGTACGTGCGCAACATCTACAAGTACTACGTCGCGTACAAGCTCACCGAAGAAGCCGCGGCGAGCGCGCAGAAGGCGCGGGAGTCGATGGGGCTGCCGAAGAAGTCCTGAACCGCCGCGGACCCGACGCATCGAGCCGCGCGTCAGGCGCGCTCGACGAACGCCACGATCGCCTCGCCGAGCGCCTGCTCGGGCGTGTTGAAGTGCGCGACGATCGACATGTGGTTGTGGTCGGCGAGCGCCACGTGCATCGGCGCCGCCTGCCGGGAGCGTCCCACCGCGAGCGCGAACTCGAGGCCGTACAGGTCGAGCAGCGGGTTCTCGTATTGCGCGTTGACGATGAGCACGGGGAGGCCGAGGCGTGCCGCATGCATGACCGGCGAGCGCGCCGCGTAGCGATCGGTGTCGTCGCCGAAATACGCGCGCACGCCCTCCGCGTTGGGATTTTCCGCGAGCGCATCGACGCGCAGGCGCGCCGAGATCAGCACGAGGCAGCGCAGCCCGGCGGGCTCGACCGCGCGAATCGACGCGTCGGGATCGGAGGCGAGCGCGGCCGCGTGCGTGCCGCCCGCGGAATGGCCGACCAACGCAATGTTCGTGGGGTTGCCGCCGAAGGGGGCGATGTGCGATGCGATCCACCGGCACGCCAACCCGGCGTCGATGGCGCCCGCGGGATGGCGCGCCCCGGGCGCGAGCCGGTATTCGATGTTGACGCCGACAAAGCCTTGGCGCGCGAACCACGTCAGCACGTTGCCGTACATCGCATCGTTGATGTCCTTGGCGCCGCGCACGAACGCGCCGCCGTGCAGGAACGCGATCACCGGCGCGCGCCCTGCCGCGGCGGGCGCGTAGATGTCGAGCACCTGGCGCGCGTGCGTGCCGTAGGCGATGTCGCGGATCACGCGGACGCCGTCGCGCGGCGCCGCCGCGAGGAGCGGCGCGTACAGCGCCTTGGTTTCGTCGCTGGCGGCGCGGATGTCCTGCTGCCAGCGCGCGCCGATTTCCCTCAAGCGCGCTGTCAGCCATGCCGGTCGCATGGCGCCGGCCGCCAACGCGGACACGCTAGGCCGGCCGGAAGGCGACGGCGTCGACCTCGAACAGCCAGTCGGGACGCGCCAGCGCCGCGACGACGACGAGCGTCGAGGCCGGCCGTGCGCTGCCGAGGAAACCCGCCCGCACCGGCCCGAGCTTCGCCAGGTCGCCGGCTGCGACGAGGTATGTCGTGACCTTCACGAGATGCGACACGTCCATCCCAACCGCGGACAGCACGGCGACGAGATTCTCCCAGGCCTGGCGCGCCTGCGCCTCGAAGCCGGCCCGCAACGTGCCGCTCGCATCGACGCCGACCTGACCCGCGATGTGCAGCCACGTGCCGGCTCCCGACGACACGATGCCGTGGCTATAGGGACCGACGGGGGCGGCGACCGAGGACGGCGCGACGACGCGGTTCATCGGCGCCCGCCGTCAGTGCGCGACATCGTCGAGCTCGGCGATGCGCGGAATCTCGACGCCGTAGGCGCCGACGTCCTTGCGGATGCGCTCGACGCCCTTGCGGATGATCGCCATCTCCTCGTCCGGATGGGTGGCGCCCAAGCCGAATTGCGCCGCGAGCGCGCGGTTGCGGCCTGAGCGCGCACGCTCGTCCTCGGGGAGGTTCACCACCGCGTACACGCCGTTGAGCAGGCTGCCGCGCAGCTTTTTCGCGACCTTCTCGCCGATCACGCGCTTCTCGTCGGCCGGCAAGTCGCTGAAGAAGCGCCGCATGATGATCCGCCCGAACTGGATGTGCCGTGCTTCGTCGCGCAGGATGAGGCGGCAGGCCTCGCGGATCGAGTCGAAGCGCGCGTTCTCGTAGCGCGCCTGCAAAAGCTCGCCCGACAGCTGCTCGAACAGCGTGTTGACCGACAGTCCCGCGAAAAAGCTCATCGCCTTCTCGTCGCGCTCGTCGTGGAACTTGGGGATGATCGCCTTGAAGTAGTCGGCGCGCGGCGTGGCCTGGTAGCCGCCGAGCGCCTCGGCGATGCGGAAGCTCGCCTCGTGGTGGCGCAGCTCCTCGGCGATGAAGTTCGAGATGTGCTGCTTCACCTCGAACGGCTGGTGGCCGAAGATCGCGTCGCGCAGGCGCTCGGCGCCGTAGGGCGTGGCGCCGTGCTCCATCCATGCGCGCAGGCTCCACCACTCGGCGCCGGCTTCGCGGACCTCGGCCGGCAGGTCGGCGTCGACCAGGTCCGCATAGTCGACGTCGGCAGCGGGATCCCACGCGAGCTCGCGCGACTTCAGGCACAACTGCCAGACGTCGGGGTACTCGAGCCGCGACACGACCGGGTACGGGTTGGGAACCTGCGGAATTTCCTCGAGCAGCGAAGGTTGCATGGACGGCGTCCTCCGGAAGCGGTTGCGGGGCATTGTCTGCGAACGGCGCTGATACATCCAATACTATTTGCGATAATCGGTCATTCGCGCGGCGTATATCGACGCGCGCCCCGCCCATGCGCCACGGAGGCTTGCGGTGCTGGAACTCCGCCTGCTGCGCCAGTTCGTCGCGGTCGCCGAGGAGCTCAATTTCCGGCGCGCCGCCGCGCGCCTGCACATGTCGCAGCCGCCGCTGTCCGTCGCGATGCAGAACCTCGAGAAGATCGTCGGCACCGCGCTGCTCGACCGCAGCCGCCATCACGTGCGTCTCACCCCCGCCGGCCAGGCGTTCCATCGCGACGTGCGGCGGCTGCTCCAGCAAGTCGAGCAGGCGCAGGTGCGCGCGCGCCGCGTCGGCGCCGGGCTCGAGGGCGTGCTGCGCCTCGCGCTTGTGCCGAGCGCTGCGCTCGACGTGCTGCCGGCGATCCTCAAGCGGTTCACGCGCGACTATCCGGACGTGCAGCTCGAGCTGACCGCGGAGACGACGTCGCGACAGATCGCCGACCTGCGCGACGGCCACGTCGACCTCGCGCTCGTCGTCGGCCCCGTCAGCGATGCGCGCGGGCTCGTCGTCACGAACCTGCAGGCCCAGGCGTTCGTGATCGCGGTCTCGGCCGGGCACGCGCTGGCGCGCCGGCGCTCCGTGCGGATGCGCGAGCTCGCGGCGGAGCCGTTCGTGTCGTTTCCGGCGGCCGAGGGCGCGGGCTTCGTGGCGGCGCTCCTCGCGGCGTGCCGCAGTGCCGGCTTCCTGCCGCGGGTGGCGCAGCAGGCTGCGCAGATGCAGGCGATCCTGACGCTGGTCGCGGGCGGCCTCGGCATCGCGCTGGTGCCCGCGTCGATGCGCCGGTTGCGGATGGAGGACGTGCGGTTCCTCGACATCGTCGGCGCGCGATCGCCGCCGACGTACCGCCTCGCGTTCGCGCATGCCGACGACAACGACAACCCCATCGTGCGCGGCTTCGTCGCCACCGCGCGCCGTGCGATGAAGGACGCGCTGCGTGCCAGAAATCCGGCGTGATTCGCCCGGGCTATCAGCCTGCGGCCTGATCGGTATTGGACAGCCGGCGCGGGACTTCGCAGCATTGATCGACTGTGCCGCCTTCGGGCGGCGCTTGAGAATTTCAAGGAGCCCCATGAGCCCATTGCTTCGCAATACCGTGCTGTCGCTGCTGCTCGTCGTGCCTGCCTTCGCGGTCCTGCCTGCCGGGGCCGAGACCTTTCCCTCGCGTCCGCTGACGCTCGTCGTGCCGTATCCGCCGGGCGGATCCGCCGACGTGCTGGCACGCGCGGTTGGGCAAAAGCTCGGGGAGAAGACCGGCCAGAGCGTGATCATCGAGAACCGCGGCGGCGCGGGCACCGCGATCGGCGCGCGCTTCGTCGCGGAAGCGCCGGCCGACGGTTACACGCTGCTCATGGGCACCGTCAGCTCGCACGCGATCAATCCCGCGATGACCAAGGTCGGCTACGACCCGGTACGCGATTTCGCGGTGGTGGCGCCGATCGGCTCGATCCCGTTCGTGCTCGTGACGCGGCCCGACTCGCCGTACCACTCGCTCGCCGACGTGATCGCGGCGGCGAAGGCGAATCCCGGCGCGATCGGCTACGCGTCCGCCGGGCCGGGCACGTCGAACCACCTCGCCGGCGAAATGCTCGCGCACGCGGCGGGCATCAAGCTGCTGCACGTGCCGTACCGGGGGAGCGCGCCTGCACTGACCGACGTGCTCGCAGGAAGGGTGCCGCTGATGTTCGATCTCGTGACGACGTCGCTCGGTCACATCCGCCAGGGCGGGCTGCGGCCGCTCGCGGTGACGAGCGCGACGCGCAGCGAGCTTTTGCCCGACGTGCCGACGGTCGCGCAAAGCGGCGTGCCGGGCTACGAAGTCGGTGCATGGTTCGCGGTGTTCGCGCCGGCCAAGCTGCCCGCGCCGGTGCTCGCGACGCTGTCGAAGGACGTTGCCGCGGTGCTCGCCGATCCGGCGATGCGCAAGAAGCTCGGCGAGCTCGGTGTCGAGCCGGACACGCGCTCGCCGGCCGATTTCTCGGCCTACGTGCGCAGCGAGGCGCAGAAATACGCGGATGTCGTGAAGCGGGCGGGGCTCGCGCCCTGATACGTCGCCGCGGCCACGGGCGGCGACTTGCGCGATATCAGTCGCGCGCGGCGCTGCCCTGTCGTAGCAGTGTCGTGACGGTCTCTCCGGGCGCGGACGACTCGAACGCCGGGTCGACATCGAACGCGATGTCGCCGTCGGTCTCCGCCGCGCCCGTTGCACGCACCGCCGCGAAGTCGTTGAGCCGCCGGTCGAGCAGGTGCGTCGGCACGACGGTGCCCATCGCCTTGAAGATCGACTCGATGCGCCCGGGATGGCGACGCTCCCAGTCGCGCAGCATCGCCGCGACCTCGCGACGCTTCAGGTGCTCCTGCGAGCCGCACAGGTTGCAGGGGATGATCGGGAACGCCATCGCCTCGGCATAGCGCGCGAGGTCGCGCTCGCGGACATAGGCGAGCGGGCGGATGACGACGTGGCGGCCGTCGTCGGAGACGAGCTTCGGCGGCATCGTCTTCAGCCGTCCGCCGTAGAAGAGGTTGAGGAAGAACGTCGCCATCATGTCGTCGCGATGATGGCCGAGCGCGATCCTGGTCGCGCCGATCTCGCCGGCGACGCGGTACAGCACGCCGCGCCGCAGCCGCGAGCACAGCGAGCACATCGTGCCGCCTTCGGGGATCAGGCGCTTCACCACGCTGTAGGTGTCCTGCTCGGCGATCGTGAAGCGCACGCCGCGCGCGGCGAGGTAGTCGGGCAGCACGTGCGCCGGGAAGCCGGGCTGCTTCTGGTCGAGGTTGACGGCAACGACCTCGAAGCGCACCGGCGCCGCGTCCTTCAGCGTCAGCAGGATGTCGAGGAGCCCGTAGCTGTCCTTGCCGCCGGACAGGCACACCATCACGCGGTCGCCTTCGCCGATCATCGAGAAATCGGCGATCGCCTCGCCCACCTGGCGGCGCAGGCGCTTGCGCAGCTTGTTGATCTCGAATTCGGCGCGCCGGGGGTCGAGTGCGCGCGAGGGTGCCGCGAGGGGTGCTGCGGACGGTTCGCCCAGGACGGTGTCGGCCGGTGTTTCGCTCATGGGCGCGATTTTAGCGCCCGGTCACGCGCGGCGAACCTGTCGCCCCGTCGTCCAATTGGATCGTCACACGATATAACCCGCAAACGGCCGCCATTCCCGCGAAATCGGGAATCCAGCCGTAACCTCCGAGTAGGCGCCAGGGCTGGATCCCCGCCTTCGCGGGGACGACGGGGGGCGCTGGCAGGGATGACGGCGGCGCTAATCGCGGCGGAACGCGATCTCCACCTCGGTGCTGCGCCCGCTTGCGCCGGCGGGGAACGACCAGTGCGACAGCGCGTCGCGGACGGCCCGGTCGAATACCCGCGCAGGACGCGCATCGACGATGTCGACCGACGTGACCTTGCCCGCGCCGTCGATCGCAAGGCGCGCCTTGACGTCGCCGTTGGCGATGCCGCGGACGATCGCCTCGCGCGGGAATTCGGGATCCTGTCGCGCGACCGGGAGAAGCTTCACCGCGGCGGGAGGATGGGCGTCGGCGGCGGATGGCGCCGCCATCGCAAGCTTGGTCGGCTCGCTTGCGGCGGCCCTGGATGGCTGCGTCGCGGGCTTCGCCGGTGCGGGACCCGGATCTGCAGCGTGCCCGTTGGCCGGTACGGCGGCGGCCGCGACCCCGTGCGGAGGTGTTACCGCCGCCACGATGGTCGGCGCCGCCGCCGCGCCGTTCGGCGACGCGGCAGCCGCGGTCGATGGCGCCGGCGTGGGTGGTGGCGATGCGGGCACGATGGGCGTTGCATTCGTACGTGCGGGTGCGTGCGGCGTCGCTGCATCGGCCGCGGCCATGGCGCGGCTCGGCTCCTCGTGGCGGCGATCGGAGGGCGTGGCCAGGGGCTTCGGCTCGGCCGTGGTTTCCGGCTCGGTCGAACGGACGGCCTTCGGCTCGGCAACGCTCGCGACGGCAGGCGTCGGTGCCACCGGCGGCGCGGCATGCGCTGCAGGCGTCGGTGGCGCCGCGGGGGGCGCCTGCAGCGGGACGACGATCGGCACGACGGCCGGGACCGCGACGGGCGGCGGCGCGGGCGCCGCGGCAACGGCAATGGTCGACGGGCCCGAGGCCGCGAGCGGCGCCGCCAGCGCGGCGGGCGCCGGCTTGGGCGCGAGCATCGGCATGACGACGAAGTACCCGATTCCCCCCATGACGACGAGTGCCGGGATGAAGGCGAGGCGCACGAGCGACGAAGGGGCGCGCAGGCCGCCCAGCACGACGGTCGTGGCTTCGGGCGCGGACGTCTCGCCGTTGACGGCGACGAGGTCGAGCGCGACGAGCTTGGCGAGGTCGCGCTCGAGGCGCCCGGCGTCGATGCCATGGCCCGCCGCGAATTCCTCGAGCGCCTGCGGCTGTTCGAGGAGCGTCAGAAGCTTGCGCTGCGCGAGCGACAGCCCGTTTTGCGGGGTGCGAAGCTCGGCGTCGCCGGCGCCCGTGCGCGACAGCAGCGTGGAGGGGTCGAAGGCCATGATTCCTCGCCGTATTGTCATCGGGCGGATCGCGCCCTCGGAGGGGAAAAATGCACGTCGGCCGTCGCACGTCCCCCCAGCGCGCGCGGGCCGGTAACAGGTGTTGCAAGGCGCATGCCAAGCGCGATGGTCGCGGTTTCGCTAACATGCGCGCAATCCGACAAAAGGGGGTGGGCGCAATGCAGACGATCCTGGTCGCGAATCCCAAGGGCGGCAGCGGCAAGACGACGCTGGCGACCAACATCGCCGGGTGGCTCGCCGGCAAGCGCCAGCGCGTGGTGCTGGAGGACCGCGACCCGCAGCAGTCGTCGGCGTTCTGGCTGTCACGCCGTCCCGCGCTGTTTCCCAAGGTGATGAGCGCCGACGACGCGCAGCACGCGAAGAAAGGCGAGGCGCCGGCATGGCGTGTCGTCGACAGCGCGGCCGGCGTGCACGGCGACGACCTGCGCGATGCCGTCAAGGCGGCCGACATCCTGCTGATTCCTGTAACGCCGTCGGTGCTCGACATGGCAGCGACCGCGCGCTTCCTGACGAAGATCGCGGAGTACAAGGCGGTGAAGCAGGGCGATCTTTCCACCGGCCTCGTCGGCATGCGCGTCGACTCGCGCACGCATTCGAGCGCGGACCTCGACGAGTTCATGAAATCGACCGGCTTCCCGGTCGTCGCGCAACTGCGCGTCACGCAGGTGTATGTCTATTGCGCCCGCGACGGCGCCAGCATCTTCGACCTGCCGCGCTCGCGCGCCGAGCAGGACTGGGAGCAGTGGAAGCCGCTGACGCGGTGGATCGCGCGGCACGCGCCTTCGAAGTAGCGGCTCGCCGTCGCGTTCGACGCGGCAACGCGACCGCGCGAAACAAAACGGCCGCAGCGAATTCGCTGCGGCCGTCCCGCGTCCTGAACCGCGATCGCTACTTCTTCGCGGCGTCCTTGGCGTCTTGCACGGCCTTGTCGGCGGCGGCCTTGCTCGCGTCCGCTGCGTCCTTTGTCGCGTCAGCGGCCTTGGCGGCGGCGTCCTTGGTTGCGTCGGCGGCGTCCTTGGCAGCCGCGGTCGCTTGCGCGGCGGCGTCCTTGGTCGCGTCGGCGGCCTTGTTCGCCGCGTCCTTGGTCGCGTCGGCCGTGGCCTTCGCCGCGTCCTGCGTTGCCTTGGCGGCGTCCTTTGCCGCGTCGGCGGCCTTCGTGGCGGCGTCCTTGGCCGCCTGGTTGGCGTCCTGTCCGCATGCCGCCAACGACGCGGCAAGGGCCAGGGCCACCAACGTGGCCATCGTACGCAATTGCATGGTAATGCTCCTCTCTGTGTAGGGTGACGGGGGGCGCGCCATTTGCGCGCGCGCAAGATTGTACAGCTTCACAACGGCTCGATTGCCGGCAACGGCTTGATCGGCATGACGACGTTGCGCCTCTCGGCGCGCGCGAGCATCACGCCACCCGCGACGACGATGGCCATGCCGGCAAACGACCATCCGTCGGGGAGGTGCGCGAACAGCACGAAGCCGTAGGCGGTTGCCCACAGCATCTGCAAATAAGTGAACGGCGTCAGCATCGAGGCCGGCGCGCGCAGGTACGCGGTGATCATCAGGTGGTGGCCGAGGCCGGCGCACAGGCCGGCGACCGCGAACAGCCCGAGCGAGCGCAGCGACAGGTTGTCGATCTCGATCCATGGCAACGCAACGGTCGTCACCAGCGTACCGACGACGGCGCTGTAGAAAAGCGTCGTGTACGGTGAGTCGTCCTGCAGCATCCGCGTGAACACCTGGTAGAGGGCGTTGCACCCCGCGGCGATGACGAGCAGGATGGCCGCCGGGCTGAATACCGCCGAGCCGGGACGCAGCAGGATCAGTACGCCGGTGAAGCCGGCGGCGACCGCGAGCCAGCGCGCGCGCGTCGGCTTTTCGCCGAGCATCGGCGCCGACAGCATCACGATGATGACCGGCGCGAGGAACGTGACGGCCGACGCTTCGGCGAGCGGCAGGTACCGCAGGCCCGCGAAGAAGCAGACGGTGGCGCCGAAGAGGCACGCGGAGCGCAGCCACTGGATCCGCGGATGGCGCGTGCGCCAGAACCCGTGGCCGCCGCGATGCCACGCGAACGGCGTGACGACGGCGAGTTGGCCCGCGTACCGCGCCCACACGACCAGCAGCAGCGCGTGGTCCACCACGAGCACCTTGGCCGTCGCGTCGAGCGTCGACAGGAGCGCGCCTGCCGCGAGGAACGCCGGCAGGGCGTGCGCGAGCGGATGGCGCGCCGCTTGCGGCGGCGCGCCGGTGCCTATGGGCGACTCGCTTGCCAACTGATGTCAGGTGCCGCTGGGCCTCACGCGGCGATCAGCTCGCGCAGCACGAAGGGCAGGATGCCGCCGTGGCGGTAGTAGTCGATCTCGATCGGCGTGTCGATCCGGCATAGCACGGGGAACGCGAACGTCGAGCCATCCTTGCGCGTGACCCTGACCTCGAGGTCCTGCTGGGGATGGATCGCCTTCGGCACCACGATGTCGAACGTCTCGTCACCCTTGATGCCGAGCGAGGCGACGCTGTGCTCGCCCTTGAACTGCAGCGGCAGCACGCCCATGCCGACGAGGTTCGAGCGGTGGATGCGCTCGAAGCTTCGCGCGATCACCGCCTTGACACCGAGGAGCTGCGTGCCCTTCGCCGCCCAGTCGCGCGAGCTGCCGGTGCCGTATTCCTCGCCGCCGAACACGACCGTCGGCGTGCCCTGCGCGACATAGCGCATCGCGGCGTCGTAGATCGGCAGCTTCTCGCCCGACGGCTGGAACAGCGTGACGCCGCCTTCCTCGCGCGAGCCGTCGGCGCGGCCCGGCAGCATCAGGTTCTTGATGCGCACGTTGGCGAACGTGCCGCGCATCATCACCTCGTGGTTGCCGCGGCGCGAGCCGTAGCTGTTGAAGTCGGGCACCGAGACGTCCTTCTCCTGAAGGTAGAGGCCCGCGGGTGACGTCGGCTTGATCGAGCCCGCCGGCGAGATGTGGTCGGTGGTCACCGAGTCGCCGAAGATGCCGAGCACGCGAGCGTCGTTGATGTCGCCGGTGGGCGCGGGTTGCATCGCGAAGCCCTCGAAGAACGGCGGCATCGCGATGTATGTCGACGTCGGCCAGTCGTATACCTGGCCTTCGCTGCCCTGGATCGTGCCCCACATCGGATTGGCGTTGGCGAGATCGCTGTAGAGCTTGCGGAAGGTCGACGGGTCGCGCGCGTAGTTGAGAAGCGCCGCGATCTCGTGCGACGTCGGCCAGATGTCCTTCAGCAACACGGGACCGTCGCGGCCCTGGCCGAGCGGCTCCTTGGTGAAGTCCTTGAGCACGGTGCCGGCGATCGCGTACGCGACGACCAGCGGCGGCGAGGCGAGGAAGTTCGCCTTGATGTTCGGGTGGATGCGGGCTTCGAAATTGCGGTTGCCGGAAAGCACCGCCGCGCACACGAGGTCGTTGGTGACGATCGCCTCGTTGAACTCGGGTGTGAGGTCCCCGGCGTTGCCGATGCACGTCGTGCAGCCGTATGCCGACACGAAGAAGCCGAGCTTCTCGAGATACGGCAAAAGGCCGGTCTTGGTCAGGTAGTCGGTGACGACGCGCGAGCCCGGGGCGAGGGAAGTCTTGACGTGCGGCTTTACGGTGAGGCCCTTCTCGACGGCCTTCTTCGCGAGCAGGCCCGCGGCGAGCAGCACGCTCGGGTTCGACGTGTTGGTGCACGAGGTGATCGCGGCGATCAGCACGTCACCGGAGCCGAGATCGACTGACGCCACGCGCGGCGGCGCGGCGATACGATCGGGCGTCGGCCGGTTGTCGACCATCTCCGCGACGTCGCGCGGCGCCGCCTTGCCGTTGAGCGTCTGGTTGTCGGGCATGCGCTCGCCGCCGCTCCACGGCACGTGGAAGCGGCGCCCGAGGTCGTCGGGCTTGCGCGCGAAGCCGTTCTCGGCGACCGGCTTCGAGAAGAGCGAGATGAACGTCTCCTTGAGCTTGCCGAGCTCGATGCGGTCCTGCGGTCGCTTCGGTCCCGCGAGCGACGTCTTGACCGTCGCGAGGTCGAGGGACAGCACGCGCGTGTAGTCGATGTCGCCCGCGCGCGGCATGCCGTACAGGTTCTGCGCCTTGAAGTAGGCGGTGAACGCCGCGACCTCGGCGTCGGTGCGACCGGTGGACTCGAGGTAGTCGACGGTGGCGTCGTCGACGGGAAAGAAGCCCATCGTCGCGCCATACTCCGGCGACATGTTGGCGATCGTCGCGCGGTCGGGCACCGACAGCGACGCCGTGCCCTCGCCGAAGAATTCGACGAACTTGCCGACGACCTTCTCCTTGCGCAGCATCTCGGTGACGGTGAGCACGAGGTCGGTGGCGGTGATGCCCTCCGCGAGCGCGCCCTTCAGCTCCACGCCGACGACGTCGGGCGTCAGGAAATACACCGGCTGTCCGAGCATCCCGGCCTCGGCCTCGATGCCGCCGACGCCCCAGCCGACGACGCCGATCGCGTTGATCATCGTCGTATGGCTGTCGGTGCCGACCAGCGTGTCGGGGTAGAGCACGCCGTCCTTGTCGTGGACGCCGCGCGCGAGGTACTCGAGGTTCACCTGGTGGACGATGCCGATGCCGGGCGGCACGACCTTGAACGTGTCGAACGCCTGCATGCCCCATTTCATGAACTGGTAGCGCTCGGCGTTGCGCGCGAACTCGATCTTCATGTTGAGGTCGAGCGCGTTCTTGTTGCCGTAGCTGTCGATCATCACCGAGTGGTCGACGACGAGGTCGACCGGCACCAGCGGCTCGATGGTCTTCGGGTCGTGGCCCAGGTCGCGCGTGACGTTGCGCATCGCCGCGAGATCGGCGAGCAGCGGCACGCCGGTGAAGTCCTGCAGCACGACGCGGGCGACGACGAAGGGAATCTCCTCGGTGCGCTCGCCGGTCGGCGCCCAGTTGGCGAGCGCGCGCACGTGCTGCTCGGTGACCTTCTTGCCGTCGCAGTTGCGCAGCACGCTCTCCAGCACGAGGCGGATGCTGACGGGCAGGCGCGACACCTTGCCGATGCCGGCCGCCTCGAGCGCGGGCAGCGAATAGTAGGCGCGCGTGGTGCCGGGCGCGGTGGTCAGCGTCTTGCGCGTGTCGAAGAGGTTGTGGCTCATGTTGTCGTTCCTTGTTGCATCACGGGACCATCAGGTCCACGAACGCGTTGACGGGCATCGCCGCGAGGCGCTCGGCGTCGAGGGCGACGTCGAGGATCGCGTGCTGCTGCTTCGCCGCGAAGCGGCGCGCGAGGTTGCGGCGGAACTTCTCGACGAGCACCGGCATGCCTTCGGCGCGGCGGCGCTTGTGGCCGATCGGGTACTCGACGACGATCTCGGGCATTTTGCTGCCGTCGTTGAACTCGACGGTCAGCGCGTTGGCGATCGAGCGCTTGGCGGGGTCGTGGTAGTCGCGCGTGAACGCGGGATCCTCGACGCACACGATCCGCTCGCGCAGCGCGTCGATCCGCGGGTCGGCCGCCACGTTGTCCTCGTAGTCGGCCGCGGTGAGGCGGCCGAACAGGGTCGGCACGGCGACCATGTACTGGATGCAGTGATCGCGGTCGGCCGGGTTGGCGAGCGGGCCCTTCTTGTCGATGATGCGGATGCACGCCTCGTGCGTGCGAATGGTGATCTTGCGGATGTCGGCGGCGGTCTTGCCGCGCTTGCCGAGCTCGCCGTTGATCGTCATCGCCGCCTCGACCGCCGTCTGCGAGTGGAACTCGGCGGGGAAGCTGATCTTGAACAGCACGTTCTCCATCACGTAGCTGCCGTACGGCCTCTGGAATCGGAACGGCTGGCCCTTGAACGACACGTCGTAGAAGCCCCAGGTCCTGGCCGTCAGCACCGACGGGTAGCCCATCTCGCCGGTTTTCGCGATCAACGCGAGGCGCACCGCGCGCGACGTCGCGTCGCCCGCCGCCCAGCTCTTGCGCGAGCCGGTGTTGGGCGCATGACGGTAGGTGCGCAGCGACTGTCCGTCGACGAACGCAAGAGACACCGCGTTCTCGATTTCCTCGCGCGAAAGACCGAGCGTCGCCGCGACCACCGCCGTGGACGCGACCTTGACCAGGACGACGTGGTCGAGGCCCACCTTGTTGAACGAGTTCTCGAGCGCGATACAGCCCTGGATCTCGTGCGCCTTGATCATCGCCGTCAGGACGTCGCGCATCGTCGGCGGTGTCGTACCCTTGGCCACGGCGTTGACGGCGAGCCAGTCGGCGGTGGCGAGGATGCCGCCGAGGTTGTCGGATGGGTGCCCCCATTCGGCGGCGAGCCACGTGTCGTTGAAGTCGAGCCAGCGGATCATCGCGCCGATGTTGAACGCCGCCTGCACGGGATCGAGCACGTACGGCGTGCCGGGCACGCGCGCGCCGTTCGGCACGACGGTGCCGGGCACGATCGGCCCCAGGAGCTTGGTGCACGCAGGGTATTCGAGCGCCTCGAAGCCGCAGCCCAGCGTGTCGATCAGGCAGTAACGCGCGGTCTCGTACGCCTCCTGGCTCTCGATGCGGAAATCGAGCGCGTATTCGGCGATGTCGCGGATGACGCCGTCGACCGGCGGGCGCACGTTGGAGATCGGGGCAGACATGTCAGGGGCGCTTGTCGAGCGGCACGAACGCGCGGTCGTCCGGGCCGGTGTAGTTCGCGGAAGGGCGGATGATCTTGCCGTCCTCGCGCTGCTCGATCACGTGCGCCGACCAGCCGGCCGTGCGCGAGATGACGAACAGCGGCGTGAACATCGCGGTCGGCACGCCGAGCTGGTGATAGCTGACCGCCGAGTACCAGTCGAGGTTGGCGAACATCTTCCTGGCGTCGTCCATCACGCGCTCGATGCGCTCGGCGATCTCGAACATGTGCATGTCGCCGGCGTCGTGCGAGAGCTTGCGCGCGACGTCGCGGATGATCCGGTTGCGCGGGTCGCCGCTCGTGTACACGGGGTGGCCGAAGCCGATGATGACCTCCTTCGCGGCGACGCGCGCGCGGATGTCGGCCTCGGCCTCGTCGGGCGTCGGATAGCGCTTCTGCACCTCGAACGAGAACTCGTTGGCGCCGCCGTGCTTGGGGCCGCGCAGCGCGCCGATCGCCGCGGCGATGCACGAGTAGAGGTCGGAGCCGGTCCCGGCGACCACGCGCGCGGTGAACGTCGACGCGTTGAACTCGTGCTCGGCGTACAGATTGAGCGACGTGTGCATCGCGCGCACGGCGGCGGGCGAGGGCGGGCGGTCGTGCAGCAGGGTGAGGAAATGGCCGCCGATCGAGTCGTCGTCGGTCTCGACGTCGACGACCCGGCCATTGTGGCTCGCGTGGTACCAGTAGCAGAGCATCGAGCCGAGCGACGCGAGCAGCCGGTCGGCGATGTCGCGCGCGCCGGCCGCGTCGTGGCGATCGCCTTCGGGCAGCGTCGCGCCGAGCGCCGAGACGCCGGTGCGCATCACGTCCATCGGATGCGCGGCCGCCGGCAGCGCCTCGAGCACGTCCTGCACGGTGGCCGGCAGGCCGCGCATCGCGCGAAGCTTGCGCTTGTACGCGGCAAGCTCGGCGCGGTTGGGCAGCGTGCCGTGCACCAGCAGGTGCGCGATCTCCTCGAACTCGCATTGCTCGGCGATGTCGAGGATGTCGTAGCCGCGATAGTGGAGGTCGTTGCCGCTGCGGCCGACCGTGCAGATCGCCGTGTTGCCGGCGACGACGCCGGACAGCGCGACCGATTTCTTGGGCTTGGGTGCGGGTGCTGGGGCGTCGTTCATGCGGGAATTCCTGGTGGCGGCGCGCTAGCCGCGGCCCTTGGCGAACAGCGCGTCGAGCTTCTGCTCGTACGCGTGATAGCCGAGGTAGTCGTAGAGATCGGCGCGCGTCTGCATCGTGTCGACGACGGCCTTCTGCGTGCCGTCGCTGCGCAGGTGCCGGTAGACGTTGAGCGCCGCCGCGTTCATCGCGCGGAATGCCGACAGCGGATAGAGCGCGATGGCGACGCCCGCGCCGGCGAGCTCGTCGAGCGTGAAAAGAGGCGTTGCGCCGAACTCGGTGATGTTGGCGAGCACCGGCGCCTTCACCGCGTCGACGAAGCGGCGATAGGTAGGGAGGTCGGTGACGGCCTCGGGAAAGATCATGTCGGCGCCGGCGTCGACGCAGGCGCGCGCTCGGTCGAGCGCCGCGTCGAGGCCCTCGACCGCGAGCGCGTCGGTGCGCGCCATGACGACGAAGCTCGCGTCGCTGCGCGCATCGACCGCCGCCTTGATGCGGTCGACCATCTCGTCCTCGGGGACGATCGCCTTGTTGGGGCGATGGCCGCAGCGCTTGGCACCGACCTGGTCCTCGATGTGCATCGCCGCCGCGCCCGCCTTGATGAGCGAGCGCACGGTGCGCGCGACGTTGAACGCCGACGCGCCGAAGCCCGTGTCGACGTCGACAAGCAACGGCAGCGACGACGCGTCGGTGATGCGGCGCACGTCGATCAGCACGTCGTCGAGGTTGCTGATGCCGAGGTCCGGCATGCCGAGCGAGCCGGCGGCAACGCCGCCGCCCGACAGGTACAGCGCTTTGAAGCCCGACTTCTCGGCGAGGATCGCGTGGTAGGCGCAGATGGCGCCGGGCACCTGCAACGGCCGCTCGGTGGCGAGCGCCTCGCGGAACCGATGGCCGGGCGTGGAAGCGGGCATCGCGCGACCCCGGTCAGCCGAGCAGGCTGGCGACGCCGGCGCGCTCCTCCTCGAGCTCCTTCAGCGTCGCGTTCATGCGCTCGCGCGAGAAATCGTCGATCGGCAGGTCCTTGATGCGCGTGTACGCGCCGCCGGCGGTCGTGGTCACCGGCACGCCGTAGACGATGTCGGCGGGGATGGCGTAGCTGCCGTCGGACGCGATGCCCATCGTCACCCACTTGCCGTTGCTGCCGAGCAGCCAATCGTGGATGTGGTCGATCGCCGCGTTGGCCGCGGAGGCCGCGGACGACAGGCCGCGCGCCTCGATGATCGCGGCGCCGCGCTTGCCCACGGTCGGCAGGAACTCGTTGCGATTCCAGTTCTCGTCGTGGATCAGGTCCTTGATCGACTTGCCGTTGGACGTCGCGAAGCGGTAGTCGGCGTACATCGTCGGCGAGTGGTTGCCCCAGACGACGACCTTCTCGACGGAGCCCACCGGCACGTTCGCCTTCTTGGCGAGCTGGCCCACCGCGCGATTGTGGTCGAGGCGCATCATCGCCGTGAAGCTCGTCTTCGGCAGCGACGGCGCCGACTTCATCGCGATGTACGCGTTGGTATTGGCGGGGTTGCCGACGACCAGCACCTTGATGCCGCGGGAAGCGACGGCGTCGAGCGCCTTGCCCTGCTCGATGAAGATCTTGGCGTTCTCGAGCAAAAGGTCCTTGCGCTCCATCCCGGGCCCGCGCGGGCGCGCGCCGACCAGCATCGCGACGTCGGCGTCCTTGAACGCGACCTTGGGATCGGCGGAGCCTTGCATGCCGGCGACGAGCGGGAACGCACAGTCCTCGAGCTCCATCATCACGCCCTTGAGCGCGGCCTGCGCCTTGTCGATCGGCAGCTCGAGGAGCTGCAGGATCACCGGCTGGTCGCGGCCGAGCATTTCGCCGGAGGCGATGCGAAAGAGGAGGCTGTAGCCGATCTGGCCGGCAGCGCCGGTGACGGCGACGCGGACGGGAGGTTTCATCGAGGTTGACTCCGGGGTCGGTTGCGTCGAAACGATCGGTGAGGGCGCCCCCGCGTCGCGGCGGGGATGGCACCGCCCATGGAGCGGCGCCGTTTAGCGCGGTGCAGCAATCATAGTCGCAGCGCTTGCGCGCTGTCAATCCATTCTTCTATCATATGTCTTATGCAAGACAGAGGACAATCGCCACCGCAGGCATCGGCCCATCGGCAGCCGAGCTACCAGCCGCTGTACCTGCAGATCCGTGCGCTCCTGGTCGCGCAGCTCGACGCCGGCGAATGGAAGCCTGGCGAGGCCATCCCGAGCGAGCACGA
>JAICUU010000278.1 GCA_025935675.1 Burkholderiales bacterium
GACCGCCGACATGAAGGCGGCCGAAGCGCAGAAGAACGTCACCAAGAGCAAGAAGCACGCGAAGGCGAAGAAGTCGAAGAAGGAAAAGCAGGCGATGGCGCACGAGTCGACCAGCACGGCCGCGAACGCCAACACCGGCGCGACCACCGCCAAGCAGGCCGAGACCAACGCCGCCATGTCGAAGGCCGACAGCGCGACCAAGAAGGCGGCGCCGAAGATGGGCACGCCGGCGGCCGACAGCGCGATGCAGAAGGCCTCCAAGCCGTAAGCATTGCGACGGCCGGCTGGCGAAGAAGGCAGGGCGCCGCCCTGCCTTTTTCATTGGAGAACCGATGACCACGATCACGAGGCAGCGCCCCGCGGTGAGCGTCGCGACGATCGTCGAGCGCGACGGGCGTTTCCTGCTCGTCGAGGAGCGCACGCGTGGCGGCCTGCGCCTCAACCAGCCGGCGGGCCATCTCGAGGCCGGCGAGACGCTCGAGGCGGGCGCGATCCGCGAGACGCTCGAGGAAAGCGCGTGGCGCGTCGAGGTGACGGGGCTCGTCGGCATCTACCTGTGGCAGCCGCCCGACAGCCGGCGCGCGTACCTGCGCTTCTCGTTCGCCGCGACGGCGCGCGTGCAGGAGACCGCGCGTGCGCTCGACGACGGCATCGTGCGCGCGCTGTGGATGACGGCCGCCGAGATGCGCGCGTGCCTCGCGCGCCATCGCACGCCGCTGGTGATGCGCTGCGTCGACGACTACCTCGCCGGGCGGCGGATGCCGCTCGACTGCATCGCCACGCTCGGCGATTTCGCATGACGCCGGCGCGTATCGCGCCGCGGAGCGCAACGACGTGACGAAGCGCCTGCGCGTGGTCGTCGGCCTGTCGGGTGGTGTCGACTCCTCGGTCGCGGCGTGGCTCCTGAAGGAGCAGGGACACGACGTCGTCGGCGTGTTCATGAAGAACTGGGAGGACGACGACAGCGAGGAATACTGCACGTCGCGCGTCGACCTGGTCGATGCCGCGGCGGTCGCCGACGTGATCGGCATCGACCTCGACGCGGTCAACTTCGCGCGCGAATATCGCGAGCGCGTGTTCGCGCACTTCCTCGCCGACTATCGCGCGGGCCGCACGCCCAATCCCGACGTCCTCTGCAACAGCGAGATCAAGTTCGCCGCGTTCCTCGAGCATGCGCGCACGCTCGGCGCCGATCGCATCGCCACTGGGCACTACGCACGGGTGCGCAACGCCGGCAGCCGCGTCGAGCTCCTGAAGGCCGTCGATCACGGCAAGGACCAGAGCTATTTCCTGCACCGGCTGACGCAGGCGCAGCTCGCGCCGGTGATGTTCCCGCTCGGCGACCTTCACAAGCGCGACGTGCGCGCACTGGCCAGGCGCGTCGGCATCCCGACGTGGGCGAAAAAGGATTCGACCGGCATCTGCTTCATCGGCGAGCGGCCGTTCCGCGACTTCCTGGCGCGCTACCTGCCGCGCACGCCGGGGCCGATCGTCACCGCCGCCGGCCGGGTCGTCGGCGAGCACATGGGGCTCGCGTACTACACGCTCGGCCAGCGCCAGGGCCTGCGGATCGGCGGCGTCAAGTCGGCGCAGGACGGCGCATGGTTCGTCGCGGGCAAGGACCTCGCCGGCAATCGCCTCGTCGTCGTCCAGGGACACGCGCATCCTGCGCTGCATCGCCGCGAAGTCGATGCCTTCGACGCGCACTGGATCGCCGGCGCACCGCCGACGCTGCCGGCGCGGCTGGCCGCCAAGACCCGCTACCGGATGCCCGACGCGCCCTGCACGCTGACCCGCGACGGCATGCGCCTGCACGCCGTGTTCGTCGCGCCGCAATGGGCGCCGACGCCCGGCCAATACCTCGTCGTCTACGACGGCGAAACCTGCCTCGGCGGCGCCGTGATCGCCGCACCGAATGTCGAGAAAGACGATAGTTCGGCTCCTTTGAACGTGGCTAGAATGGCGGCGGCCGCGCGATAGCCGACACCGCCAGGTCCCGCTGCACGCCGATCGAAATGTTGCGACGGCTTTGCATCCGCATGACGTGTCGGTCCGGCATCGAGCGCGTCACCCGCGAATCGCCACGAGCGGAGGCAAGGATGAGGATCGGACCCCTGCGACTGTACCGGCCGGCGTTGATGCTGTTCGTCGCGATCGCCGCCTGCGGCTCGCTGATCGGCGCGGCTCCTGTCGCCGCGCAGGCGCCCGCCGCTTCCGGCAACGCCGCGCAGGCGCCTTCGCCCGAGGCGCTGGAGGCGCTGGTCGGCCGGATCGCGCTCTATCCCGACGATCTCGTCACCGTCATCCTGCCGGCGTCGACCAATCCGCTGCAGATCGTCCAGGCCGACCGGTTCCTGCAGAAGCGCAAGCAGGATCCGAAGGTGCCGCTCGACGACAACTGGGACGATGCGGTGAAGACGCTGCTCAACTATCCGGACGTCGTCACGATGATGAGCAACGACCTCGACTGGACGTCGGACCTCGGCGAGGCGGTGGTCGCCAACCAGAGCGCGGTGCTCGACGCCGTGCAGGCGTTCCGCCGCAAGGCGCAGTCGGCGGGGAATCTCAAAACCGACGACAAGCAGGTCGTCGAGGTCGAGAAGGAAGTCATCAAGATCGTGCCGGCCGATCCGCAGGTGATCTACGTGCCGCAATACAACCCGACGACGGTCGTCACCTATGGCGTGCCGGCCTGGGGCTACTACCCGACGCCGTATCCCAGTTACTACTACCCCTACCCGCCCGGCGCGGCGTTCGCGTCGGGACTGATCTGGGGCGCCGCCATCGGCGCGGCCTGGAACGGCGGCCGCTACGGCTGGGGCGGCAACAACGAAATCAACATCAACCGCAACACCAACATCAACACCGGCGACCGCAACAGCAACAATCGCGGGCAGCGGCCTTCGCAGGGCGGCAGCACCGCGTGGAAGTCCGACAAGAAGCCCGGGCAGGTGAGAAGTGGAAGCGGCACGACCGGACGTTCCGCGCAAACGTCGGGGCGCGTCGGTGATTCACGCGGGGGTGGCGGATATGGCGGTGGCGCAGGCGGTGGAGCGCGTCCATCGCAGGGTGGGGGCGGCGCGATGGGGCAGGGTGGTGGCGGACGCAATCAGCCGGGCGCGGGGAGTACGGCTGGCGCGGCCACGCGCACCGGTGGTGGCGGCGGCAGTGCCGGGCGCGGGGATGCGTTCGGCGGCTACGGGTCGGGCAGCGCTGCACGCGCCGACAGCTCGCGCGGTGCATCGAGCCGCAGCTCGATGTCGAGCAGCGGTCGCTCGAGCGGCGCATCGCGTGGCGGCGGCGGTGGCGGCGGGGCCCGCGGTGGTGGTGGTGGCGGGCGTGGCGGCGGCGGCCGTCGCTAGGAGGGACAACCGATGACTTCCGCAACCCTGTCGAAAGCGATCGCCATGCCCGTCATGCGCGCGGCCACCACGATCCTGCGTTTCACCCTGGCGCTGCTGCTCGCCGTTCCGCTCGTCGCTTCGGCGGCCGAGCAGAAGACGTTCGCGACGCCCAACGAGGCGGTCGACGCGTTGATGGCGGCACTGAAGGCCGACGACGACGCGGCGCTGATCGCGATCTTCGGCGACGAGCACAAGGACCTGGTCGTGACGCCCGACAAGGCGGCGAATTCGGCTGGGCGCGCCAAGGCCGCCGCGGCGATGCAGACCTATCACCTGCTCGAGGAAAACGGCCCGGACAAGCGCACGCTGCTGATGGGCGACCAGGCGTGGCCGCTGCCGATTCCGCTGGTGAAGGTCAAGGACCGCTGGCGTTTCGCGACCGAGGAGGGCGAGGACGAGATCGTCAATCGCCGCATCGGCGCGAACGAGATCAACGCGATCTACGTGATGCACGCGTATCTCGATGCGCAGAAGGAATACGCGTCGAAGGACCGCAACGGCGACGGCGTGCTGCAATACGCGACGCGCCTCGGCAGCACGCC
>JAICUU010000344.1 GCA_025935675.1 Burkholderiales bacterium
CGCCTTGAGCGCCTCGTCGAGGGTCTCGATCGACTCGGCCAGATGCGCGCGCGCTTCCGCCGAGTAGCCGGGCCTGCCCATCGCCGCCGCCATCTCGCGGCGCAGGCTCTTCGCGTCGGCACGTGCGATCGCGCGCGCGTCGGCCGGCATCCCGAGCACCGGCCGCAGGACCTGGCGCGTGATGTGCGCGATGTACTCGCGCTGCAGGTTTCGGCGCAGCAGCGGGATGTCGTGTCCCGTCTTCAGTTCGCTGAAGATCGCCGCGTGCAGCGAGGCGTACACCTCGGACAGCTTGAGCGCCTCGGCCGGCCGGTCGACCGCCGACTCGCTGTCGAGCAGGCGCTGCGCGACGCTGTCCGACAGCACCTGGTTCAGTACTGCGCGCTGCACGATCAAGACCTGCGAGGGCAGCGAGTAGTCGAAGCCGGGCGTCGTCAGGCCGACGTCGTACGAGTCGTTGCGGTCGAGCCAGTCGGTCGACAGCTTGCGCAGGAACGCCGGGTGGAACTTGAAGCTGTCGGCGCTGAAGACGCCCTTCTCGATCAGCTTCAGCGCGTCGCGCTGGCGCTGCGGCGGCACCGGGTTGAGCGGCGTGCGGCCGGACCCGGCCGTATCGCGCAGCATCGATACGCCGCCGACGTAGCGCGCCGCGGCGAGGCCCGCGATGCGCATCGACGCGAGCCCGCGCGTCATGTTGCGCCGGTAGCGAGACAGGCTGTCGCCGGCGGGAAGGTCGCGCTCCTGCCAGCGCTCCCACAGCTCGTCGGCGAGCTCGATGCGGCGGTGCGCGAACGCGAGCGGGTCGCTCGACAGGTCGCCGACGGCGGCGTCGGGATCGACGCCGAGCGACGATTCCTCGTCGAACGCGTAGGCGAGCAAGGGCTCGGTGCTGCGCGACGCGATCTTCTCGAGCGTCGCCTTCTCGTCGGCGGCGGCGACCTCGCGGTAGCCGTACTCGATCGCCCAGTAGTCGTAGGGCCCCAGCGTGGTCATCGAGTAAGCGCCCTGGTGCTCGCCCGGCAGCGCGAGGTTGATCGCGTTGTATTCCATCACCGACCCGGCGATGCCGTGCGTGCGGGTGAACTCGGCGTCGTCGAGCTCGGCCTGCGTGTACACCGTCGACGCGCGGAAGTTGTGGGTGAGGCCGAGCGCATGGCCGACCTCGTGCATGACGACGTCCTTCAGGTCGGCGAGGATGAACTTCTGCTCGGCGGGGCTGCCCGGCTCGATGTCGCCGCGCGCCTCGAGCAGGTCGAGCGCGAAGCCCTCCTCCTGCTCGGCGAACGCCTGGCGCGCGCACAGCCACTGCGGGAACATCGTGTCGGCCTGCGGCGTGACGTCGTCGCGCAGGAGGTCGGCATGCGCGGCGCGGCGATTGCGGATGCGCACCGGGTCGATCGAGATGTCGGCGTCGAGGATCTCGCCGGTGCGCGGGTCGACCTGCGAGGGGCCGATGCCGCCGAAGATCGGCCGCGCGGTGGCGATCCAGCGGATCGACGCGTGGCGGGCGTCCATCGTGTCGAAGTCGGCGTCGTCGGGCTGGACCTTCGCCTCGACGGCGTTCCTGAAGCCGATCTTCTCGAACGCCTTGTTCCATTCGAGCACGCCGGCGATCACCGTGTCGCGGTACTCCACCGGGATGTTGCGGTCGAGCCAGAACACGATCGGCTTCTTCGGCTCCGACAGCGCCGCGGACGGGTCCTTCTTCTCGAGGCGCCAGCGCTTGACGTAGTTCTGGCGCGGCGTCAGCGGGTTGTCGTTCGAATAGTCGTAGCGCGTCGTCGTGAAGTAGCCGATCCGCGGGTCGGCCATGCGCGGATGCATCGGCTCGTCGGGGAGCTTGGCGAAGTTGTAGTAGTAGCCGAGAAAGAGGCTGCGGATGTCCGGCAGCGTCGCCGGCGGCGGCGTGTAGTGCGCGGTCGACGGCGGCGGCGGCGGCTGTACGACACGCGCGAGCGCGTAGTGCGCGTCGACCGCGACGCTGACCTGGTCCTCGGTGTCGTGCGTCGCCGTGACCGACGAGTTGCGGGCGTCGAACGCGTATGGCTGGCGATACGTGCGCTCGAGGAAGCCGTTCGCGCCGGGGATGTCGTTCAAGAGGAGCGTCGACAGCTCGATAAGCACGCCCTTGGTCTCGGGATCGGGCAGCGAGGCGATCGGCGTCGCCGCGAGCAGGCTGTCCGAGAACGAGTCGGCGACCGCGCGCGCCTCCGGTGTCAGCGGCTTGGCGAAATAGCGCTCGTTGAGCGCGACGAGCTGCACGTTGTGCCCCGACTTGTGGAAAGCGACGATCTGCGACTGCCCGACGAAGCCGCCGAAGCCCATCATGCCGCCGAACAGGAAGTTCTCGCCGAGACCCTTGGCCAGGTTCGCGCTGAAGAAGAGCGGGCGGTCGAAGTCGGCGGGCGCGAGCTCGAGCCACACCTTGTCGTCCTTCGTGTAGAGCGTGAAGAGGCCGCGGTGCACGGCCGCGCCCTTGATCACGTCGGCGAAAGGTTTCGTCGCGGCCGCCGCCGCGGCGGCCGCGGC
>JAICUU010000323.1 GCA_025935675.1 Burkholderiales bacterium
CGACGACCTCGTGCCCGACTACTACGTCAACGGCGACGTCATCTCGCGCATCGGCGAGCATGCCGACTGCCTCTACCTGCTTGCCGAAGGCAAGGTCGCCATCTACGGCAGTGCGCACGACAAGGGCGAGCGGCCGAAGCTGGGCGAGCTCAGCGCGCCCGACTACTTCGGCGAGATGGGCCTCCTCACCGGCCAGGCGCGCACCGCCAACGTCGTCGCGATCGGCGACGTGCGCTGCTACCGGCTCGACCGCGCGGGCTTCGACGGCATCCTGAAGGCACGGCCGGAGCTCGTCACCGGGCTGTCCGAGGTCGTCGCGGCGCGGCAGGCGGCCAACGACAAGACGCTCGAGCTCTCCGCCGATGCGCGCGCGCGGCAGGCGAACAACCGCGCCGCCGAGCTGATGCGCCGCATCCGCTCGTTCTTCGACATGGAAGGCTAGGGTGGGCGGGTCTAACCGCGCACCAGTGCTTCGCGACTGACGGCGAACACACTGTCGTCCGACGACGCGGTGGCGAGCCACGTGAGCTCGAGCCGCGGAAACGCAGCCTCGACGGCGTTGCGGCCGTCACCGATCTCCATCACCAGCATGCCGCGCGGATTGAGATGCCGCGGTGCGTCCTTGACGATCCGCCGCACGACGTCGAGCCCGTCCTCGCCGCCCGCCAGCGCGATCGCGGGCTCGCGCCGGTGCTCCGGCGGCAGGTTGTCCATCGCCACGGCGGTCACGTACGGCGGGTTGCTGATGACGAGGTCGTAGCTCTTGTCGGCGAGATTGGCGTAGACGTCCGAGCGGATCAGGTTGATGCGGCCGGCGAGGCCGTAGTCGCTGACGTTGCGCTGCGCGACCGCGAGCGCGTCGGCCGACACGTCAACGGCATCGATGTCGGCGAGCGCGAACGCGTCGGCGAGCAGGATCGCGAGGCAGCCGGAGCCCGTGCAGAGGTCGAGCGCGGTACGCACGGCGTCAGGCTCGCCGACGAACGGCGCGAGATGGTCGGGCAGGAGCTCGGCAATGTACGAGCGCGGCACGATTACGCGCTCGTCGACGTAGAAGCGGAAATGGCCGAGCCACGCCTCGTGCGTGAGGTAGGCGGCCGGGATG
Source organism: Burkholderiales bacterium (assembly GCA_025935675.1). GTDB lineage: Bacteria > Pseudomonadota > Gammaproteobacteria > Burkholderiales > Casimicrobiaceae > VBCG01. Next base: position 1,106 of record JAICUU010000323.1, read on the forward strand.
CGCTCGTCGACGCGGCGCGCGAGCACGTCGGCGAGCGCGAGTCGCTCGGGCTGCGTCAGCGTGGCGTCGAGGAACGGCTCGAGGCGGTCGAGCGGCAGGTGCAGCGCATGCAGCACGAGGTACGCGGCCTCGTCCCAGGCGTTGGTCGTGCCGTGCCCGAAGGCGAGGCCTGCCTCGTTGAAGCGCGATACGGCGTAGCGCAGCCAGTCGCGCACCGTCGCGAGCTCGTGGGTGGGGGCACTCATCGGATCGCCTCGTGCGCGATGCGCTTTGGCGCGATTCCGCGGCGGAAGCGGCGCGGCACGCTCACGGCATCGCCGCCGCGATCGTGCCGGCGGCCGTCGCCCGCAGCGGTGCAGGCCTCATGCGGCAGGCAGCAGCCGGTCGAGGATGCGGCGGTACAGCGCCGCGAGCGCCTCGAGCTCGGCCACGTCGACGCATTCGTCGACCTTGTGGATCGTCGCGTTGACCGGCCCGAGCTCGACGACCTCGCGCGCGATCGTTGCGAGGAAGCGGCCGTCGGACGTGCCGCCGGTGCACGAGAGCTCGGGCGTGATGCCGCATTGCTCGCGGATCGCCGCGGTGACGGCGTCGACCAGCGTGCCGCGCGGCGTGAGATACGGCGCGCCCGAGGACGGTAGCGCCAGCGTATAGCGGACACCGTGGCGGCGCAGCGTGTCCTCGAGACGCGCGACGAGGCTCTCGCGCGTCGATGCGGTGGAATGGCGCCAGTTGAACTTGAGCTCGAGCGAGCCCGGGATGACGTTGGTCGCGCCGGTGCCGGCGTGGACGTTGGAGCACTGCCACGTCGTCGGCGGGAAGTGCTCGTTGCCGTCGTCCCAGCGGATCGCCGCGAGCTCGGCCAGCGCCGGCGCGATGCGATGGATCGGGTTGTCGGCGAGATGGGGATAGGCGACGTGGCCTTGCACGCCGTGCACGGTCAGCGTGCCCGACAGCGTGCCGCGCCGGCCGTTCTTGATCATGTCGCCGAGGCGCTCGACCGACGAGGGCTCGCCGACGATGCAATAGTCGATCGCCTCGCCGCGCGCCTTGAGCGCCTCGACGATGCGCACGGTGCCGTCGACCGACGGGCCCTCCTCATCAGACGTGATCGCCAACGCGATCGAGCCGGCGAAGGCGGGACGCGACGCGAGGAACGCCTCGATCGCGACGACGAACGCGGCGACCGCGCCCTTCATGTCGGCCGCACCACGTCCGTAGAGCTTGCCGTCGCGGAGGACCGGCACGAAGGGATCGGAATGCCACGCATCGAGTGGCCCTGTCGGCACGACGTCGGTGTGGCCGGCGAGCACAACGAGCGGCGCCGTCTTGCCGAGGCGCGCCCACAAATTCGTCACGCCGTTGGCGACGATCGCCTCGCATGCGAAACCGAGCGGACCAAGCCTCCCCGCGAGCACGTCCTGGCAACCGGCGTCGTCAGGCGTGAGCGAGCGCCGCGCGATCAGGTCGGCGGCGAGGTCGAGCGTCGGATGGGCGCGGTCGTCCACCGCGCGATGGTAGCAAACGCGCGCCGCGCGAGCGTCGGCCAGCGAGGGGCATGCCGGCGTCGCGCGGTGCGCGTGTCATCGGGCGAAGGGTATGCGCGCGTCGCGCGGTGCACGTGTCATCGGGCGAGGGGTATGCCCGCGTCGCGCCGTGCGAGTGTCATCGGGCGAGGGGTATGCCCGACTTCGCTTCATACAGCAGGCGCTCCGGCGGGCATACCCCTCGCCCGATGACGCTGAGCGCTTTGCGCGGGTCACGTCGCACCTCGTGCCTCGGCGTGGCGCACTGCCGCTCCGGGCGCGGGGGGACGGGTGCGCCCGCCGGCGCGCCTGCTGCAGGACGGGGTGGCGGGCGCACCCGTCCCG
>JAICUU010000277.1 GCA_025935675.1 Burkholderiales bacterium
AGGCCCTGCTCGCCGGTCGGGTAGCGCTGGTTGTCGAGGCGATAGAGCTTGAGCGCCGCCATGATCGCGGCGATGTCGGACTTCGCGGCGACCGCGCGCGCCTCGTCGGGCCGCTCGAGCACGCGCGGAACCACCAGCGCCGCGAGCACGCCGAGGATCACGATGACGACCATGATCTCGATCAGCGTGAAGCCTGCAGGACGCCGTCGCGCGCGCGGGGTGTGCGGCATGCGCCGATTATAATCGGCACGCACCCATGGGACGGCCACGGCGACTCTCGCAGGGCGGCGCGCTTGTCGCGCTTCTGGTCGTCGCGCTCGCGCTCGCCGCGGCCGCCGCGTATGGATGGCATGCGCTGACGAGGCCGTTGCCGCTGCCGCGCTCGCCGTATGACTTCGATGTGAAGAGCGGCGCCTCGCTCGCGTCGGTCGCGCGCGAGCTCACCGCGGCCGGCGTGCTCGCGCATCCGGCCTGGCTCACGCTCTATGCGCGCGTGCGGCGCGTCGACCGCACGATCAAGGCCGGCAGCTACGAGATCGCCAGCGGGACGACGCTGGAGCAGCTCCTCGGCAAGCTGACGCAGGGCGACGTGACGCAGACGTCGCTGACCATTGTCGAGGGCACGACGTTCGCGCAGCTCAAGGCCGCGCTGCGCGCCGACGAGGGCATCGAGCGCACCGTGCTCGACCTTCCGGACCCCGAATTGCTCGCGCGCCTCGGCATGGCGCGGCCGAGCGCCGAGGGGCTCTTTTTCCCCGACACGTACTTCTTCGCGCGCCACACCAGCGACACGGCGATCCTCAAGCGCGCGGCGCGGATGCTCGAGGCGCGGCTCGCCGCCGGCTGGGCGGCGCGGGCGCCCGACCTGCCGCTCGCCACGCCGTACGACGCGCTGATCCTCGCGTCGATCGTCGAGAAGGAGACCGGCCATGCCGCGGACCGGCCGCTCGTCGCGTCGGTGTTCGTCAATCGCCTGAAGATCGGCATGCCGCTCCAATCCGACCCGACGGTGATCTACGGCATGGGCGCCGCGTTCGACGGCAACCTGCGCAAGCGCGACCTCGCGGCGGACACGCCGTACAACACCTACACGCGTGCCGGGCTGCCGCCCACGCCGATCGCGCTGGTGTCGCAGGCGTCGCTCGACGCGGTGCTGCATCCGCCGGCCACACGCTATCTTTATTTCGTGTCGCGCGGCGACGGCCGCTCGCAGTTCTCGGTGACGCTCGATGAGCACAACAGCGCCGTGGCAAAATTCCAGAAGGGCGGCGCGCGCGCGACGCCGTAATCGAGGGCGAGCGGATGGCGAAGCGCGGGCGGTTCATCACGTTGGAAGGCATCGACGGCGCCGGCAAGAGCACGCATGTCGCGTTCATCGCCGATGCGCTCCGCGCGCGCGGGTTCACAGTCGTGGCGACGCGCGAGCCGGGCGGCACGCCGGCGGCGGAGCAATTGCGGGCGCTCGTGCTGGCGATACCGATGCGCCACGACAGCGAGGTGTTGCTGATGTTCGCCGCGCGCGGCGAGCATGTCGCCGACGTCATCCGCCCGGCGCTCGAGCGCGGCGACTGGGTGCTGTGCGACCGCTTCACCGACGCGACCTTCGCGTACCAGGGCGGCGGCCATGGCGTCGACGCCACGCGGATCGGCACGCTCGCGCAATGGACGCATGCCGACTGCATGCCCGACACGACGATCCTGTTCGACGTGCCGCCGGACGTGTCGCGCGCGCGACTGGCCAAGGCGGCGGACGAGGGCCGCGCGCTCGACAAGTTCGAGCGCGAGGACGCGGCGTTCACCCGGCGCGTGCGCGACGTCTACCATGCCCGCGCGCGCGCCGAGCCGGCGCGCTTTCGCATCGTCGATTCGACGCGGCCGGTCGCCGAGGTGCGCGCCGCGCTCGCGGCAATCGTGGCGGCGCTTTGATGCCGGTCGCCGCATGAGCGCCGCGCGCAGCAGGGGTGCGCGGGACGGACGCGAGCCCACGAGCGACGACGAGCCGCGCGACGACGCCGTCGAAGCCGACCGCGTGCGCGCACCGATGCCGCGCCTGCCGTGGCTCGACCAACCGCTGCGCGCGCTCGTCGCGCAGCGCCCGACGCTCGCCCACGCGCTCCTCGTCACCGGCGCCGCCGGCACCGGCAAGCGCAACTTCGCGATGCACTTCGCGCAGGCGCTCCTGTGCGAGACGCCGCGCGACGACGGGCTTGCCTGCGACACCTGCGCGAGCTGCACCTACTTCATCGCCGGCCAGCATCCCGATTTCCGGCTGATCGCGCTCGACACGCCGGGCGACGACGGCGAGGTGAAGCACCGTGCCGAGATCCCCGTCGACGACATCCGTGCGCTGCGCGAATTGGTCGAGCTCACCGCGCATCGCGGCGGCTGCAGGGTGGTCGTCGTCGATCCGGCCGAGGGCATGAACCGCGCCGCCGCGAACGCCCTGCTGAAAACGCTCGAGGAGCCGCCGCCCGACACGTTCCTGCTGCTGGTGTCGAGCCAGCCGCGGCGCCTGGCCGCGACGATCGTCAGCCGCTGCCGGCGCGTCGCGCTGCCGCCGCCGCCGCGCGACGCGGCAATCGCCTGGCTCGCCGAACAGGGAAGCGTGGCGCCAGAGCAGGTGCTGGCGCAGGCGCATGGTGCGCCGCTCGCGGCGCTGGCGCTCGCCGACGCGACGCTGCAGGACGAGCGCCGCGGCTGGCTCACGGCGCTCGCCGAGCCGCGTGCGCTGTCGCCGTCGGCGCTCGCCGTGCGGATCGACGCGGTGCCGAGGGAGGCGCGCCGTGACGCGCTCGCGGCGATCGTCGACTGGCTGATCGCCTGGAGCGTCGACTTGGCGCGCGTGGCGGCGCGCGTGCCCGCGGCGGCCAACACCGACTTCGCCAAGGCGCTCGAGGCGCTGGCGCCGAAAGTGGCCCGCATTTCGCTTTCCCGCTATCATCGGACGCTCCTTCGGGCGCGCGCGCGTCTCGCCCATCCGCTGACGCCTCGCCTCACGCTCGAAGCCCTGCTCGCCGACTACCAAGCGCTCTTCGACCATGCCCGCCGATAAGACGCCCGCCGCCGCCGCCGTCGCGCGACCCGGCGTGCTGTCGCTCAATATCCGCGAGAAGGCCGCGCTGTTCGCGGCGTACATGCCCTTTCTCAAGGGTGGCGGCATCTTCATCCCGACCACGCGTGCCTATGCGCTCGGCGAGGAAGTGTTCATGCTGCTGTCGCTGATGGACGATCCCAACCGCATCGCGGTGCAGGGCAAGGTGGTGTGGATCACGCCCGAGGGCGTCCAGGGAAACCGCACGCAGGGCGTTGGCGTGCAGTTCACGCTCGACGACACCGGCGCGGCGGCACGCGCGACGATCGAGCGGCTGCTCGGCGAGTCGCTGGCGTCGTCGCGCACGACGCACACGATGTGAAGTTCGTCGATTCGCACTGCCACCTCGACTTCCCCGACTTCGCCGACGAGCTGCCGCGGCTTCTCGATTCGATGCGCGGGGCGGGCGTCAGCCACGCGCTGTGCATCAGCGTCGACCTGCCGGACTTCCCGCGCGTCCACGCGCTGGCGCTCGCGCACGCCAACCTCTACGCGTCGGCGGGCACGCATCCCGACTATCCCGACACCGAGGAGCCCACCGAGGCGCGCCTTTGCGAGCTCGCGGCGCTGCCTAAGGTGGTGGCGATCGGCGAGACCGGACTCGACTATTACCGCCAGCAGGGCGACCTCGAGTGGCAGCGCTCGCGCTTTCGCACGCACATCCGCGCCGCGCGCCGCGCGCGGCGGCCGCTCGTGATCCACACGCGTCCGGCGGCAGAGGACACGCTCGCGATCATGCGTGCCGAGGGCGCCGGCGAGGCCGGCGGCGTGATGCACTGCTTCACCGAGACGCGGGACGTCGCCGACGCGGCGCTCGCCGAAGGCTTCCACATCTCGTTCTCGGGCATCGTCACGTTCAAGAACGCGAAGGCGCTGAAGG
>JAICUU010000165.1 GCA_025935675.1 Burkholderiales bacterium
AGGGGCGCAGTTCCTGACGCTGGCGATGGGCTACATCGGCCTGCCGCGGCATCTCGCCGAGTGGATCTCCGGCGTTGGCCTCACGCCGTTCGGCCTCGTGCTCGCGCTGATGGTGTTCTACATCGTCCTCGGCTGCTTCCTCGACGGCATCTCGATGGTCGTGCTGACGATGGGCGTGATCCTGCCGTCGATCGAGGCCGCACACATCGACCTGATATGGTTCGGCATCTTCATCGTGCTGGTCGTCGAAATGGCGCAGATCACCCCGCCGGTCGGCTTCAACCTGTTCGTGCTGCAGGGGATGACCGGCAAGCAGATCACGTGGATCGCGCGCCACGCGCTGCCGATGTTCCTGCTGATGATCGTCGCGGTGCTCGCGATCTGGGTGTTCCCGCAGCTCGTCACCGCGCTGCCGCAGGGGATGAAGCTTGGCTGAGCTCAGATCGGCACGCGATAGCCGAAGAATTCGTGGTCCTCGTTGTAGCCGCCCTCGCCGGCGCCCAGATCGGCATAGCTCGCCACCAGCTCGATCGACGCAATCCATTTCACCATCTTGAAGGCGACCTCGTTCTCGCACCGCAGGCGCAGTGGCGCGCCGTGCAGCACGCTGACCGGCGCGCCATTCATCTCGTAGGCCAGGATCGTCAGCTCGTGGCGCATGTTGGCGAGGCTGTGCGTGTCGTAGTAGCGCCCGCCGTCGCTGCCGTCGGCGAACGAGTAGAGCACCGCGTACCGCGCGTCCGGCGCTGGCTGCACAAGGTCGAGGATATGGCGCATCGGCACGCCGCCCCATTTGGCGACGCCCGACCATCCCTGGATGCAGAAGTGCGTGGTGATCTGCTCCTGCTTCGGCATCGCCTTCAGCTCGGCATACGAGAACTCCCTCGGCGTCGCGACGAGGCCGCCCACTCGCAGGCGGTATCCGGCGAAATCGGTCTTGACCAGCGAGTCGAACTCCGCCGATGCCGGCATCGTGCCATTGGGCCAGAAGTGCGGCGAGATGTCCTTCTCGGTGAGCTGGCTCCTCGCATCCCACGACTGGGTCGCGCTGCCGAACGGCCGGGACACGAACTCGCCGATCCGCTGCACCGTTCGCGCGTGGCGCAGCGTGAACGGCGAGGCCCACCACCACGTCACGCCCACGAGCAGCATCGCCGGGATGAAGACCCACAGGCCGGTCCACGAATCGTCGTTGACGCCGGCCCACATCATGTTGAGGTTGACGCGTGCATCGGTGATGAAAACGAGCGTGACGTGCGCGAGGATGAAGAGCAGGAACCACCACAGCGCGATGAAATGCAGCGATCGCGCCTTCTGGCGGTCGAGCGCGCGGCCCAGCCAGCCGAGCCGGTTCGAGATCGCCGGGCTCTGCATCAGCCCGGTCACGATGGACGTGGGCGCGGCGATGAAGACGGTGACGAAATAGGCGAGCTGCTGCAAGCCGTTGTAGCGCGTCCAGCTCTGGTCCGCAGGAAACGTGAGCGACAGGTATTGCAGTGCCGTCGAGACGGCATTGCCGAATACATCCCAGTTCGTCGGCACCAGCCTGCGCCACTGGCCGGTGCTGAACAGCAGCATGTAGAAGACGATGCCGTTGATCATCCACAGCAGCGTCACCGAGAAATGCCACCACCGCGCGAGACCGATCGAATGGCGAATGCCGGGAATGCCCAGCCATCCCGGCAGCGTGACCGAATCGTCCTTGGCGGTCCATATCCGCCCGGTCGGCACGGCCTTCTGGAAACGGAACCATTCGGTCCCCGGCGTGCAGTCGCGCTTCCAGTAGAGGCGCGGGTGATCGGCGAGGATCTGCACGCCAGCGCGAATGATGAAGGCCATGAAGAACAGGTTCAGGAAGTGCAGCAGCCGCAGCCAGCCCGGAAAACCCGTGGTGACCGCAACGGACGACGGAATGCCCGGATAACGGACGAGGAATGCCTGCACGGCCGGCATGTGCCGCAACGCCTGCGCCGCGGCCACGCCGATCACGAGCAGCACGAAAATCAGCGGCAATGCCCACAGCACGTTGATCCAATGCCGGCCGAATCGAATCTTCGGGATGACGCCGGCCTGCGGCGGCAGCCAACTGCTCAGCAGGACGCGATCGTCGGCGGAGCTCAACTTCATCGCCAGCGGATCGTGCGGCGGCTGTGGTTCTCGTGGGGTCATCAACGATCCTGCGCACCCGGTAATCGGCGCGAACGTGCGCGATGTCAAAGCATCGACGCGGTTTCCGACCCTAGTTCGTGTGGGTGAACGCGAACAAGCAGCAAACGTCCGCTTTTCATGTCGGACATCGCCGACCCGGGCTCGACGAAACTGGTGGCGGAAGGAGAATACGAAGAGTCGCTTCTGCGCGAATACGTCATGCGCGTCGGCTATCGCTGAGCGGTTGTCGACGCATGCCTTCCTGCCTCTCACCGACCGCCGGCTCTCGGCCCGCGCCTTCATGTCGACAGAAGGGTTCGACCGCCGTCAGGTTCGCAACGGCGCCGGCTGCCAGTAGTTTTCGAACGCCAGTTCGCCCGGCTGGCCGCGACGGTTGGCGCGGAAACCGCGCGCCGTGAGGAGCGCGCGCAATTCACGCGCCATCTCCGGATTGCCGCACACCATGATGCGCGAGCGCCGCGGATCGAGGCTCGAGCCTGCCGAGCTCTGCAAACGGCCGTCTTCGATCAGGCAGGGAATGCGTGACGGGAGCGCGCCGGCGCAGCGCTCCCGCGTGACGACCGGCACATAGGCGAACCGCGCGCCAGATGCGATCGTCGACGCCTTCTGCGCGATCGCCGCGATCTCTTCACGGTAGGCGAGGTCCCTGGCGTGGCGCACGCTGTGCACGAGGACGAGGTCGCGGTAGCACTGCCACGTGTGCGGGTCATGCAGGATCGACAGGAATGGCCCGAGGCCGGTGCCACTTGCGAGAAGCCACAGATCCTCGCCGGGCACGAAGCGATCGACGGTCATGAAGCCGTAGCTGTTGTTCTCGATGCGCATCGAGTCGCCCTCGCGGATCGCCGACAGGGCATCGGAAAATGCGCCGCCGGGCACCAGCACGGCGAAGAATTCGAGATAGGGATCGTGCGCCGCGGAAACGATCGAGAACGGCCTCCACACCGCGCTGCGATCCAAGCCGACGAGGCCGAGACGTGCGTAGTGCCCCGGCGTGAAGCGAAAGCCGGGCATGCGACTGACGCGGAAGGACAACAGGCTTTCCGTCCAGTGTCGCACTGCGAGTACGGTCGCCATCGCAGAACGCGCGGTGCCGAGCGACGTGGATGCCTTGCCATCGGCGGTCGGCGCCAACTCCGGGTCGTGGATCAGAGCAGGCTCAGCGGAGCCGAGCGAGGTTTCGATGAGGAAATTCCCCCGAGTGGCCACCGCAGCCGGATATCACGCTCGGTGGCGATCTGCACATATGGGCACGGTTCGAAAAAACAACGGGGCCGACTCGCCCGCCGACGCGCCGCGTCTGGCCGCAGGTGAATGGCGAGCCCGGCAACAGGCCGGCCTCGCGCAGCAGACCACGCGCACCGCAAGCGGCTGCGCCGCTTCCTGTGTTACGTCGGCGAAGCGTCGCGCGCGCGGCTGGCGCGCGTTGCACCGCCTTCGTTCTCCCAGCGCGCGATCGCGCGTCGGTAAGACCCTCCGTCGCGTGAGCGATCGATCCAGCGGCCGGCGCGCTTGTGCTCGCGTTCGCCGAGATGCCGCATGACCTGCCACGCAGCGAAGGCCGCGGCTGCAGCCATGAATATCCGCGTCGTCGTTTTCATCGCATTCCCGTCGTCTACCTGACCGTCGGCACGCGATGCCGTGCAAGTCCACCGCCATGGCCCTCGACGTCGAGCATCCGCAGCCGGATCCGCTCGATTGCGCGAGACGGCGACAAGCCCATCGGGCAGACCTCGGTGCAATTCATGATCGTGCGACAGCGGAACAGCCGGTAGGGATCGCGGTTGAGGTCCTGCAGCCGTTCCCCGGTCGCACGGTCACGGCTGTCGCTGATGAAGCGATACGCCTGCAGCAGGCCGGCCGGCCCGACGAACGTGTCGGGATTCCACCACGACGAGGGGCATTGGCTGGTGCAGCATCCACACATGATGCACTCATACGAGCCGTCGAGCCTTTCGCGCTCAGCGGGGGACTGCAGGCGCTCCTTTTCCGGCGGCGGCTCGTCGTTGACGAGATACGGCCTGATCGAGTGATACTGCTTCCAGAACCGGCTCATGTCGACGACCAGGTCGCGGACGACCGGGAAGCTCGGCAGTGGCCGCAGCTCCACCGGCTCCCGGAGCTTGCGGACATTGGTGACGCACGCGAGCCCGTTGCGGCCGTTGATGTTGATTGCGTCGGAGCCGCAGATGCCCTCGCGGCACGATCTCCTGATGGTGAGCGAATCGTCCTGCACGTTCTTGATGCGCAGGATGACGTCGAGCAGCATGAGATCGCTCGACTCGAGATCGATGCGGAAATCCTGCATGTACGGCTTGTCGTCGTGCTCCGGGTTGTAGCGGAAGATCGAGAAGTGCATTGGTTGCTCCGGGTGGCCGCTTTGCCTTTGCCGCCGTCGCGGTTAACCGCCGATTGTCCAGAAAATTCGCACGATCCATGTTCCCAGCGCAACCAGGCCGAGGGCCAGCAGCGGCAGCAGCACGGCTCGCAATGCGACGACGTGAACATAGTCCAGGACCACGTCGCGAAGGCCGACCCAGGCGTGCGTGAGCAGCGCGGCGAAGAAGAGGACCGTGGCCGCGATCATCCCGGCGCCCGACATCAATCCGTGCCATTCATCATAGGACCTCGGCGGCGCGATGACGAAACGAGCCAGGAAAAGCACGATGAAGGCCAGCATGTAGACGGCAGTCGCCCGCTGCACCAGCCACGCGCGCAGTCCCGTGAGCGTGATCACAGCCATGCTCCGGCCGCGAGCAGGGCGATGGCGACGCCGCCGATGTTCGCGATCCACGCGCTGCGACGCGCCGCAGGCAGCTGCGAGCCGATGTCGACGTCGCTCAGCAGGTGGCGCGTTCCGGCGAGCAGATGATGCGACAACGCCCACACGAACACGATCGCCGCGATGCGGAACGCGATGTCGTCGCACAGGCCGAGAACCCATCGATAGGCCTGCGGGCTGCGCAGGGACCGGTCGAGAAGGTAAATGCCGAACGGAACGCCGGTGGCAAGGACGACGCCCGACAACCGATGGCCGATGGACGCGAGCGCGCCGACCGGCATCTCGATTTGCGTCAGGTCGAGAAATACCGGTCTTTGTCGCTTTGTCGCTGATGTGGTGCGGGTGGCCATTGCCGGTGACGTCTCGGGCGGATCGTCGGCTCGCCGATGGTACGCCAGCTGCCGCGCAAGGCACGGGTCATCCGGCCGGAGGTCGCCCGCGGTCTTGGCGTCCCGGGTATTTGCGCAGGTAGTCGAGATCGAGCGCGTCACGCAGCATCGCCATCGTCTCGGCAGCGAGCGCGCGCGCGCCGCGCGCCGTGTTCGAGCGCATCGCGCACCTGCGGCATGTTCCGCTCGTACGCCGCACGTCGTTCACGCATGGGCGCCAGCAGCTCGTCGAGAACCGCTGCGAGCCGCTCCTTCAGCTCCCGATTGCCCACGCCGCGGCGCGCATAGCGCCGCTTGAGGTCGGCGACGCGGCCAATATCGAGATCGAACGCGTCGAGGTAGGCGGACACGGGGTTCTCCTCCACCTTGCCCGGTTCGTTCGCAGCCCGCGGAGGGTCCGCGTACATCCTGCGCACCTTGCGCGCCACGACGTCAGCCAGTCGAGTGCCACGTTCCAGACCGCTTTGCGCACCCGCGCGAGGTCGCCTGCGTAGTCGGCCACCTGATAATCGGCGATGAGAAAGTAGCAATCGTATTCGTTCTGCAGCCTGATCCAGTTCTCGAGCGCACCCGCATAGTGCCCGAGGTGCAGCGGAACCCGTCGGTCGAACTCCGGTGACGATGCGTTTCTTGTCCATCGAAGCGTGCCGGAACCATCCGCGCAGGCGGCGCGACATGGCTCGGCAACGGCATGCCGCGTACGATGACAGCACGTATGATAGGCGCAACGACTGCTGCACCGGACGCGGGCGCAGGACCGGGACGTGTGGTGTCGGCCGGCACCGTTGTCATTCGCGAAGGTCATCGCGACGTTCGGACGCCCTTTCATTGCCCATGGACAACAACGAGTCCACGCCCGCCGACATCGCGGCGATCGACGCGTTCTGCGACCAGCTTTGGCTCCGCGACGGCCTCGCACCCGCATCGCTCGCCGCGTATCGCCGCGATCTCGCGGCATGGAGCGCGTGGCTCGCGCACGCCGGCCGCCCGCTCGTCGCCGCCGACCGCGGCGACATCGAGCGCTGGCTCGCCGAGCAGTTTCGTGCCCGCGCCAAGGCGACGTCGATCGGCAGGCGCCTGTCGACGCTGCGCCGCTTCTACCGGCTGCAACTCGAGCAAGGCGCGATCCGCGAGGACCCGACGCTGCGCGTGACGGCGCCGAAGCCCGGCCGGCGATTGCCGAAGGCATTGTCGGAAGCGCAGGTCGACGCGCTGCTCGACGCGCCGGACGTGGCGACGCCGCGCGGCCTGCGCGATCGCGCGATGCTGGAGACGCTCTACGCGACGGGGCTGCGCGTCTCCGAGCTCGTCGGCCTCACGCACGCGCAGGTTTCGCTCGCCAGCGGCGTCGTGCGCGTCGTCGGCAAGGGCAGCAAGGAGCGGCTGGTGCCGCTCGGCGAGGAGGCGATCGCGTGGATCGTTCGCTACACGAAGGATGCGCGCCCGGGGTTCGCCGGGACGATCCGCGATCCGCATCTGTTCCTCACGGCGCGCGGCAGGCCGCTCACGCGCCAGGCGTTCTGGGCGCTGGTCAAGCACCACGGGGCGGTCGCCGGCATCGCCGCGGCGTCGCTGTCGCCGCATGTGCTGCGCCACGCGTTCGCCACGCACCTCCTCAACCACGGCGCGGACCTTCGCGTCGTGCAACTGCTGCTCGGGCACGCCGACATCACGACAACGACGATCTACACGCACGTCGCGCGCGAGCGGCTCAAGGCGCTGCACGCCGCGCATCATCCGCGCGGCTGAGCGCGCGGAAGGTCAGGCGTCGCGGCGGCGCTCGATCGCGATGCCGATCTCGCGCACGCCGGGCAGCGCGGCGACCTTCACCACGCGCAGCTTGACCCACGGCGCGCCGAATTCGCCGAGCACGATCTCGGCGAGGCCTTCGGCGAAGCGCTCCATCAGCGGGTAGGCGTGACCGGCCGCGTACGCCTTGATGCGCCGCACGATCGCCGCGTAGTCGAGCGCGTCGGCGAACTCGCCGCTCGCGAACGGCCTGTCCGACGGCATGCCGATCTCGAGGTCGAGGCGGATCGTCTGCGGCAGGTGCGCCTCCCAGCGGTAGACGCCGATCGTCGTCGTGACGCGCAGGTCGTGGATGATGATCGCGTTCATGTCGACGTGGATAGCCTTGCGGCGGCGTATGTGCGGCTCGCCGCGATTCTA
>JAICUU010000007.1 GCA_025935675.1 Burkholderiales bacterium
GCGCGCCTGCGCGGTGTCGCCGAACGCGAAGCGGAACCACGCGGCCGTGAAGACGCCGTCGGGCGCGCTGCCGTCGGCGTGCTGCACGCTGCGGTAGCCGATCCGGTAGTCGGCCGGCGTGCGGACGCTGAACTCGCCGGCCCGTGACAGCACCTCGACGCGGACGACGTGCGGCCACGTCTCGTCGCCGTAGCAGCCGGCGTTCATCGCCAGCGCGCCGCCGACGGTGCCCGGAATGCCGGCGAGGAATTCGCCGCGCGCGCCATGCTTGGCCGCGAAGCGCGCGAGCTTGGGCGACGCCACGCCCGCCTCCGCATAGACGAGGCCGTCGGCGATCGCGAGCGCGCCGCCGGGGTTGTGCATGACCACCACCGCGCCGCGGATCCCGCCGTCGCGCACCAGCACGTTGCTGCCGAGGCCGAGCACCGTGACCGGCATGTCGGCGGGCAAGCGGCGCAGGAATTCCGCGAGGTCGTCGCGGTCCGCGGGCTCGAACAGGATGTCGGCGGCGCCGCCCGCCTGCCACGTCGTGTGACGCGCGAGCGGCGCGTCGCGCGTGACGCGGCCGCGCAGCGATTCGAGGTGGCGGGCGTCGGCCATGTTCATCGACCGCCCTTCGCGAGCGCCGCCGGCACCTGCCCGATCGAGCCCGCGCCCATCGTCAGCACGACGTCGCCGTCCTGGACGACGGTGGCGATCGCGTTGGCGACCTCGCCGACGTCGTCGACGAACACCGGCTCGACCTTGCCGGCGACGCGCACGGCACGCGCCAGCGCGCGGCCGTCGGCGGCGACGATCGGCGCCTCGCCGGCCGGGTAGACGTCGGTGAGTACCAGCGCGTCGGCGGTCGACAGCACGGCGACGAAGTCCTCGAAGAGATCGCGCGTGCGGGTGAAGCGATGCGGCTGGAATGCGAGCACGATGCGCCGTCCCGGAAATCCCGCGCGTGCGGCAGCGAGCACCGCCGACATCTCGGCCGGGTGGTGGCCGTAATCGTCGATCAGCGTGTAGCGCGCGACACCCTGCACGAGCTCGCCGTGGCTCTGGAAGCGCCGGCCCACGCCCTTGAACTCGGCGAGCGCGCGCGCGATCGCGGCATCGGCGACGCCCGCCTCGCGGCCGACGGCGATCGCCGCCAGCGCGTTGCGCACGTTGTGCACGCCGGCGAGCGCCAGCTCGACCGCGAGGTCCGGCGATTTCGCCGCGCGCGCGACGAAGCGCATCCGCCCGCCGTCGTGGCGGATGTCCACGGCGCGCAGCATCGCATCGTCGGCGAGGCCGTAGGTGACGACCTGCTTCGCGAGCTGCGGCACGATCGCGCGCACGTTGGCGTCGTCGACGCACAGCACCGCGACGCCGTAGAACGGCATCCGCTGGACGAAATCGACGAACGCGCGCTCGAGACGCGCGTAGTCGTGGCCGTAAGTCTCCATGTGATCCTGGTCGATGTTCGTCACCACGGCGAGCACCGGCGTCAGGTACAGGAACGACGCGTCCGATTCGTCGGCTTCGGCGACCAGGAACTCGCCGGAGCCCAATCGCGCGTTCGCGTCGGCGGCGAGGAGCCGGCCGCCGATGACGAACGTGGGGTCGAGGCCGCCTTCGGCGAGCACCGACGCGATGAGGCTCGTCGTCGTCGTCTTGCCGTGCGTGCCGGCCACCGCGATCCCCTGCTTCATCCGCATCAGCTCGGCCAGCATCAGCGCGCGCGGCACGACCGGCACGCCGCGCTCACGCGCCGCGACGACCTCCGGGTTGTCGGCGGCGACCGCGGCCGACACGACGACGGCATCGGCGTCGGCGACGTTGCGCGCGGCATGGCCGATCGCGACGTTGACGCCGAGGCCCTCGAGGCGCCGCGTCGCCGCGGAGGCCGCGAGGTCGGAGCCGCTGACGCGATAGCCCTGCGTCGCCAGAACCTCGGCGATGCCGCTCATGCCGGCGCCGCCGATGCCGACGAAGTGCACGCGCTTGACCTTGTGCTTCATCGCGCCCCCGCCGCAAGGCAGGCCTCGGCGATGCGCACGGCGGCGTCGTGGCGGCCGACGGCGCGCGCCGCGACGGCCAGCGCGAGCGCGCGCTCGCGCGTCAGGCCGGCGACGAGGTCGGCGAGCGTTGCCGCGTCGAGCCGGTCCTGCCTGATGCAGGTCGCGCCGCCCGCGTCGACGAGATAGCGCGCGTTCGCCGTCTGCTCGTCGGCGATCGCGCCGGGCAGCGGCACGATCAGCGCGCCGAGACCCACCGCGGCGAGCTCGGCCACCGTCAACGCACCGCCGCGGCAGACGACGAAGTCGGCCCATGCGTAGCGCGCCGCCATGTCGTCGATGAACGCCACGCACTCCGCCTCGACGCCGTAGTGCGCATAGCGTTCGGCAAGCACCGCCTGGTGGCGCGCGCCGGCCTGGTGGACGACGCGCGGCCGACGCTCGACCGGAAGGCGCGCGAGCGCGGCAGGGACGCATTCGTTGAGCGCCTGCGCGCCGAGGCTGCCGCCGACGACCAGGAGGCGCAGCGGGCCTTCGCGGCCGGCGAAGCGCTCGCCCGGCGGCGGCAGCGACACCATCTCGTCGCGCAGCGGGTTGCCGGTGAACTCGACGATACGCCGGTGGCGGCCGCGGAACGCGTCGGGAAACCCCACCAGCAGCCGGTCGGCGCCGTATGCGAGGATGCGGTTGGCGAGACCCGCGATCGCGTTGGCCTCGTGCAGCAGCAGCGGCACGCGAGTCGCCGCGGTCATCAGCGCGCCGGGAAACGACGCGAAGCCGCCGAAGCCGATGACGACGTCCGGCTTGCGGCGCTTCAGCACGCGCGCGCTGGCGATGCACGCGGCGGCGAGCGCGAACGGCCCGAGCAGCAGCGTGCGCAAGCCCTTGCCGCGCACGCCGCGGAAGTCGAGGCCCTCGAAGTCGACGCCATGCTGCGGCACGAGCCGCGATTCCATCCCGCCGTGCGTGCCGAGCCAGAACACGCGCGCGCCGCGCGCCACCAGCTTGTGCGCGACCGCGAGCCCCGGGAACACGTGGCCGCCGGTGCCGCCGGTGGTGATCATCACCGTCGCCGGCCCTGCGGCGCTCAGGCAGTAATCCCCCGCAGCGCGCTGCGCGCGCCTCCCCCGAAGGGGGCGAGCGCCTTGGGACGGCCCTGCGGCGCTCATACGGTAAACCCCCGCAGCAGCCGGCGATTCTCGTAGTCGATGCGCAGCAAGAGCGCGATCGCGACGCAGTTGGCGATGATGCCGCTGCCGCCGAACGACAGCAGTGGCAGCGTCAGGCCCTTGGTCGGCAGGAGGCCGACGTTGACGCCGATATTGATGAACGCCTGCACGCCGATCCAGATGCCGATGCCTTGCGCGGCCAGCGCCGCGAATGGGCGCGACAGCCGCGCCGCCTGCCGTCCGATCGCGTAGGCGCGGTAGAGCACCCACACGAACAGCGCGATGACGACGGCGACGCCCGCGAAGCCGAGCTCCTCGCCGATCACGGCGAGCAGGAAATCGGTGTGCGCCTCCGGAAGATAGAGGAGCTTCTCGACGCTGGAGCCCAGCCCCACGCCGAAGATTTCGCCGCGGCCGAACGCGATCAGCGAGTGCGAGAGCTGGTAGCCCTTGCCGAGCGGGTCCGACCAGGGATCGACGAACGCCGTCAGCCGTTGCAACCGATACGGCGCGGCGACGAGGATCGCGCCGAGCGCGAACGGCAGGAGCGCCGACAGGCCGACGAACAGCCGCCAGTCGAGGCCGCCGAGGAACAGGATGCCGAAGCCGATCGCGACGATCACGACGAACGCCCCGAAGTCGGGCTCCATCAGCAACAGGCCGCCGGTCGCCGCCATCACGACGAACAGCGGCAGGAAGCCGCGCACGAGCGTCTGACGCAGCGGCTGCTCGGCATGCAGGAACGCGGCCTTGCGCACCGCGTAGCTCGCCGCGTACAGCACGGCTGCGAGCTTCATGAATTCGGACGGCTGAAGGTTGACGACGACCAGCGGCAGCCAGCGCCGCGAGCCGTTGACGCTCTTGCCGATGCCGGGCACCAGCACCAGCACGAGCAGCACGCTCGCCGCCATGAACGCCCACGGCGCGAGCCATTCCCAGGCCTTGACCGGCACCTGGAACGCGATCGCCGCGATGCCGGCGCCGAGCGCCAGGAAGAGTGCATGGCGCGCGAGGAAGTACCACGTCCGGTAACCGGTGTACGACGACGCCTCGGCGCTGGCGATCGACGCCGAGTACACCATCACGAGCCCGAACGCGAGCAGCAGGATCGTCGCCCACGCCAGCGAGACGTCGTAGGCGAGCATCGCGCGCGGATGGCGCGCCGCGTCGCGCGCCGCGGCGCGGCGCGGCGCGAGGGCGGCGGTCTCGACGACGCGGTTACGCATGTGCCGCCTCCGCGAGACCCGTGCGCACGAGCTCGGCAAAGCGCTCGCCGCGCGCTTCGTAGTTGGCGAACTGGTCGAGGCTCGCGCACGCCGGCGACAGCAGCACGACGTCGCCGTCCTGCGCGAGCGCCAGCGCACGCCCAACCGCACGCTCGAGCGTGCCGAGCGACTCGACCGCGGCGGGGGAGCCCGCGAGCGCGCGCTCGAGGATCGGCGCGTCGCGGCCGATCAGGAGCACCGCGCGGCAGTGCGCGTCCACGGCAGGCTTGAGCGGCGTGAAGCCCTGTCCCTTGCCGTCACCGCCCGCGATCAGGATCACCGGGCGCGTGCTGCCGGCGAGCGCGGCTTCGGTCGCCGCCACCGTCGTCGCCTTGGAATCGTCGATGAACGTGACGCCGCGTGCATCGGCGACCGCCTGCATCCGGTGCGGCAGTCCGCCGAACGCCTTCAGCGCGTCGATCACCGGCGTGCGAATGCGCGCCACCGCCGCGGTCAGCGCGAGCGCGGCGAGCGCGTTCTGCGCGTTGTGGCGGCCGTGCAGCGCGAGTGCGCGCGCCGGCAGCAAAAGCTCGCCGCCGCGCGCGAGCCATTCGCCGCCCGCACGCGGCACGAGGCCCCATTCCTCCTCGCTTTGCGGCACCGACGCGCCGAACGTCTGCACGGTGTCGCCGCGCCGGCGCATCAGCCGGACGACGGGATCGTCGCGGTTGAGGATCGCGACGTTGCAATGCGCGAGGATGCGCGCCTTCGCCGCGGCGTAGTCGGCGAGTCCCGCGTAGCGGTCGAGGTGGTTGGCGCTGACGTTGAGCACCGCTGCCGCGGCGAGCTTGAGCGACCCGGTCGTCTCGAGCTGGTAGCTCGACAGCTCGAGCACGAAGAGGTCGGGCCAGGGCGCGCCCTCCTCGATGCCGGCGAGCGTGTCGAGCACCGGCGTGCCGATGTTGCCGGCGACGCGCGTCGCGAGCCCCGCCGCGCGCGCCAGCGCGCCGGTCAGCGCGGTGGTCGTGGTCTTGCCGTTGGTGCCGGTGATCGCCAGCACTTTCTGCTGCGGAGGCAGCGCGCGTGCGAAGAGCTCGACGTCGCCGACGAGGTCGACGCCGCGCGCCACCGCCTCGACGATGGCCGGGTGGTCCTTCGGCACGCCCGGACTGATCGCGATCATCTCGGCGCCGGCGAACGTCGCCGCGTCGAACGCGCCGGTCGCGAGCGGCACGTCGGGCAGCTCCTCGGCGAGCGCCGGCGGCGGATCGCTGCGCGAATCGGCGACGCGCACGCGCGCGCCGTGGCGCTTCAGCCAGCGCACCAGCGAGCGGCCGGTGAGCCCTGCGCCGAGCACGACGACGTCGCGGTTGCGCACGCCGGCGCTCACGGCATTGGCCTCTTCACATCGCGTCCGGCGATCGCGCTCATCGCAGCTTCAGCGTGGAAAGGCCGACCAGCACGAGCAGCATCGTGATGATCCAGAAGCGCACGACGACCTGGTTCTCCTTCCAGCCCTTCAATTCGAAATGGTGGTGGATCGGCGCCATGCGGAACACGCGCCGGCCGGTCAGCTTGAACGACGCCACCTGCACGATCACCGACAGCGTCTCGACGACGAACACGCCGCCCATGATGCAAAGCACGATCTCCTGGCGCACGACGACCGCGATCGCGCCGAGCGCGCCGCCCAGCGCCAGCGCGCCGACGTCGCCCATGAACACTTCCGCCGGGTAGGCGTTGAACCACAGGAAGCCGAGGCCCGCACCGGCGATCGCGCCGCAGATCACGGCGAGCTCGCCCGCGCCGGGGATGTACGGGAACTGCAGGTAGCGCGCGAACACGGCGTTGCCGGTGACGTATGCGAACACGCCGAGCGCCGCGCCGATCATCACCGTCGGCATGATCGCGAGGCCGTCGAGCCCGTCGGTCAGGTTGACTGCGTTGCTGGTGCCGACGATGACGAACCACGACAGCGCGATGAAGCCGACGATGCCGAGCGGATAGCTGACCGTCTTGACGAACGGCACGATCAGGTCGGCGCGCGGCGACAGCGCGGCCGAGAAGCCCGAGCTCGCCCAGTCCGCGAACAGCCGCCAGAACTGCGCGTTGCCGGGCGCGGAGATCGAGAACGCGAGGTACGTCGCGGCGACGAGCCCGATCACCGACAGCGCGACGAACTTGGCGCGCGCCGACAGCCCGCGCGGATTGCGGTGGACGACCTTGCGATAGTCGTCGATCCAGCCGACGGCGCCGAAGCCCGCGGTGACGAGCAGCACCACCCAGACGAAGCGGTTGGTGAGGTCGCCCCACAGCAGCGTCGTGACGACGATCGACACGATGATGAGCGCGCCACCCATCGTCGGCGTGCCGGCCTTGGTGAGGTGCGTCTGCGGGCCGTCGTCGCGCACCGCCTGGCCGATCTTCATCCGCGTGAGCCACGTGATCATCCGCGGGCCGACGACGAACGAGATCACCAGCGCCGTCATGCAGCCGAACACCGCGCGCAGCGTGATGTATCCGATGACGTTGAGCGCGCGCAGGTCGCGCGCGTAGTGGTCGGCGAGCCACAGCAGCATTGTCAGTGGCCCTTGTCGAGCGGCGGCTCGCCCATCAGCGCGGCGACCACGCGCTCCATGCGCATGAACCGCGAGCCCTTGACGAGCACCGTCGCATCGCCCTCGAGCGCCGGCGCGAGCGCCGCGACGAGCGCGTCGAGGTCGTCGAAGTGCGCGGCCTGGGCGCCGAACGCGAGCACCGACTCGCGCGCGAGCGTGCCGGTCGCGTACAACCGGTCGACGCCGGCGACGCGCGCGTACTCGCCGATCTCGCGGTGGAACGCCGGCCCTTGCAAGCCCACCTCGCCCATGTCGCCCAGCACCAGCACGCGGCGTCCGCGGGCGCGCGCGAGCACGTCGATGCCCTCGCGCACCGAGTCGGGATTGGCGTTGTAAGTGTCGTCGATGACGATCGCCCCGCCTTGCGCGCGGCGTACCGCGAGGCGGCCGCCGACCGCGCGGAATGCCTCGAGCCCGCGCACGATCGCCTTGGCGTCGACGCCCGCGGCATGCGCGGCCGCGGCGGCGGCGAGCGCGTTACGCACCATCGCCATGCCGGGCGCTGCGAGCCGCACGCGCAGCGTCTCGCCGTCGAGGTGGAGGTCGACGTCGCTGCCGTCGACGCCGAGCGCGATCAGGCTGCCACGCACATCCGCGTCGGCGTCGATGCCGAAGCTCAGGACCTCGACGCCGGCGCGCGTGGCGGCGCTGCGCCATACCCGCGCATAGGCGTCGTCGGCATTGATCACCGCGACGCCGGTTCCGCGCGGCAGCGCGGCGATCGCGTCGGCGTGCTCGGCGGCGACCTCGGCGACGGTCTTCATGAACTCCTGGTGCTCGCGCTGCGCGTTGTTGACGAGCGCGATCGTCGGTTGCGCGACGGCTGCGAGCTCGCGCGTCTCGCCGCGGTGGTTCATGCCGAGCTCGATCACCGCCGCGCGGTGCGACGCACGCAGCCCGAGCAGCGTCTGCGGCAGGCCGATCGCGTTGTTCTGGTTGCCTCGCGTCGCCAGCACCGCGTCGTCGCCGTGCTGCGCGCGCAGGATCGACGCCGTCATCTCCTTGACCGTCGTCTTGCCGTTGCTGCCGGTGACGACGACGAGCGGCAGCGCGAAGCGCCGGCGCCAGCCGCTCGCCAGCGCGGCGAGCGCGGCACGCGTGTCCTCGACCGCTACGAGGTTGCCGCCGAGCGCCGCGTGCGCCTCGTCGACCATCGCCGCCGACGCGCCGTTGGCGAGCGCCGTCGCGACGAAGTCGTGGCCATCGAAGCGCTCGCCGTGGATCGCCACGAAGAGATCGCCGGTGCGCAGCGCGCGCGAGTCGGTCGTGACGCGGCGGAACATCGCGTTGGCGCCGAGGCGCCGGCCTCCGGTCATTTGCGCGGCGGTGGACGTGTCCATCATCGGTTCGCCAGCGCGCCCGACGCGATCTCGACATCATCGAACGGCGAGCGCACGCCGTTCGCTTCCTGGTAGGCCTCGTGGCCCTTGCCGGCGACGAGCACGACGTCGCCGACGTCGGCGGCGGCGATCGCAGCGCGGATCGCCTTCGCGCGGTCGAGCTCGATCGCGTAGCGTCGGCTGCCGGCCTCGAGCACGCCGCGCGCGATCGCGTTGGCGATCGCCTGCGGATCCTCGCCGCGCGGATTATCGTTGGTGACGACGACGCGATCGGCGAGGCGCGCGGCGACGGCACCCATCTCGGTGCGCTTGCCCGGATCGCGATCGCCGCCGGCGCCGAACACCGCGACGAGCGCGCCGCCCTCGACCACCACCGGGCGCAGCGCCTCGAGCGCCTTCTCGAGCGCGTCGGGCGTGTGCGCGTAGTCGACGACCACCGTCGGCCGTCCATGGCCGCCGAGGCGCTGCATCCGCCCGGGCGGCGGCGCGAGGCGCGCCATCCCCGCGAGTGCCTCGTCGAGCGGCATGCCGGCGGCGAGCACGACGCCGAGCGTGCCGAGCAGATTCATCACGTTGAACTCGCCGACGAGCGCGGTCCTGACGGTGCCGCCACCCTTCGGCGTCGCCACCTCGAGCGCGATGCCGCCCTCGCCGGTCGTCGCCGCGCTCGCGTGCACGTCCCCGGCGATCCTGCCGTAGGTGATGAGCTCGACGTCGCCGCGCGCGCGCACGTCGTCGGCGATGCGCTGGCCGAACGCGTCGTCGACGTTGACGACCGCCGCGCGCAGACCTGGCCACGCGAAGAGCTTCGCCTTGGCGGCGCCGTACGCGGCCATCGAGCCGTGGTAGTCGAGGTGGTCGCGCGTGAGGTTCGTGAACAGCGCGACCGCGAAGCGCACGCCGTTGACGCGCCCCTGGTCGAGGCCATGCGATGACACCTCCATCGCCACGCAGGCGGCGCCCGCATCGCGCAGCCCCGCGAGCGTCGCCTGCAACCGTGCGGCGTCCGGCGTGGTATTGGGCGAGGCGTCGAGCGCGCCGACGAAGCCGTTGCCGAGCGTGCCCATCAGCGCGGCACGCCGCCCCGGCCGGTCGAGCAACGCCGCGATCCAGTGCGCGCACGACGTCTTGCCGTTGGTGCCGGTGACGCCGATCACTTCGAGCGCCTCTGACGGGCTGCCGTAGATGAAGTCGGCGATGTCGCCGAGCGCGTTGCGCAGGTCGCGCACCGGCGCGTTCGCCACCGTCCACTCGGGCTTCCACGCGAAGCGGTCGTCGTCCCACAGCACGGCCGCGGCGCCGTTCGCAATCGCGTCGCCGATATAGTCGCGGCCGTCGACGCGCGCGCCGCGGAACGCGGCGAACGCGCCGCCGGCGACGACCGCGCGCGAGTCGGCGGTGATCGCGCGCGGCGTCACGCCGAGGCGTGCGAGCGTCGCCGCTGTCTCGTGCGCGTTCATGAAAGTCGTCCCGGCGCGCACATCAGGTCTCTTCCCTGACCCGCTGGTCCTCGGGCGGCAGCACGACGTTGCCGACGGGCGCGTCGGTGGGCACGCCGAGCATCCGCAGCGCGCCGCCCATCACCGCCGAGAACACCGGCGCGGCGACGTCGCCGCCGTAGTAGCTCGATGCCTCCGGCTCGTCGATCATCACCGCGACGACGAGCCGCGGATTGGACACCGGCGCGAAGCCGACGAACGACGCCACGTACTTGTCGGTATAGACGCCGCCCTGCAGCTTGTGCGCGGTGCCGGTCTTGCCGGCCACGCGATAGCCCGCGATCTGCGCGCGCGGCGCAGTGCCGCCGGGCTGCGTCACCATCTCGAGCATGTGGCGCACTTCGGCGGCCGTCTTCGGCTTCACGACCGGCACGCCCGCGACGGCGCCGTCGGTCTTGAGCATCGTGATGGGCTTGAGCTCGCCGTCGGTCGCGAAGATCGTGTAGGCGCGCGCGAGCTGCACGAGCGTCACGGAGATGCCGTGCCCGTAGCTGATCGTCGCCTGCTCGATCGGCTTCCACGTCTTCGCGGGGCGCAGGCGTCCCGACACCTCGCCGGGGAAGCCGGTGCGCGGCAGCGCGCCGAATCCCGCCTCCGACAGCGTCTGCCACATCGTCGTCGCCGGCAGCTGCAGCGCGATCCGCGCCGCGCCGATGTTCGACGACTTCTGGATCACCTGCTCGACGGTCAGCGTGCCCTCGCGGTGCGCGTCGTGGATCGTGCGCCCGCCGATCGTCATCACGCCGCCGTTGGTGTCGATCGGCGTGTCGGGCCGCACCTTGCCGGCGTCGAGCGCGGCGGCGATCGTGAACGGCTTCAGCGTCGAGCCCGGCTCGAACACGTCGGTCAGCGCGCGGTTGCGCATCCGGTCGCGCGCACCGCGCTCGCGGCTGTTGGGGTTGTACGTCGGCATGTTGGCGAGCGCGAGGATCTCGCCGGTCTTGACGTCGATCATCACGAGCCCGCCGGCGCGCGCCTTGTTCGCCTCGACCGCCGCCTTGAGCTCGCGGTAAGCGACGTACTGGAGGCGCGAGTCGATCGCGAGCGCGAGGTCGCGGCCTTCCTGCGGCGCGCGGATCGACGCCACGTCCTCGACGGCGTCGCCGCGGCGGTTGACGATCACCCGGCGGCTGCCGGGCACGCCGGCGAGCCACGCCTGCTGCGAGAGCTCCATGCCTTCCTGGCCGACGTCGCGGTCGCCGGTGAAGCCGACGATGTGCGCGGTCACCTCGCCGCCCGGGTAGTACCGGCGGTACGCGTTCTCGTCGTTGAGGCCGTGGATGCCGAGTGCGAGCGCGCGCTCGCTCGTCTCCGGCGACACCTCCTTGGCGAGGTAGACGAAATCGTCGGCGCTCGCGACGCGCTTCTTCAGCGCCTGCGGCGTCGTGGCGAGGATGCGCGCGAGCGAGGCGAGCTGTGCCGGCGTCGCGTCGAACTGCGCCGGGAACGCCCACAGCGACTTGACGGGCGTGGAGATCGCGAGCGGGCTGCCGAAGCGGTCGAGGATGCGGCCGCGGTGCGCCGCCACCTCGATCGCGCGCGAATACCGCGCGGCGCCTCGCTGCTGCAGGAAGTCGTTGTCGACCACCTGCAGGTAGAGCGCGCGGCCGGCGAGCACCGCGAACGCGACGCCGAGCAGCGCGAACGCCACCGTCGCGCGCGAGCGCGGCAGCACCGGCGCAGGCTTCGCGGCGCGCGAAGGCGAGGTGCGCGTCACTGCGCGATCCTCCGCGCCTCGCGCACCGGCGCCGAATCGCGACCGGCGTGGCGCAGTGCGCTCATCGCGCCGCTCCCGTCGTCACCACCTCGATGCGCGACGCATCGGGCAGCTGCATCTTGAGGTTCTCGCGCGCGATCTTCTCGACGCGCGCCGGCATCCCCCACGTCGACTGCTCGAGCAGGAGCTTGCCGTACTCGACGTCGTACGCGCGCCCCTCCGCCTGCGCGCGCTCGAGCGTGACGAAGAGCTTGCGCGACTGGTGGCGCGCGGTGATCAGCGACAGCGCGCACGCGACGAGCACCGCGAGCAGCACGAGGTTGACGCGCGTCATGCGGCGAGCTCCGCGAGATCGGCGGGCAACGGCGCCGCGGTGCGCTCCGCGACGCGCAGCACGGCGCTGCGCGAGCGCGGGTTCTCGGCGATTTCGGCGCCGGAGGCCTTGCGTGCGCGGCCGACGGCGACGATCGGCGGCGCCGGCAGGTCGCGCTCGGCAAGTGCCAAGCGATCCAGGCGCGAGTCACCGCGGAACGGCTTCGCAAGGTCGCCGATGACGCGCTTGACGATGCGATCCTCGAGCGAGTGGAAGCTCACCACGGCGAGGCGCCCGCCGGTGGCCAGGCGCGCGACCGCGGCCGGCAGCGCCGCGGCGATCTCGTCGAGCTCGCGGTTCACGAAAATCCGAAGGGCCTGGAACGTGCGCGCGGCCGGATCCTGACGCCAATCACCCCGCGTGCGCGCGCCGACGGCTTGCGCGACGGCGGCGGCCAGCTGCCGCGTGGTGACGACGGGCTGCCGCGCCCGCGCCGCAACAATTGCACCTGCAATCGATTGAGCAAACCGTTCTTCGCCATAGTCGCGGATCACCGTCGCGAGTTCGTTGCGGGTCGCACGCGCGACGAACTCCGCCGCGCTTTCGCCGCGCGACGGGTCCATGCGCATGTCGAGGGGACCGTCGGTGCGGAAGGAGAAACCGCGCGCGGGAACATCGATCTGCGGCGAGGAGATTCCGAGATCGAAGAGCACACCGTCGACGTGGGGGATGGAGAGGGCGTCGAGCACAGTGGGCAATTGCGAAAACCACGCGCGGTGGAAAACGAAACGGGGATCGGCGACGGCGCGCGCCGCGGCCTCGGCGTCGGGATCGCGATCGAGTGCGACGAGACGCCCGCGCGCGCCGAGCGCGGCGAGGATCGCGCGGGCATGGCCGCCGCGCCCGAACGTCGCGTCGACGTAGGTGCCGTCGCCACGGATCGCCAGGGCGGACACGGCTTCGGCGAGGAGGACGGGAACGTGCCCATCGGTCACAGCGAGAAGCCCGCGAGCTCCGGCGGCAGGCCGCCTGCGTCGAATGCGATCGCGCGAGCCGTTTGCGCGGCCCACGCGGCGGCGTCCCACAGCTCGAAGCGGCGGCCCTGGCCGACCAGCACGACGTCGCGCGCGAGCGACGCGTAGTCGCGCAGCGGCGGCGGCACGAGCACGCGGCCCTGCGCGTCGATGTCGACGTCGTCGGCGTGGCCGACGATGAGCCGCTGCAGCGCGCGGATGCGCTCGTCGAACGACGACAGCGCCATCAGCCGCGCCTGGATCGGCTCCCACGCATCGAGCGGATACACGAGGAGGCAGCGGCTCGGGTCGGCGGTGATCACGACGCGGCCGTGGCCGTTGCCGAGCGCCTCGCGATGGCGGGTCGGCACCGCGAGGCGGCCCTTCGCGTCGAGCGTCAGCGTGGCGATGCCGCGAAAGTCAGACGTGCGGCCGGCGCCGTTGCCCGGGCCGCCATTCGCCCCATCGCCATCCAATGCCCGGTCCGCCACGCCCTCTCCTCCCCGTCGGGTCCAAAGTGAGCGGTTACTTACAAGCGCGTCGCGTTGGAGCAAACGGCGCGTTTTTTACCACTTTGGCCCACTTTTTACCACTCGGAGCGGACTATACGCGCGGGCTGGCGTGAAGGCAACTAATCCGGTTTCGCAACAAGGACTTAGGGCAAAAACCCAACACTCGAGATTTTCCTCGAAAAAATAGCCACTTAGACAGTGTTGCTCAGGCGATTTGGCAAGCCGCCTCGGAAAAATCGAACGAATGTTCGCCATATCACCTGCGCTCACAGGATGTTGCTTCGCAACATGGCCGCCCGTCCAACACCGCCTATGCCGGATGCATGAAAGTGCGACTTTCGGGGTCTGCGACGCGGCGTCCGGCGACGAGCCGTCGCGTGCCCCGCGCCCGGATGCGGCATTTCTGCCGACAGGACGCATCGGGCCGCTCGCCGGGCGGCTCGTTTGCCGGTTTTTTCAGGGAAATGTGCGACACTCGACGCCATCGGTCGTTTTGCCACGGAGTTCACGATGCGCCGCCTGCTGCCGTTGCTCGCCGCCCTGCTCTGCCTCGGCGGCTGCATGTCGGATCGCTTCACGTACGGACGCGAGGATCCGTTCGTTTGGTTCTTGAGCGGAATGCCGGCACCGTATGATCTCAACTGGCAGAAGAACGACGTGCCGGATTTGCCGGTGCTCAACCCGCCTGACTACACCCCGCCGCCGCCGATGCAGCCGCTCGACTATCCGCGCGGCTGGAGCCCGGACCATCCGCCGCTGATCGGTCCGGATGCCGGCACGCCCGCACCCTCCACCGACGTCGACGGCGCGAGCGCACCGGCGCCTGCGCCGTGCGACGCGAACTGCGACGCAGTGCCGGACGCTCCTGCGCAACCGGCTGCTGGCGACGACGCTGTGCCTCGCGACGCTCGCATCGACGAGCCTTCGCGCAGCTGACGAAGGCGTAGCACCGGCGGCGAGCGCCGCCTCCACTTCGGCCACCGATTCCGCTGCACCCCCGACGGGTGCCGCGTCGCGTCCCGACGCGTTCGCGTACACGCTCGACATCGACGCGCCGTCGTCGCTCAAGCCCGTCCTCCAGGACGCCGTCGGCCTCGCGCGCTGGCAGAGCTTCGGCGACATGACGCGCGCGCTGTTCGACGCGCTCGCGCGCGAGGCGATCGGCGAGGCCGAGGACGCGGCCGCCGCGTCGGGATGGTTCTCGGCCGAGGCCGAAGTGCGCGTCGATCCGACGTCCAAACCGGCCAAGGTCACGCTCGTCGTCACGCCGGGGCCTTCGACGCACGTGCGCAACGTGCACGTGCACGTCGAAGGACCGGCGGCGAGCGGCGGGCCGGCGGGCACCAGCGTCATCGCGCGCATCCAGGGCGAGCTCCCGGTCACGCGCGGCGACGTGTTCACGCAGGCGCAGTGGACGCAAGCCAAGAATGGCGCGGTCGAGGCGCTCGCGCGCGGCGGCTTCGCCGCGGCGAAGATCACCGCGAGCGAGGCGTCGATCGATCCCGACGCGCGCGCCGCCGACCTTTCGATCACGATCGCGAGCGGGCCGCGCTTTCGCGTGGGCGAATTGCGCATTCGCGGGCTCACGCGCTACACGCCCGAGCTCATCCGGAACTTCGGCGCGCCCAGATCCGGCGACTACTACGACGCCGAGACGCTCGACATGCTGGTGCGCCGGCTCAACGCCACCGGCTATTTCGCGAGCGTGCAGGCCGCGATCGTCACCAAGGACGCCGTCGACGACGTCGCGCCGATCGACATCGCCGTGATCGAGGCGCCGACGCGCACGCTCGACGCCGGTTTCGGCTATTCGACGGACACGCGCTTTCGCGCCAATGCGAGCTGGCGCAACGTCGACATCGACGGCAAGGCGACCCAGCTCGCCATCGACGCGCGGCTCGAGCAGAAGCTGTCGAGCCTCGCGGTGCGCATCACGCGCGCGCCGAACGAAGCGGGATGGATCGATGGCCTGCAGGGCACGGTCGAGCGCACCGACATCTCCAAGCTCGTCACCGAAACGGCCGTTGCCGGCGTGCGGCGCACCAGCGTCGACACGCGCGACAACTGGGCGTTCGGCGCCGCGTACTACTTCGATCGCCAGCAGCCCGACGGCGCGCCGCGCGTGACCTCGCACGCGCTCTACACCGACGTCGTGCGCACGTGGCGCCGCACCGACGACCCGATCGCGCCGACGCGCGGCTACAACGTCGAGCTCGACGCCGGCGTCGGCATCCCCGGCCTGTCGACGCGCGGCTTCGGCCGCACCATCGCCAAGTTCGCGGCGTGGCACCCGCTCACGCGCGACATAACGCTGTCGATGCGCGCCGAGGGCGGTGCCGTGCTCGCCGCGTCACGCGAGGGCATTCCGTCGGCGCTGCTGTTCCGCACCGGCGGCGACTCGACGGTGCGCGGCTACGCGTTCGAGAGCCTCGGCGTCAAAAGCGGCGATGCGACGGTGCCGGGCCGCTACTACGCGGTGGCCAGCGTCGAGGCGACGAAATGGTTCGCGCCGACCTGGGGCATCGCCACGTTCGTCGACGCCGGAAACGCCGTCGACGAACCGAAGGACTTGAGCCATCTCGCGCTCGGCTACGGCGTCGGCGCGCGACTGCGCACGCCGATCGGCCCGTTCCGCCTGGACCTCGCGTATGGCCAGGACGTGCACTCGGTACGCGTGCACTTTTCGGTAGGGCTCGCGTTTTGAGCGACTCGTCCGCGACGCCGAAGCGCACGTGGCGCCGCCGCACGGCCCGCGCCGCGGCCTGGACGCTCGCGGCGCTGTTCGCGCTCGTCGTCGCGCTCGTCGCGCTCGTCGCGTTCGTCGGCGGCACGCAGTCGGGCCTGCCCTACGCGATCGCGCAGCTCGAGCGGCTCTCGGGCGGGCGTCTTACCATCGAAGGCGCAACGGGGGCGCTCCTGTCGACCCTCAACGTAGGGACGCTGCGCTGGAAGGGCGACACCACCACACTCGTCGCGCACGACGTCATCGTCGACTGGGATCCCGCCGCGCTCGCGCGCCGCGAGCTGCATGTGCGGAGCGCCGGCGCCAGGACGATCGACATCGCCGTCGCGCCGTCGTCGGGCGGGCCTTCGTCGCTGCCGTCGTCGCTCGGCCTGCCGCTCACCGTCGTCGTCGACCATGCGAGCGTGACGACGTTCGACTATGCGCTCGGCGAGCGCAAGGGCCGCGCCACCGGCATCGCCTTCGCGTACCGCGGAGACGCGCGCGGCCACAGGCTCGACGAGGTGACGCTCGCGTTCGACCGCGCGCGCATCACGGGGCGCGCGACGCTTGATGCCGCGTCGCCATTCGCGCTCGCCGGCGCGATCGGCGTCGAAGGCAGCGACGCCTTCGCGGGCTACGGCGCGAACGCGACGCTCGGCGGCACGCTGTCGCGCATCCTCGTCGCTGCGAACGGCCGCGCGCGCGACGCGCGCTTCGACGCCCGCGCCGCGCTGACGCCGTTCGCCACGGCGCCGATCGACACGCTCGACGTCGACGCCACCGGCGTCGATCCCGCCGCGTTCGGTGCGGCGCTGCCGCACGCGACGCTCGCGCTCGCCGTGCACGCACGACCGGCGCGCGACGGCTTCACCGGCACGCTTACGCTCGCCAACACCGCGCCGGGCACCCTCGATGCCGATCGAATGCCGGTGACGACGCTGTCGGCGACGTTCGCGCAGCGTGGCCAGGTGGTGTCGCTCGGCGGCATCGATGCGCGCGCCGGCGACGGCAACGTGCGCGGCGACGCGTCGTTCGACGTCGAGCACGGCACGACGAGCGCCACGCTCGCGCTCGCCGGCGTCGACCTGCGCGCGCTGCACAGCGCGCTGGCGGCGTCGCGCGTCAGCGGCACGCTGCGCGCGCGCGTCGACGCCGACGCGCAGGCGTATGAGGGCGACCTCGCCGACCGCGCGCGCGGCCTCGCGCTCGACTTCGCCGCGCGCGTCGCCGATCGGCGCGTCGCGCTGTCGCGCGCGCGCCTCACCGCCGCCGCCGGCACGCTGCAGGGCCGCGGCGAGTTGGCGCTCGACGGCGCGCGCGCGTTCACCTTCCGCGGCACGGCGACGCGCTTCGATCCGTCGCGCCTCGGCCGATTTCCGGCCGCCTCGCTCGAAGGCACGCTCGCGCTCGACGGGCACCTCGAGCCGGCGTGGTCGGTGAGTGCCGAGGCGAAGCTCGGTGCGGGCGCGACAATCGGCGCGAAGCCGGCGTCGGGTCACGCCAAGGCGAGCCTCGCCGCCGGGCGAGCGCGCGGCGTCGACGTCGACCTTCGCGTCGGCGACGCGCACGCGACGGCGCACGGAGACGCGGGCGCGAGCGGCGACGCGCTCGCGTTCACGCTCGACGCGCCGCACCTCGCCGCGCTGGTGCCGCTCGTGCCCGGCGCGGCGTCGGCGCTGCGCGACGGCGCCGTCGCAGCGCATGGCACGCTGGCGATCGCGCCATCCGGCATCGGCGGCAGCGTGACCGCCGACGCAAGCCAGCTCGCGCTCGCCGACGGCACGCGCATCGCGTCGCTCGCGCTCGATGCCGACGTGGGCATGCCGGCACATCCGTCATTCCCGCGGAAGCGGGAATCCAGTCGTGACGTTGCGCGGGATGCGCGCGCCAGCCCCCCCGGGACGTCAAGGCTGGATCCCCGCATTCGCGGGGATGACGACCAGTCGTCGACGCACCCCGCGTCCGCGCTCGCCGATCGCGTCGTCGCGATCGACGTGCGCGCCACCGGCATCGCGACCGAGGCGCACGCGATCGAGCGCGCGCACGTGACGGTAAAGGGCACGCTGGCGGCGCACGCGCTCGCGCTCGACGTCGCCAACGCCGCCGATCACGCCACGCTCGCCGCGCATGGCGCGCTGACCCTCGGCCCGGCGGCGAAGCGCGCGTGGCGCGGCACGATCGACGCCGCGGAGCTCG
The DNA here is from genome assembly GCA_025935675.1 of Burkholderiales bacterium. Taxonomy (GTDB): domain Bacteria; phylum Pseudomonadota; class Gammaproteobacteria; order Burkholderiales; family Casimicrobiaceae; genus VBCG01. Next base: position 18,293 of record JAICUU010000007.1, read on the forward strand.
CCGGCACGCTGCCGGTCAAGCTCGTCGCGCCCGCCGCGCTCGAATGGACGCCTGCGCGCACCCACCTCGGCGTCGCGCGAATCGCCGTCGCCGATGGCGACGTCGCGCTCGACGATCTCGTCGTCGAGGACGCACGCGTCACTACACGTGGAAGCTTCACGCACGTGCCGCTCGGCACCGTGGCGACGCTCGCCGGCCAGCCGCTGCCCATCGCCTCGACGCTGACGCTCGACGGGCACTGGAACCTCACCGCATCGCCGCGCCTCGACGGCACGCTCGCGATCACGCGCCATGACGGCGATCTCTTCGCGGCCGGCGACACGCTCGCCAACTTCGCCGATTACCCGATCGGCGTCGACACGCTTGCGCTCGATGGCCGCGTGCGCGGCGACGCGTGGACGCTCGACGCGCGCTTCGCGTCGCTGCGCGCCGGGACCGCCACGTTGCACGCGACGCTGGCGCCGGGCCCCACGGCCGGCGTGCCTTCGCTCGACGCGGCGCTCGAGGCGAAGCTCGACGCGACGCTCGCGTCGCTCGCGCCGCTGCAGCCCTGGCTCGGCACGTCGGCAGTCGTCGACGGCCGCGCCGAGCTTCATTTCGCCGCCGCGGGAACGCTGCGCGCGCCGTCGATCACCGGCACGCTCGACGGCTCGGGCCTGCATGTCGACATGCCGCAGTACGGCATCGCGCTCGCCGACGGCCGCGTGCGCGCGACGCTCGGCCGCGACGCGATCGCGCTCGAGACGTTCACGTTCCGCGGCGGCGACGGCATGCTGGAGGCGCACGGCACGCTCGCGCGCGCGAAGGGCGGCGGCGGCGACGCGCGGATCACGTGGCACGCGTCGAAGTTCCGCCTGATGAACCGGCCCGACGCGAGGATCGTCGTCAGCGGCGAGGGGGGCATCGCGTTCGCGCCGAAAAAGCTCGCCGTCGACGGCAGGATCACCGTCGACGAAGGCCGGATCGTCTACTCGCCGGCGCCGGTGCTGCTGTCGAGCGACGTGGTGATCAAGGGTCGCCCGCGCAACGACGAGTCGCCGTCGCGCATTCGCGTGCCGGTGCTCGCGCTCGACCTCGAGGTCGACCTCGGGCGCGCGCTGACGTTTTCCGGCGAGGGCCTCGAGACCGGGCTCGCCGGCCGCGTGCACGTGACGACGACTGCCGACGGCCGCCTCGAGGGCAAGGGCACGATCGTCGCGACGCGCGGCAGCTACTACGCGTTCGGCCAGCGCCTTACCATCGATCGCGGTCGCCTCATCTTCGACGGTCCGCTCGACAACCCCGCGCTCGACGTCGTCGCGCTGCGCAAGAACCTCGCCGTCGAGGCGGGCGTGTCGCTCACCGGCACGGTGCGCGTGCCGCGCGTGCAGCTGACGTCGAACCCGCCGGTGCCCGACGCGGAAAAACTGTCGTGGCTCATCACCGGCCAGGCGCCGGGCAACGGCAGCGCGGCCGACGCGGCGGCGCTCGCGGCGGCATCGTCGTGGCTCCTGGGCGGCGGCGATCCGCGCCCGATCGGCACGCGGATCGCGCAGAACTTCGGGTTCGACGAGCTGACGCTGCACAGCGCCACGTCGACGGGCGCTGCGAATGCGGCAGGCACGCCTGCCAGCGGCCAGGTGGTATCGATCGGCAAGCGGCTGTCGGACCGGCTGACGCTGGTCTACGAGCAGGGGCTCACGATCGCCACCAACGCGCTGCGGCTCGAGTACACGCTGTCGCGCTCGTGGACGGTGCGCGCGGAAGCCGGCACCGTCAGCGGCATCGGCCTGTATTTCCGGCGCACATACCGCTGAGCACGGCGTGGCGTTGCGCGGCATTCGGCGACCCACCTGAGGCGATGATGCGAACCATGTCCACTCCTCGTCCGATCCTCGACAGCCCGTTCAAGCTCGCCGTCATCGGCTGCGCTCTGCTGCTCGCTTCGGCCGGCGCACTTGCGATCTTCCAGCGCCATGCGTTGAGGTCCGAAATGGAGCAGGACGCCACCCTCCTGCACCGGCTTGCGTCGCAGCGCGCCGATCAGCACGACGCGCATCTGACGGCGTTGTCGGCGATCGCGGTAGCCGCGAACGGCGAAAGGCACGACCTGTTCCTCGACGTCGCCGCGTCGATCATGCGCTTCTATCCGCGCATCGACGAAGTGCAGCTCGTCCCCCTCGATCCGGACGCCGCGACGATCGGCACGTCTCCGCTCGATTCGACGACGGCGAACCTCGTCCGTTCGACGGCCAGGGCTTCCGATGGGCGGATCGGCCTGCTGCCGCATCCTTCGCGGCCGCACGACTACATCATGGTCAAGCGCAGTCCCAACAGCGACGCGGCGCGCTATGGACTGATGCTCGGCATCGACGCCGCGAAGCTGCTCGGCGAAGCGACGCCGTTCTGGTCGCGCCCCGGCGTCACGCTCAGCTTGTCGCTCCCGGACGGCCATCGCCTTCTGGGCCCGGGCGAGACGACCGGGACGATCCGGATTTCCCGGGCGCTCGACAGCGCGTCACAGCCATTGCTCATGGAGGCCGGCATGGCGATCGGGCTTGACGACCTCTTTCCTCCGGTGCGGACGAGCCTCGCGCTTCTCGCCGTCGGCATCGCCTATCTCGGCTTGCTCGCGGCTCTGCGGCAGCGCGCGAGAGCCCGCGCGGCGGTGGAGCAGGCACGCTTGAGCGCACTGGACTCTCGCCTCGCGCACGCGTCGCGCGTGAATGCGCTGGGCGAGATGGCGAGCGGCCTCGCCCATGAGTTGACGCAGCCGCTCACCGCCATCCTCGCGCAAGCGCAAGCCGGGCGGCGGATGCTCGGCCACGGGGACGTGGCGGCACTGGCGCCGGTGCTGAACGACACCGTGACACAGGCGCGTCGCGCGTCCACAATCCTCGAGCGGTTTCGCAACTGGTCGCGGCCACAGCAGATGCCGGTGTCGGCGTGCGACCTGCGCGACGTCGTCGGCAACGTACGCACGTTGCTGACGCCGCAAGCCGCGAAGCGCGGTACGCGACTCACGTTCGATGTCCCGAGCGAACCGGTTCGCGTCACCGCCGATCCGGTCGAGATGGAGCAGGTCGTCTTCAACCTCGTGCGCAATGCCATCGAGGCGACGGGAGACGGAAGCGCTGCGGGTCGTGTCTCCGTCACGTTGCGCAAGACGGAGGGCCGAACCGTGCTCGAGGTTGCCGACGACGGGCCCGGCATCGCCGCGGACATTCGTCCGCGCCTCTTCACGCCTTTCACGACGACGCGCGCGGACGGCACCGGCCTGGGTCTCGCGCTGAGCCAGCGTCTCGTGGAGCGTGCCGGCGGGGAAATCACGCTGGTCGACGGCGGACCGGGTGCGACGTTCCGGGTCGTCCTGCCTCGCCACGAAGGGATTGCGGAGGCCGCACCGTGAACCATCCGGTCTATCTGGTCGATGACGACGAGGCGGTGCGCCGCGCCTTCGGCCTGTTGCTCTCGACGGTCGGCATCCGCGCGACCGGCTTCGCCGATCCGCAGTCGTTCCTGGCCCAGGCGCCGAAGCTCGAGCCCGGCTGCCTCATCCTCGACATCCGCATGCCGGCAATTTCCGGATTGAAGCTGCAGGAGCGGCTGGTCGCGCAAGGCGTCGACTGGCCGACGATCGTCGTTTCCGGCCATGGCGACATCGAGGCCTGTCGGCGCGCCTTCCGCAACGGTGCGGTCGACTTCCTCTCCAAGCCGGTCGACGAGCAGGACCTGATCGACGCAATCCAGCGGGGACAGGAAGCGCTGGCGCGCACGCTCTCCCGGCGCGCCGAGACCGCGGAAACGCAGGCACTGCTCGCCGCGCTGACGCCGCGCGAGCATGAAGTCCTCGATCGCATCGCCGGAGGCTTCACGACGCGCGAGATCGCCGAAGGACTCGGGTTGTCGCCGCGCACGGTGGAAAGCCACCGTGCCGGCATCGGCGCCAAGCTCGGCACGACCTCGCCGGCCGAGATGACGCGCATCTGGCTCGACGGGCACAAGACTCCGTAGAACTACGGACGCCGCCGCGAGGCCAGCGGATACCGGGATCGCAGCGGTCGAACTAATCTCTTTCCTGCCATCAACCTGGAAGGAAGACACGATGATCCGCAACCTCGTACTCGCCGCCGCCTTCGTCGCTCCGCTCGCCGCCGCCGCGCAGGAACTGCCGACCGCAGCGTACCTGCCGCTCGACCTTGCGGCCAAGGCCGCGGATGCCGCGCTGAAGGCCTGCGTGGCGCAGGGCCACAACGTGAGCGTCGCCATCGTGGCGCGTGACGGCTCGACCAAGGTGCTGCTGAAGGCCGACAATGCCGGACCGCATACGGTGACGAGCGCGCAGGGCAAGGCGTTTACCTCGGCAGCCTTGGGCCGCGATACCGCGGGCCTCGCCGAGTTCATCGCCGCGAAGCCGGCCAACGACGGTTTGCGCGACATGGATGTGCGCATGGTCATCCAGGCGGGCGGCTTGCCGGTCAAGTTCGGCAAGGCGCTGGTCGGCGGCATCGGCGTCGGCGGCGCGCCCTCCGGCGACATCGACGCAGGCTGCGCGGCGGCCGGCCTGAAGGCGATCGACGCGGTCCAGTAGGCCACGCGACACCGGAGCGGTCCGCCCCGGGAGGTGGGCTGCTCCTCATCAAGGAGAACTTCGATGCTGCGCATGGTCATCGCTTGCGGGCTGCTTGCCCTGACGTCCGTCGCGCAAGCGCAAACCGCGCCATCGGCCGTCGAAATCGCCACCTATGAAGGCCTGCATCGGGCAGCGCAGGACGGCAACGTCGACGACATCCGTCGCCTGGCCAAGGCCGGCGCGGCGCTGAATGCACGCGATGCAAACGGGCGCACGCCCGCCCATGTCGCGGCGTTCGCCTCGCAGGACGAGGCATTGCGCGCGCTGGCAGAAGCCGGCGCCGACATGAACGCGCTGGACGACCAGGTCTACGACGTCGTCACGATCGCTGCCGTCGCGGACGATCTTGAGCTGATGTCGCTCGCGATACGACTCGGTAACGAACCCGGCCTCACGACCAGCCCCTGGCGCGGCACGGCGCTGATCGCCGCCGCGCATCTTGGCCATGTCGAGGTGGTGCGCCGACTGATCGCCGCCGGCGCGCCGCTCGATCACGTCAACAACCTCGGCTGGACGGCGCTGATGGAATCGGTGATCCTGGGCAACGGCGGCCGGAATCACCAGCAGGTGGTGCGGCTGCTCGTCGAGGCGGGCGCCGATCGATCGATCACCGATCGTGACGGGGTGACGCCGCTCGTCCATGCCCGCGCGCGCGGATATTCCGAGATCGCGCGACTGCTGGAAAAGCGACGCTGACCGTCACCCGTGCCCGCGGCGTCGACCGCCAGCGATGGGGTCGGGATGGACCAGCGGCAGGTGGCGCGCCCGACAGGATTCGAACCTGTGACCCTTGGCTTCGGAAACCAATACTCTATCCAGCTGAGCTACGGGCGCGAGGCCGGCGATTGTAGCCTCGCACGGGCGGCAGCGTCCAGCCGACGGCGTCGATTGGGTATAATTGAAATCTTGCCGCGAATCGCCATTCGTTCGAGTCACTCCTGCCGCGACCATGACGGAAGAAGACCACCAGCACCAGTCAGCCATCAAGACGCCGAAGCAGCTCATCATCGTCGTCGTCCTCGCGTTCGTCGTGCCGATCACCGTGATCGGCCTCATCTCGCAGCTCGTGACCAGCGGCATGACCGGCGCCAAGGATGACGACGTCGCACGGCGCGCGCGCATCGCGCCCGTGGGCACCGTGCTCCTCGCCGATGCCAATGCGCCGCATGTCGCGATGAGCGGCGAGGCGGTGTTCGGCCAGGTCTGCAAGACCTGCCACGAGGCCGGCATCGCGGGCGCGCCGAAGATGGGCGACAAGGCCGCGTGGGCGCCGCGCATCGCCGAAGGCGAGGCGACGCTCTTCAAGCACGCGATCGACGGGTTCCAGGGGAAGACCGGCATGATGCCGCCGAAGGGCGGCAATCCCGACCTCGCCGACGACGACGTCGAGCGCGCGGTCGTGTACATGGCGAACAAGTCGGGCGGCAAGCTCGCCGAGCCGAAGCCCGCGCCGAATGCCGTCGCGGCCGCGCCGGCCGCAGCGGCGCCCGCCGCCGCGCCGGTTGCCGTTGCCGCCGCTGCAACGCCTGTGGCAGCCCCTGCCGCAGCGGCCGCGCAACCGGCCGCCGCCGCGGGCGGCGACGGCAAGGCCACGTACGATTCGACCTGCCACGTCTGTCACGGTCCCGGCATCGCCGGCGCGCCGAAGTTCGGCGACAAGGCCGCGTGGGCGCCGCGCATCGCCGAAGGTCTGCCGACGCTGCACCAGCACGCGCTGCACGGCTTCCAAGGCAAGAGCGGCGTGATGCCGGCGAAGGGTGGCAACACCGCGCTCTCCGATGCCGCCGTGCAGGCCGCCGTCGACTACATGGTGGCCGCGGCCAAGTAGCGAATCGCCATTACGGCGTCATCGCCGAATGCAAAGGCCGCCCGATGTCCGGGCGGCCTTTTTGTCGCGGTGGTTCCGTGCAGGGGCTCCTTTGTTGCACGTTGCAACGTGGCCGAAACCGCCGTCAGCGTCGCGCCACCAGCGCCTTGAGCGCGCGCAGCCGCTCGATCCCCTGCGCCTTCTCGCGCGCCGCCTCGTCGGCCGGCAGCGGCGCGCCGCTGTAGCGCAAATCCTCCTGCGAAAGCTCCGCCAGGAAGCGTGACGGCGCCGCGTCGATGCGCGCGCCGGCGCGCTTGCGGACGCGGCAGAACGTCACGTGCAGCGTGCGCTGCGCGCGCGTGACGCCCACGTACATGAGGCGCCGCTCCTCGTCGACGTCGCCTTTGTCGATCGCCTCGCGGTGCGGCAGGATGCCCTCCTCGACGCCGATCATCGTCACGTGCGGGAACTCGAGGCCCTTCGCCGCGTGCAGCGTGGAGAGGTGCACCGCGTCGGCGGCCTCGCCGTCGCGGCCCTCGAGCAGCGTGACGAGCGCGATCATCTGCGTCAGCTCGAGGAGCGATTTGCCGTCGCTCTCGCCCTTCCGCGCGAGCCAGTCGACGAAGTCCTGCACGCTCTTCGCGCGCGCCTTCGCGTCCTCGCGCTCGAACGTCGCGACGAGGTAGTCGTCGTAGCCGATGCCGCGCACGAGCTCCGTCAGGAGCCGGCCCGCGGGCTCCTTCACCGCGCGATGGCGGATGCCGTTGACGAGCGCGCAGAAGCGCTCGAGCTCCTCGCGCGCGCGCGCCTGCGCGACTGCCGCGAACGCGGGCTCGAACACCGCTGCGAAGAGGCTCGCTTTCGCCTGGCGCGCGACGTCGCCGAGCTTCGCAAGCGTGGCCTCGCCGATGCCGCGCTTCGGCGTCGTCACTGCGCGCACGAACGCGGGATCGTCGTCGTCGTTGGCGACGAGCCGCAGGTACGCGACGATGTCGCGGATCTCGGCGCGGTCGAAATACGACTGTCCGCCCGAGACGACATACGGGATGCTTGCCGCGCGCAACGCGGCCTCCATCGCGCGCGACTGGTGATTGCCGCGATAGAGCACCGCGAAGTCGCCGTAGCGGCCGCGCTCCTCGAAACGCCGCGCCGAGATGGCGGCGGCGACGGTCTCGGCCTCGGCCTCGTCGTCCGCGCAGGACGTCACGCGGATCGTGTCGCCGTTGCCGAGATCGCTCCACAGGCGCTTCTCGTGAAGCTTGCGGTTGTGGGCGATGAGCGCGTTGGCCGAGCGCAGGATGCGCACGCTGGAGCGGTAGTTCTGCTCGAGCTTGACCACGCGCGTCGCCGGGTAGTCGTCGGTGAGGCGCGCGAGGTTGTCGAGCGTGGCGCCGCGCCAGCCGTAGATCGCCTGGTCGTCGTCGCCGACCGCGGTGAAGCGCGCGCGCGTGCCGACCAGGTGGCGGAACAATGCGTACTGCGCGGGATTGGTGTCCTGGTACTCGTCGACCAGCACGTGCGCGAAGCGTGTCGACCAGCGCGCTGCCGCCTCGGCGTCGCGCTCGAACAGCGCGAGCGGCCGGATGATCAGGTCGTCGAAGTCGACCGCCTGGTAAGCGGCCAGCGTGTCGGCGTAGCGCGCATAGGCGCGCGCCGCGGCGCGCGCGTCGTCGTCGGTGGCCTCGGCGAGCGCGCGCGACGGCGGCACCAGCGCGTTCTTCCATTGCGAGATCCGCCATTGCGCGGCGCGCGCGCGGCCGCGATCGGCGGTGGCGACGAGCTCGGCGACGATCGGCTCGAGATCGGACGGATCGAGGATCGAGAAGCCGGGCTTGATGCCGAGCGCCTTCGCCTCGCGGCGCATGATCGCGAGGCCGAGCGCGTGGAATGTGGAAATCGTCGCCTCACCGGCGTCGGCGGCGCCCCCCTTGGCCGCCGCGGTGACGCGCTCGCGCATTTCGCGCGCTGCCTTGTTGGTGAACGTGATCGCGGCGATCTCTCCGGGGTCGATGCCGGACGCCGCGAGGTGCGCGATCTTGGCGGCGATGACGCGCGTCTTGCCGCTGCCGGCGCCGGCGAGCACCAGCAGCGGCGCGTCGATCGTGCGCACGGCTTCGCGCTGCGCCGGATTGAGCGGGAAGCTCACTTGACGACCCTCCGCGCTGCGCGCTTCGGGATGCGGGGTCGCCACATCCGGCGCTTGGGGCGGCCCTGCGCGCTCATCGGCGCGCGCGGCGGTTGGGGTTGCGAATGCGGGACACGTGGAGGCGGAGCGGTCGTCGATGCGATGCGTGCGCTAGAATCGCGGCGCGCTTCGAGCGTCGCGCGGGTTGTCGCGCGGCGCTCATTCTAGGGAGCGCGGGCGCGCGGCGTAAGTCTTGACGGCCGCGCCGATTTCAGGAACGCAACGCGGACACGATTGACGTGGCGCACTTCGCCATCGGCGACATCCAGGGCTGCCACGCGGAATTCCGCGAGCTGCTCGCGCTCATCGATTTTTCGCCGTCGCGCGACCGGCTGTGGCTCGTCGGCGACCTGGTCAACCGCGGCCCGCGATCGCTCGAGGTGCTGCGCGACGTGATGGCGCTCGGCGACGCCGTCACCACTGTCCTCGGCAACCACGATTTCCACCTGCTGACGATCGCCGCCGGCCACCGTGCGCCGCATCGCGGCGACACGCTCGACGCGATCCTCTCAGCACCCGACCGCGATGCGCTGGTTGACTGGCTGATGTGCCGGCCGCTGTGTGTCGCCGAGGGCGGGCGCGTGCTGGTGCACGCGGGACTTTTGCCCTCGTGGACCGCCGACGACGCGGTGCGCCTGTCGCGCGAGGTGGAGTCAGTGCTCGCTGGCGCCGACGCGTCGCGCTTCCTGTCGGTGCTCTACGGCGACGAGCCGTCGACCTGGCGCGAGGACCTCGCCGGCGACGATCGGCTGCGCGCGATCGTCAACGCCTGCACGCGGATGCGCTTTTGCGATGCAGATGACCGGATGGAGATGCGCGAGAAGCGCGGCCCGGCGTTCACGCCGCCCGGCTTCCTGCCATGGTTCCGCCAGCCCACGCGGCGCAGCGCGTCGCACCATGTCGTTTGCGGCCACTGGTCGACGCTCGGCCTCGCGTTCACGCCGAACATGTCGATGCTCGACAGCGGCTGCCTGTGGGGCGGCACGCTCACCGCGGTCGATCTCGACTCGCGGCGAATTTTTGCGGTGCCGTCGCGCTCGCCGGTTGCGCCGGTGACGGCAGCCCGAGCGACGCACGGATAGCCGCTTCCGACAGCGCCGCGAGCTCGCGGCGCGTGCGCGTCGACGCGGCGATCGGCGGATGCGCGATCACCTCGATCACCTGGTCGCGCGCACCGCAGATGCTCCAGAACGAGCGCGCCAGCGACGTATCGCCGGCGTACTGCGTCGCGCGCGAGGCGCGGCCGTCGCGGTATGCGTAGCGCAGCGCAATCGGCTGCACGTGGCCCGCCGAGTCGATCACGGGCTGCAACAGCGAGCCGTGGAACTTGAGGAGCGCCGTGCCGTCGGTCGTCGTGCCCTCGGGAAACACCGCGAGCACGTCGCCGCCGCGCAGCGCCTCGGCGGCGATCGCGTTGACGCGCAGCGTATCGGCCTTGCGCGCCCGCGTGACGAAGATCGTACCGGTCTCGCGGACCAGCTTGCCGACGAGCGGCCATCGCGCGAGCTCGGCCTTGGCGATGAAGCGCGCCGGCGAATGCGCGTCGAGCACGAAGATGTCAAGCCACGACACATGGTTCGCGAGGTAGACGACGTTGCCGCCGGCCTCGTGGATCTCGCCCTGCACGCGCGGCTCGACGCCGAGGAGCGCGAGCAGGTGGCGGCTCCAGGCGCGATTGAGCGCGCGCTTTTGCGCCGCGCTCGCACGCGGGAACACGAACGTGGTGATGGCGATTCCCCGGCCGACGTGGACGAGGACGCGCAGCGCGCGCCACGACTGGCGCGCACGCGACACGCGATCGGCGGAGGCGGTCACGGGCCGCGCGACGAATCCGGAAAGGCGCGCCATGCGCGAAAAGGCCCGCACCATGGCGGGCCCTTGCGCGTCAACGCATCGCCACGGGACGGTGGCGGTCGCCGCCGCGGAGCCGTTGCGCCGCGGGCAACGTCATCAGAACGCGACGCGCGTCGTATAACCATCCGACAGCACGCGCACGCGATCGCCTGGGCGGAAATTCTCGCCCGCGTTCTCCTGCGGCACGGCGATCGTGCGACCGGAATCGAGGCGCACCGTCACTTCGACGCCGTTGCGCTGGTTGGCGTTGTTCTCGACGGCATTGCCGACCAGTCCGCCGACGATCGCGCCGGCGATGGCGCCCGCGGCGTTGGCCGCGCCGCTGCCGCCGATCTGCGCGCCCGCGATGCCGCCGAGCGCGGCGCCGCCGACCGTGCCGACGCCGGTGTTCGGCGCCGCGAGCTGCACGTAGCGCACGCTCTCGACGACGCCCATCTCGACTGTCTGCGCGCGCATTCCCTGCCCATACTGGTACACGTCACCGCGCTGCGACGGCGCGCAAGCCGCCAGCGACAGTGCCAGCGCCGCGACGGCGACGGCGGCGAGCGCACGCGTGATGCGCGGCCTCCGAGCGGCTGCGTCGCGCGTCGAGACATTCGGTTGCACGGGCGTCTGAAAGGTCGTTTGCATGGCGATCACCAGAGGGTTCCGGCGAAGCTTTGATTGTATAACGCGTCGATCCGTTCCCGGTTGACCACGTGGTTCTGCGCGCCGCGCGAGCCGATCTTGAGCGCGCCGAGCGTCGCGGCGAGCTGGCCGCTGCGCTGCCAGTCCCATCCGCTTGCCATCCCGTACAAGAGACCGGCGCGGTACGCGTCGCCGCAGCCGGTCGGATCGACCACCGCCGCCGCGCGCGCGACACCGATGCGCAGCACCTGGCCGTCGGCGTGAATCTCGGAGCCCTCGCCGCCGCGCGTGACGACCATCGCGTCGACGCACCGCGCCAGCGCGTCGATCGTAAGCCCGGTGCGCTCGGTGAGAAGCCGCGCCTCGTAGTCGTTGACGGTGAGGACGCTCGCGGCGTCGACCATCGACACGAGCTCGTCGCCGTCGAAAAGCGTCATCGCCTGGCCCGGGTCGAAGATGAACGGGATGCGCGCGGCGTGAAACTCGGCGGCGTGCTGCAGCATGCCCTCGCGGCCGTCCGGCGCGACGATGCCGATGCCGATGCCGGCGACGTCGCCGACATGGTTGTCGTGCGAGCGTCCCATCGCGCCCGGATGGAACGCGGTGATCTGGTTGTCGTCGAGGTCGGTGATGATGAAGGCCTGCGCGGTGAACTGGTCCGGCACGTCGCGCACGCCGTCGCAGCCGATGCGCAGCGACGCGAGCCGGTCGCGGTAGCCCGCGCCGTCCTTGCCGAGCGTCGCCATCGCGACCGGCTCGCCGCCGATCGCCGCGAGGTTGTAGGCGATGTTGCCGGCGCAGCCGCCCCACTCGCGGCGCATGTCGCTCACGGTGAACGCCACCGACAGCACGTGCGCCTGGTCGGGCAGGATGTGCCGCGCGAAGCGGTCGGGGAACACCATGATGGTGTCGAAGGCGAGCGAGCCGCAGATGAGCGTGCGCATGCGAGAAATCCGCGCGCGCCGGCGGCGCCGCGGGAAAGGTTGCAAAGGGGGCGAAGTGTAGCGCGACGCGCCATTGCCTCGTGCCCGGTCGCGGTCATGAGGCGCATGCGAATGTGGTCGCCATGCGAAGGCCGGGCTGCGGGGATATCGCCAGTCGCTCAAACACGCTTCGCGAACTCGCTTGGTGGCGATATCCCCGCATCCCGGCCACCGATCGCCCTGCGGTCGTCACGAACTCCGGATGTCGGCGCTCTCATGCGCGGTGTCGTTGCCTTGCGGCCCGCACGACTGTCCGTCGTCGGGATGGCGGGGCATTGCCACCAAGCGAGTTCGCGAAGCGTGTTTGAGCGACTGGCAATGCCCCGCCAGCCCGACGCCGCGCAAGAAGGCCGATGCGCAACCGTCGCTTCGACCGTCGAGACGCCTCAGTCGATGACGACCTCGCGGCCGATCTCGCGCACCACCGATTGCTGGCGCCGGGACACCGGCAGCGATTCGTCGATGCCGTCGAGGATCACTTCCCAGTGCGCGTCGCCGTCGTTGTTGAGGCGCCGCTCGAAGCCGCGGATCGCCTCGCGCGCGACGAGGCAGTTGCGATGCACGCGCACGAAGCGCGCGCCGAATTCGTTCTCGAGCTTGGTCAGCGATTCCTCGAGCAGGTATTCGCGATCAGGCGTGCGGATCGTGATGTACTTGAGCTCGGCCTTGAGGTAGACGACCTCCTCGATCGGCACCAGCACGACGCGCGAGCGCTCGGTGACCGACAGGAAGCGCCGCGCGTTCGACGGCAGCTGCGCGAGGCGCTCGCCGTTGAGCGGCTTCAGCTTCGGCACCTTCTGCAGCGCCGCGAGCAGCCGCTGCACGCGCACCGGCTTGACGAGGTAGTCGACCGCGTGCACGTCGAACGCCTGCAGCGCGTGCTCGTGGAATGCCGTCGAGAAGATCACCACCGGCGGATGCGCGAGCTTGAGGAGATGCCGCGCGAGCTCGAGCCCGTCCATGTCCGGCATGTGGATGTCGGTGAGCACGAGGTCGGCCGGCGCCGAGGCGAGGAGGTCGAGCGCCTCGCGGCCCTGCGTCGCCTCGCCGACGACCACCAGCGGCAATTGCACGGCGCAGTCGTCGAGCAGCTCGCGCAGCCGTCTTCGCGCAGGCGTCTCGTCGTCGACGATGAGGATGCGTAGCGGCGTCTCGTTCATGATCGAAGGGCTCCGGCGAGTCGAAGGCCCGCGCGGCGCGCGCCGGACGAAGGCCCGGCGTCGGCGCGCGGCGCGCGCGCTTGCGCGCGGTCGGCAGGTTGCGGTGGCGTGGCGGTGCGGTAAGGCAGTCGGATGTGGACTTCGTAAGCGTCGGCGAGCACGCGCGACTCGAGCCGCGCCTCGGCGTCGAAATGCAGCGCGAGCCGCTCGCGGATGTTGGCGATCGCCATGCGGTTGCCGCGCTGGTGGCGCGCGCCGTCCGGCTGGTAGGGATTGCGCAGGATCGCGTGCACCTCGGCGCGCGACAGGAAGATGTTGATCGAGATCGTGCCCGGCGCGCTTGAAGGCTCGATGCCGTGATAGACGGCGTTCTCGAGCAGCGGCTGCAGCAGAAGCGGCGGCACCAGCGCGTCGCCGGGCATGCTCTTGACGTTCCAGTCGACGCCGAGACGCTCGCCGAGTCGCAGCTTCTCGAGCTCGAGGTACTGGCGGCAGAGCTCGACCTCGTCGGCGAGGGGTGCCAACTCGCGGTTGTCGCGCATCAACACGCGGAAGAGATCGGCCATGTCGTGCAGCGCTTCCTCGGCGCGGCGCGGGTCGCTGCGCACCAGCGACATGACGCCGTTGATGCTGTTGAACAGGAAATGCGGGCGGATGCGCGCCTGCAGCGCCTGCAGCCGGGCCTCGCTGATCGCGGGCGACAGCGCCTTGGCGCGCAGCCGGAAGTAGCCCAGCAGCAGCAGCGTGGCGATCGCGGTGAACAGCGTGTGGGTCAGGTAGACGGCGCCGTTTTGCGGCACCAGCGTGCCGACGAACGCCTCGATGCCGATGCCGATCGCGACGCCGATGGCGACGATCGCCGTGACCGCGGCCGGGTACGCGAGCCGCGCGAGCCAGGGTGCGAGCACCCACAGGATGGCGAGCTCGACCAGCAGGTGCGGCTCGACGACGCCGGCAAGCGTCGTCCACTCGGCGGCGAACCCGCCGACGCCGGATGCGCGCGCGAAGCCGACGAGCGCCGCCGCGCCGTTGACGGCGAGGAGGACGCGCAGGATCGTGCCGAGGTTGCGCAGGTCCGGCAGACCCGGCTCGTCGTCGCGTTGTCTTATAATCGATCGCATGGTGGTTGCCGATCGGCGTCCGCATGCAAGCATCGTGCCCGATGCGGCCGGACGCCCGGCGAGACGCCGCCAGGTGACGTTGCCCGCCTCGCTGGCCGGGTCGCCGAGGAGTGCGCGTATTGTCGGCAACGCGCGACGCATTCGCAACCCGAAGAGCATGTCACAACGCGCCAAACCGGATGCCGCGACGTGGTCGGGCCGCTTCGCCGAGCCCATGTCCGAGCGCATGCAGCGCTTCAACGCGTCGATCGACGTCGACCGCCGGCTCGCCGACGCGGACCTCGACGGCTCGCTCGCACATGCGCGGATGCTCGCCGCCGCGTCGATCATCACGGCGCAGGACCTCGCCGACATCGAGCGCGGGCTCGCGGCGATCCGCGGCGAGATCGCGCGCGGCGAGTTCGCGTTCACGCGCGACCTCGAGGACGTGCATTTCGCGATCGAGAAGCGCCTGACCGCACTGGTCGGCGACGCCGGCAAGAAGCTGCACACCGCGCGCTCGCGCAACGACCAGGTCGCCACCGACACGCGGCTGTGGCTGCGCGGCGCGGTCGATGGCATCGCCGCCGAGCTCCGCGCGCTGCGGCGCGCGCTCGCCGATCTCGCGCTGCGGCATGCCGCGGTGATCATGCCGGGATTCACGCACCTGCAGGTGGCGCAGCCGGTGACGTTCGGCCATCACCTGCTTGCGTACGAGGCGATGTTCGCGCGCGACAGCGCGCGGCTCGCCGATTGCCGCCGGCGCGTCAACGTGAGCCCGCTCGGCAGCGCCGCGCTCGCCGGCACGAGCTACCCGATCGACCGCCGTCGCGTCGCGCGCGACCTCGGCTTCGACGGCATCGCCGGCAACTCGCTCGACGCCGTGTCCGATCGCGACTTCGCCGTCGAGTTCGTCTCGCTCGCAGCACTCGCGATGGTGCACCTGTCGCGCCTCGCGGAGGAGCTCGTGCTGTGGTCGAGCCCGCGCTTCGGCTTCGTCACGATCGCCGACCGCTTCTGCACCGGCAGCTCGATCATGCCGCAGAAGAAGAATCCCGACGTCGCCGAGCTGGTGCGCGGCAAGAGCGCGCGCGTCGCCGGGCACGCGATGGCGCTCCTCATGCTGATGAAGTCGCAGCCGCTCGCGTACAACAAGGACAACCAGGAGGACAAGGAGCCCTTGTTCGATACGGTCGACACGCTGGTGGACTGCCTTTCGATCGTCACCGACCTCGTCGCCACGGGCCTGGCGCCGGTGCCGGCGCGGATGCGCGCGGCGGCGCGCGAAGGCCATGCGACCGCCACCGACCTCGCCGACTACCTCGTGCGCAAAGGCCTGCCGTTTCGCGATGCGCACGAGGTCGTGGCGCGCGCGGTGCGCGCCGCCGAGGGCGCCGGCAAGGACCTCGCCGACCTGCCGATCGATGACCTCCGCGCATTCGCGGATGCGATCGACGACGACGTGTACGCGGTGCTGACGCTCGAAGGCTCGGTCGCGAGCCGCGACCACGAAGGCGGCACCGCGCCGTCGCGCGTGCGCGCCGCCGCGGAGGCGGCGCTCGCGGCGCTTGCCGCCGAAGCGTCCGGCGCAACGCCGCGCCCCGCCACCTGAACCCGCAGCAACCGTTTCGAGATGAGGCTTCCACGATGAGCGAAAACACCGCGCGCGACGTCGCGTTCCTCGGCCTTGGCGTCATGGGCTATCCGATGGCGGGGCACCTGGCGCGCGCCGGCCATCGCGTCACCGTCTACAACCGCCATGGCGACAAGGCGGCGAAATGGGTCGCGGCGTACGGCGGCAAGTCGGCGGCGACGCCGGCGGCCGCCGCGCGCGGCGCCGAGGTCGTGATGATGTGCGTCGGCAACGACGACGACGTGCGCGCCGTCGCGAGCGGCAAGGACGGCGCGCTCGACGGCATGGCGGAGGACGCGATCCTCGTCGACCACACGACGGCGTCGGCGACGCTCGCGCGCGAGCTCCATGCGCGGTGCGCCGGGCGCGGCGTCGGGTTCCTCGACGCGCCGGTGTCGGGAGGCCAGGCCGGCGCCGAGAACGGCAAGCTCACGGTGATGGTCGGCGGCGACGCCGCGACGTTCGCGCGCGCCGAGGGCCTGATGGCGCACTACGGTCGCGCGGTGACGCTGCTCGGCGGGCCGGGCAGCGGCCAGCTCACCAAGATGGTCAACCAGATCTGCATCGCCGGCCTCGTGCAGGCGCTGTCCGAAGGCATCGCGTTCGCGCAGCGCGCCGGCCTCGACGCCGAGCGCGTCCTCGACGTCATCGGCAAGGGCGCCGCGCAATCGTGGCAGATGGAAAACCGCGGCAAGACGATGGTCGCCAACAAGTTCGACTTCGGCTTCGCCGTCGACTGGATGCGCAAGGACTTGGGCATCTGCCTCGACGAGGCGCGGCGCAACGGCGCCGCGTTGCCGGTGACGGCGATCGTCGACCAGCTGTACAGCCGCCTGCAGGCGCAAGGCGGCGGCCGCGCCGACACCTCGAGCCTCATCAAGCTGTTGCGCGACGCGTGAGCGCGGCGAACGCGCGCGGACGCCCGCGGGCGCCGCAGCGCGCGGCAATCCTGCTCGCCTTCACGTTCATCGTTGCGGCGGTCACGGTCGCGAGCGCAGCCGCGAACGCCGCCGTGCAATTTCGCGACGGCTGGATGCGCCCGGCCGAGGCCGGCGACCCGACGGCCGAAGCCTACGTCGACGTCGAGGCCGATGCGGCGGTGACGATCGTCGCCGTGCGAACGGGAATCGCCGAGCGCGTCGAGCTCGTCGCCCCGCCCGCGCCTTCGCGTCCGCCCGGAGCGACGTGGCGCATCGCACCCGGCCAGACGCTGCGCTTCGCGCGCAAGGGCAACGTGCTGAAGCTCCACCGCGTCACGCGCACCGCAGCGACCGGCGACACCGTCGAGGTGACGTTCACGTTCGAGGACGCCGCCGGGCGGCGCTTCGACGCCCGCGCGCCGATCGTCGTGCGCGGCGTGCGGCCACCGGCGCCCCACTGATTCGTCGGCACCCGCCCTGGCCCATCGAGTCGTCGGCGCTCGCCGGCGCACCGCGTCGACGGCGCCCGTCAACGTCGCGATCAGTATCAGCGCATGTTCGCGCGCGGCGGCTTTGCATCGCGCGTCGCTTCGACGAGCTCGATCGTCGCCTCGATCGTCGCGGTCTTGCCGAGCATGATCGTCGCCGAGCAGTACTTTTCCTTCGACAGCCCCACGGCGCGCTCGACGGCCGCACGATCGAGGTCGTGGCCCGTCACGGTGAACCTGAGCGCGATGTGCGTGAAAACCTTGGGGTCGGTCGGCGCGCGCGTCGCGTCGGCGTCGACGACGCAATCGACGATCGTCTGGCGCGATTTGCCGAGGATCAGCACGACGTCGAACGCGGTGCAGGCGGCGGCGCCCATCAACAGCATCTCCATCGGCCGCATCCCCGCATTCCCGCCGCCGTGCTCGGGGGCGCCGTCGATCAGCACGCGATGGCCGCTGCCGCTCTCGCCTTCGAAGCGCACGTCGCCTTGCCATCGGACGCGCGTCTTCACGCCAATACCACACAATAGTATGTGCTCACACTCTCACAAGTCATTGAGAACTCGCCTTATAATCAAAACAAATATGGCGCATAGGAAAGAGGGATTGGCATGTTGCGCCGCGCAATGCCATCATCATATCCATCCGTGGGCGCAAGGAGCCTCTCCTTCTCCGCACGGTCATTCCTCCATTCTCCTCCTATGGCGGAATCCTCACGGCGCGGTCTTCGACCGCGCTTTTTTTTGCTCCCGCGCAATGTGCGGCGCAATGCGTGCCCGGCGACGGGCCGCCGCCGCCGCCCGTTGCCGCGCCCTCGGGCCACTCCAAGGCGGGCCTCGTCCCGCGTTGACCGGATTGCCGGAAACGCCCTATAATGCAGGACTTTGCCGCGCCGGCACCCCAAGGCCGCGGCGCACCGGCCGCAGGGCGATTCCCGTCCCGGGCCGGCAACGGAACGAATCGCCATGAAAACCTTTTCCGCGCGTGGCCAGGACGTGGTCCACGACTGGTACCTCGTCGACGGCACCGACAAGGTCCTCGGCCGCCTCGCCTCGCAGATCGCGCTGCGGCTGCGCGGCAAGCACAAGGCCATCTATACGCCGCACGTCGACACCGGCGACTTCATCGTCGTCACCAACGTCGACAAGATCCGCGTCACCGGCAACAAGGCCGACGACAAGCTTTACCACCGCCACTCGGGCTACCCGGGCGGCGTCACCACGACGTCGTTCGCCAAGATGCAGTCCCGCCACCCCGGCCGCGTGCTCGAGAAGGCGGTGCGCGGCATGCTGCCCAAGGGCCCGCTCGGCTACGCGATGCTGAAGAAGCTCAAGTACTACGCCGGCGACACGCATCCCCACTCGGCGCAGCAGCCCAAAACGCTCGAACTCGACAGAACATGATCGGCAACTACTACTACGGCACCGGCCGCCGCAAGACCTCGGTCGCACGGGTGTTCATCAAGCAAGGCAGCGGCAACATCGTGGTCAACGACAAGCCCGTCGACCAGTTCTTCTCGCGCGACACCGGCCGCATGGTCGTGCGCCAGCCGCTCGTGCTCACCAACCACGAGAAGACGTTCGACATCATGGTCAACGTCATCGGCGGCGGCGAGTCGGGCCAGGCCGGCGCGGTGCGTCACGGCATCACGCGCGCGCTGATCGACTACGACGCCGAGCTCAAGCCGACGCTGTCGAAGGCCGGGCTTGTCACGCGCGACGCGCGCGAGGTCGAGCGCAAGAAGGTCGGCCTCCACAAGGCGCGCCGACGCAAGCAATTCTCCAAGCGCTGACGGTCCGCTTCAGCACGTCCGAAGGGGGGCTGCCGGCAACGGCGCCCCCTTTTTGTTTGTTTTCGCGGCAAAGCCCTGTACACTGCAATCTTATGACGGAGGCATAATTGGCGGAGAAGCTCGCGATCGGCATCGTCGGCGGCACCGGCTACACCGGCGTCGAGCTGCTGCGCATCCTTGCCCGGCATCCGGGCGCCGAGCTGCGCGTCATCACCTCGCGCAAGGAAGCGGGGATGCCCGTCGCCCAGATGTTCCCGTCGCTGCGCCGCGTCGTCGACCTCGCGTTCAGCGATCCGGCCAAGGCGCCGCTCGCCGCGTGTGATGTCGTCTTCTTCGCGACGCCGCACGGCGTGGCGATGAGCCAGGCGCGCGAGCTCGTCGGCGCCGGCGCGAAGATCATCGACCTCGCCGCCGACTTCCGGCTCAAGGACACGGCGACGTTCGAGCGCTGGTACAAGATGCCGC
>JAICUU010000068.1 GCA_025935675.1 Burkholderiales bacterium
GACGACGCGTGGAAGGCGCGCCAGGCCGGTTTTCGCGCCGACCTGGCGGCGCTCGCCGGCAGCGTCACGCTGCAGGGCGACGTCTACGAGAACCTCGTCGACACGCCGGGCGGCCGGCGCAGCGGCGGCAACGTGCTCGGCCGCTGGACGCGGCGCCTCGACAACGGCGGCGACGTCGAGGTGCAGGCGTACTACGACCAGCAATCGCGGTCCGACGTCGCCGCGACCGGCGGCGGATCGAGCGACCGCGTGCGCACGCTCGACGTCGAGGCGCAGCATGCGTTCGCGATCGGCGCCACGCACCGGATCGTCTGGGGGCTCGCGTATCGCACCTGGGATGACGAGTTCACCAACACGGCGAACCCGTTCGTGCTGGTGCCGCAGGCGCAGACGCTCGACCTCGCAAGCGTGTTCGCGCAGGACACGATCGCGCTGCCGCACCGCGTCGACCTCACGCTCGGCGCGAAGTACGAGTACAACTCGTTCAGCGGCTCGGCGCTGATGCCGAGCGCGCGCGTCGGCTGGCAGGCCGACGACGACAACTTCCTGTGGGCGGCGATCTCGCGCGCGGTGCGGCCGCCGTCGCGCCTCGAGCGCGACCTGACGGCGCCCGGCATCGTCGACACCTCGCCCGGCTTCGGCGCGGAGAAGCTCGTCGCGTACGAGGCCGGCTATCGAACGCAGCTCGCGCCGACGGCGACGCTGTCGGTGTCGCTCTATTACAACGACTACGACGACCTGCGCACGACGTCGCCCGCGCCGGTGACGGTGCTGCCGGTAAGCTTCGGCAACGGCCTCGAGGGGCACACCTACGGCGTCGATGCCTGGGCCAGCGTCAGCGTCCTGCCGTGGTGGCGCATCGACCCGGGTGTCACGCTGCTGCGCAAGGACTTTCATCTCAAGCCCGGGCAATCCGACATCGCCGGCATCCAGACCGTGCTCGGCCACGACCCGGGCCACCAGGTCTTCCTGCGGTCATACATGGACCTGCCGCATGCGACGACGCTTTATGTCGGGCTACGACATATCGGCGGCCTCGACGACGTCGACGTGCCCGCGTACTTCGAGGCCGATGTGCGGCTCGCGTGGCGCGCGACGCGCAACCTAGAGCTGTCGCTGGCCGGCCTCAACCTCGTGCATCGCTTCCACGCCGAGGCGAGCGCGCCGCCGATCCACGAAATACCGCGCAGCGTCTACGCGGGCCTGCGCTGGAACTTCTAGCGATGGCACGGCGCAAGGCGGCGCGACCGGCGATGCGCATCCGTGCGCTCGCGCTGGCGCTCGCCACGCTGGCGGGCTTCGCGCAGGCCGCGCCAGACGACCCCGGCCTCGAGGCCGCGGTCAAGGCCACCTATCTCTACAAGTTCGCCGACTACATCGAGTGGCCGGCCGGCCGCTTTTCGTCGCCGGCCGACCCGCTGACGCTGTGCGTCGCCGGCAGCGACGCGATCACCGCGCTCGTCGACGCCGCCGCGGCGGGCCGCACGCTGCAGAACGGCCGGCCCATCGCCGTGCGCCATGTCGCGCTCGCGCACGAGCGCGATTGCGACATCCTCTACCTCGCGCCCCGGCGCGAGGAATCGGAGCAGGAAGCGTTGCGGGAGGTGCGCGGGCAGCCGGTGCTGACCGTCAGCGACGGGCCGGTCGTCGGCAACCTGCACGCGGTGATCGCGTTCGCCGTCGTCGACAATCGCGTGCGCTTCGACATCGACCTCGACGCTGCGGCGCAGAATCGCCTGGCCGTGAGCTCCAAGCTCCTCAACCTCGCCGTGCGCGTGCGGCCAAAGCTGTGAGTGCCGCAGACCCATCGTCGCCGCTCCCGCCGACGGTGCCGGAAGCGGACGCGCCGCCGCTGCCGATCGTGGTCGCGCTGGGCGTGTTCCTGCTGCTGCTCGCCGGCACCTACATGGTGTTCCACAACGAGCGCTCGTACCGCGACACCAAGGCGCAGCAGATCGATGCACAGGCGGCGATCCTCGCCTCGACCGTCGGACCGGCGCTCGAGTTCGACGACGCGAAGGCCGCGCAGGAATACGTCAACGCGCTCGCCTCGGATGGCGGCATCGACGAAGCCGCCGTCTACGACGCGACCGGCGACCTCGTCGCAGGCTATGCGCGCAGCGGCGCGCGCCCGACGCCGCCCGACCTCGCGCGCGCCGGCCACCGGATCACGTCGAACCGGATCCTGAGCATCCTGCCGGTGCGGCGCGGGCCGTCGGTGATCGGCACCGTGTACGTCCGCTCGGTGATCGAGCCGCTGTCGCGGCGCCTCGAGCGCTACGCCGCGATTGGCGTCGTCTTCCTGATGGCGATCCTGACATTCATCGTGCTCGCGCGCACGCAGCGCTCGCTGCATCGTAAGAACCTCGAGCTCGCGCGCGCCAACGAGGCGCTGCACGCCGAGGCCGGCGCGCGCGAGAAGGTGGAAACGGCGCTGCGCCAGTCGCAGAAGATGGAGGCGATCGGCCAGCTCACCGGCGGCATCGCCCACGACTTCAACAACCTGCTGCAGGTGATCAGCGGCAACCTCGAGATGCTGAAGCGCCGCGATTTCGCGCTGGGCGACGATGCGCGCCGGATGATCGACGCCGCCGCGCGCGGCGCGGAGCGCGCGTCGACGCTTACTTCGCGGCTCCTCGCGTTCGCGCGCCGCCAGCCGCTCGCGCCGCGCTCGTTCGACGTCAACGCGCTCGTCACCGGGATGTCGGAGCTCCTGCGCCGGGTGCTCGGCGAGCAGATCCTCGTCGAGACCGTGCTCGCGGCGGGATTGTGGCGCGTGCACGCCGACGCCAACCAGCTCGAGAACGCGCTCGTCAACCTCGTCGTCAACGCCCGCGACGCGATGGAGCGCGGCGGCAAGCTGACGATCGAGACCGCCAACATGACCCTCGACGGCGCGCAGGCCGACGCGCATGGAATGACGCCGGGGGAGTACGTGATGATCTCGGTCAGCGACACCGGCACCGGCATGAGCCGCGACGTGCAGGAGCACGCGTTCGAGCCGTTCTTCACGACCAAGGGCATCGGCAAGGGCACGGGCCTTGGCCTGTCGCAGGTCTACGGCTACGTGCGCCAGTCGGGCGGCCACGCGCGGATCGCCAGCGAGGCGGGCGAAGGCACCACGATCAAGCTGTACCTGCCTCGCGCGACGGCCGACGTCGAGCCCGCACCCGCCGCGCGGCCGGGCGCTGCGAGCGCGGCGGACCTGCAAGACCGGCCGATCCTCGTCGTCGAGGACGACGAAGGCGTGCGCACGTTCGTGGTCGCGGGGCTCACCGAGCTCGGCTACCCGGTGCGCGTCGCGCACGACGGCGCGTCGGCGTTGCGCGCGCTCGACGCCGATGCGGCGATCGGACTGCTCTTCACCGACATCGGCCTGCCGGGCGCCATGAACGGCCGCGAGCTCGCGGACGAGGCGATGCGGCGCCTGCCGGGGCTGCCGGTGCTGTTCACGACGGCGTATGCACGCGACACGATCGTCCACCATGGCCGCCTCGACGCCGGCGTCGAGCTCATCACCAAGCCGTTCACGCTGCACGACCTCGCCGCGCGCGTCGAGCGGATCCTCGCGAGCGAGGCGGCGCGCGCGTTCTGGTCGCGCGACCACGCCGCCGCGCCCTGACCCCCGGCACGCGCCCTCGTCGCTCTTGCGCGCCTTTCAATACCGGCGCGTACGACGTGCGACCGCAGCTGTAAGGTTGCCGCAAGGTTGCGGTAAGCCGGCGTAAAGATCGCGTTCATCGCATCGCAAGACGCGCGCAAGCAAGGGGTAAGCGCGCGCCACTAGGCTGGGTCCTCCACGTCACGCATGACCCGAGGGCCGCGCCGATGCTCGAATTGCTGTCGAACCCCGATACCTGGAGGGCGCTCGTCGAGATCGCCGTCATCAACATCGTCCTCTCCGGCGACAACGCGGTCGTGATCGCGCTTGCCTGCCGGTCGCTCGAGCCGCGCCAGCAGCGCAACGCCTTCATCGTCGGCACCGTCGGCATCGTCGTGCTGATGACGGCGCTGACCTCGTGCGCGGCGCTCCTGATGAGCCTGCCGTGGATCCAGCTCGCCGGCAGCGTGCTGCTGCTGTGGATCGGCATCAAGCTCTTGCTGCCCGAGGACGACGACGGCGAGGTCGACGCCACCGCGCACTTCTGGACCGCGGTCAAGACGATCATCGTCGCCGACATCGTGATGAGCCTCGACAACGTGCTTGGCATGGCGGGCGCCGCGCGCGGCCACTACGGCATGCTGTTCGTGGGCCTCGCCATCACGATGCCGCTGATCCTGTTCGGCAGCGCGCTCCTGATGAAGCTGATGGAACGCTTCCCGGTCGTCGTCACGCTCGGCGCGGCGCTGCTCGGCTACGTTGCCGGCGATATGGCGGTGAGCGACATCGCCGTGGCGGCGCGCATCGAGGCGCATGCGCATTGGCTCGACATCGTCGCGCCGATCGCCGGCGCCGTGCTCGTGATCGTCGTCGGGCGCCTCCTCGCCGGCAAGAAGACGCGCGCGCTCGCCGCGCGGATCGCCGGGCATGCGGCAGCGCACGGCCGCGACGTGCCCGCCGGCCACGCATCCTGACAACGGAGGCATCCCCATGAACGACATCCTCGTCCCGATCGCCTCGGCCACCGAGGCGGCGCGCGCCGCCGAGCGCGCGATCGCCCGCTACCAGGCGGCGCCAGGCCGCGTGCACCTCCTCAACGTGCAGCGGCCGCTGCCGAGGCACGTCGCGCGCTTCTTCCCGCGGCAGGAGCTCCGCGCGTTCCACCAGGAGGCCGGCCTGCACGTGCTGGCGCCGGCGATCCGCGCGCTCGACCTCGCGGGCGTGCCGCACGACGATCACGTCGTCGTCGGCCATGCGGCGGAAGCGATCGTCGCGTTCGCGCGCGCGCTCGGCGCAGCCGACCTCGTGCTCGAGCCCGCCGAACAAGGGCTTCGCGCGATGCTCGGCGCGGGCTCGATCGGCCACCAGGTTCGCCACCTGATGCGGCGCGCGCCGGCCTGACCGGCAGCAAGATCGCCACGGCCGCGGCAGTCCGCGCCGCGGCTCGTGTGGCGGCGGCGCCCCCGCCCGCCGGACAACGCCGCTCACGCGGTAGACTTCGTCATCGCCGCTTCTCTCGCGCGGCGACTTGCGCGGAGTCGCCGTGGATCGATCGTTCAGAGGGCGTGTCGCGCTCGTCGCCGGCGGCACCGGCGCGCTGGGCACCGCCATCGCGCGGGCGTTCGCCGCCGCCGGCGCGCACGTCGTCGTCACCTATCGCCGGGCAGACGAGCTCGAAGCGCTCGTCGCCAGCGCGGGCGCGGATGCGCCGGCCATCGAGGGCCACGCCGTCGACGCCGGCGACGAGGCCGCGGTCAAGGCGATGGCCGATGCGATCGTCGCGCGCCATCGCCGCCTCGACGTCATGGTCAACGCGATCGGCGGCTACGCCGGCGGCACGCCGCTGTGGAAGAACGCGCCCGACGTGCTCGCGCGGATGCTCGCGCAGAACGCCGCGTCCGGGTACACGCTCGCCCGCGCCGTCGTGCCCGCGATGCTCGCTGCGCGCCGCGGCGCGATCGTCAACGTCGCGGCGCGCGCCGGCGTCGCACCCGAAGCCGGCGCCGCCGAATACGCGGCGTCGAAGGCCGCCGCGATTGCGATGATGGCGGCCCTCGCCGCGGACCTCATGGGCACCGGCGTGCGCGTCAACTCGGTCCTGCCGTCGATCATCGACACGCCCGCCAATCGCCGCGCGATGCCGAACGCCGATGCCTCGCGCTGGCCGACGCCCGAGGCGATCGCGCGCGTCGTGCTGTTCCTCGCGAGCGACGACGCCGACCTCGTGCACGGCGCGTCGATCCCCGTGTACGGCCACGGCTGACGATCGCGCGCTCTCGCTCTCGCGCGTACACCGCTGACGCCTGACCCTCGCCGCGTGCCGCCGTTGCGGGCGCGCACGGCGACGTCCGCTACACTCGCGCCATGTCGCCGACCCTGATCCTGGCGCTGCCGTTCGCGGGCAGCGTCATCGCGATGCTGATGCCGACGCATGCGCGCAACCGCGCTGCGACGTTCGCCGGCGTGGTCGCGCTCGTCGCGCTCATTGGCTCGGCGATGCTCTTCCCCGCGGTGCGCGACGGCGGCGTCGTCCGCGACGAATACCCGTGGATGAGCGCCGTCGGCCTCGACTTCGTGGTGCGCGTCGACGGGTTCGCGTGGATGTTCGCGGTGCTCGTCACCGGCATCGGCCTCTTGGTCGCGATCTACGCGCGCTACTACATGGCGGCGGCCGACCCGGTGCCGCGCTTCTATGCGTTCCTGCTCGCGTTCATGGGCGCGATGCTCGGCGTCGTGCTGTCGGGCAACCTCGTGATGCTGGCGTTCTTCTGGGAGCTGACGAGCCTCGCGTCGTTCCTGCTGATCGGCTACTGGCACCACGACCGCGACGCGCGGCGCGGCGCGCGGATGGCGCTCATCGTCACCGGCAGCGGCGGCCTCGCGCTGGTCGTCGGCATCGTGCTGCTCGGCCACGTCGCCGGCAGCTACGACGTCGACCGGGTCCTCGCATCGGGCGACATCGTCCGCCAGTCGCCGTACTACCCGCTGATCCTCGCGCTGGTGCTCACCGGCGCGTTCGCCAAGAGCGCGCAGTTCCCGCTGCAGTTCTGGCTGCCGCACGCGATGGCGGCGCCCACGCCGGTGTCGGCGTACCTGCATTCGGCGACGATGGTCAAGGCGGGGGTGTTCCTGCTCGCGCGGCTGTGGCCGGTGCTGGCCGGCACCGACGCGTGGTTCTGGAGCGTCGCCGGCGTCGGCGCGGTGACGCTGGTGCTCGGCGCGTTCGTGGCGATGTTCCAGCGCGACCTCAAAGGCCTGCTCGCGTGGTCGACGATCAGCCACCTCGGGCTCATCACGCTGCTGCTCGGCCTCAACAGCACCCTCGCCACCGTCGCCGCGGTGTTCCACATGATCAACCACGCGACGTTCAAGTCGTCCTTGTTCATGGCCGCCGGCGTGATCGACCACGAGACCGGCACGCGCAACATCCAGCGGCTGCGCGGCCTCATCCATGCGATGCCGATCACCGGCACGCTGGCGCTGGTGGCCAGCGCGGCGATGGCCGGCGTGCCGCTCCTGAACGGCTTCCTGTCGAAGGAGATGTTCTTCGCCGAGACGGTCTACATCACGTCGTCGCCGTGGGTCGAGTGGGGGCTGCCGGCGCTGGCGACCATCGCGGGCGCGCTCGGCGTCGTCTATTCGCTGCGCTTCTCGATCGGCGTGCTGTTCGGGAAGCTGCCATCGAACCTGCCGCGTACGCCGCACGAGCCGCCGCGCTTCATGCGCGTGCCGATCGAGATCCTCGTGCTCGCCTGCCTGGTCGTGGGCATCGTGCCGGCGCGCTCGATCGGGCCGGCGCTGGCGGCGGCCTCGCGTCCGGTGGTCGGCGGTGTGCTGCCCGACTACGACCTCGCGCTGTGGCATGGCGTGAACGCGCCGTTCGTGATGAGCGTCGTGGCGCTGGTCGCCGGCACGCTTGCCTACCTCGCGATGCGGCGGGCGTGGGCGCGCGGCCGTCTGCAGCGCGCGCCGCTCGCCGACCGCTTCGACGGCCGCCGCGCGTTCGACGTGACGATGGTCATGCTCGCGCAAGTCGCGCACCGTGCGCTCGCGATTGCCGGCACCCGCAGGCTGCAGCCGCAGCTCCGCGCGATCGTCGTCGCGGCGATCGTCGGCGCCGCGGGCGCGCTGGCCGCCGGCGGCATCACCTGGGGCGATCGCGCGCGCGTCCCGCCGTCGTTCGAGCTCGTCGCGTTCTGGGCGATCGGCATGCTCGCGGCGATCGCTGCGGCGTGGCAGGCGAAGCTGCACCGCCTCGCATCGCTGATGCTGCTCGCCGTCGTCGGCCTCGTCACGGCGCTGACGTTCGTGTGGTTCTCGGCGCCCGACCTCGCGCTGACGCAGCTCGCCGTCGAGGTGGTGACGACGTCGCTGTTCCTGCTCGGCCTGCGCTGGCTGCCCATGCCTGTGCGGGGTGCGCAACGGCGACGCGCCGATGCGATGACGCTCGTGCGCCGCGGCCGCGACCTCGCCATCGCGGCGGTGTCCGGCGCCGGCCTCGCCGCGCTGTCGTACGCGATGCTGACGCGGCCGGCGCCGCAGAGCATCGCGCCCTACTACCTCGCGCACGCGCTGCCGGGTGGCGGCGGCCACAACGTCGTCAACGTGATGCTCGTCGACTTTCGCGCGTTCGACACGTTCGGCGAGATTACCGTGCTCGCGATCGTCGCGATCGCCGTGTACGCGCTGCTGCGCCGCTTCCGGCCGCCGCAGGAGGCGATCGCGCCGCCGCGACAGCAGCGCGTCGTCGCCGGCGCGCCGCGCAGCGACCTGGCCGGCGCCGAGGTCGCCACACCCGGCTATCTCGAGGTGCCGGCCGTGCTCGCGCGCCTCGTGCTGCCGATCGCCGTCGTCGTCGCCGTGTACCTGTTCCTGCGCGGCCACGACGAGCCCGGCGGCGGATTCGTCGCGGGGCTCACCGTCGCGATCGCGCTCCTCGTCCAGTACATCGTCGGCGGCGCCGCCTGGGTCGAGCAGCACCTGCGCTTGCGTCCGGTGCGCTGGATCGCCGCCGGGCTCCTCATCGCGCTCGCGACCGGCCTCGCCGCCAAGGGCGCCGGCTATCCGTTCCTGACGACGCGCACGTTCGACGTCGCGGTGCCGCTCATCGGCGAGCTGCACGTGCCGAGCGCGACGCTGTTCGACGCCGGCGTGTTCGCCGTCGTCGTCGGCGGGACGCTCTTGATCCTCGTCGCCCTCGCCCACCAGTCGATCCGCAGCCATCGGCGCGCGGACGCCACCGTCGAGCTCGACTGATGGAAGTCGTGGTCGCGCTGGCCATCGGTGTCATCGGCGGGTCGGGCGTCTACCTGCTGCTGCGGCCGCGCACGTTCGAGGTGATCATGGGGCTCGCGCTCATCTCCTACGCGGTCAACCTCTTCATCTTCAGCATGGGCAGCCTCGCGCTCGGCGACGAGCCGATCGTGAAGCCCGGCGTCGCCGCCGACCTCGCGCACTACACCGACCCCATCCCGCAGGCGCTGGTGCTGACGGCCATCGTCATCGGCTTCGCGATGACCGCGCTGTTCCTCGTCGTGCTGCTCGCGTCGCGCGGGCTGACCGGCAGCGACCACGTCGACGGCGCGGAGCCCGACAGATGAGCGCGCCGGGCCGCCCCAAGCGCGAACCGGGCCCGAAGCGCGTAACGCGGAGGGTCGCCTCGTGACGACGTGGATCGACAAGGCGATGCCGGGGCTCGTCATCGCCCCGGTCCTCGTGCCGCTCGCCGCGGCGGCGCTGCTCCTGCTGATGCGCGAATCGAACCGGCGCGCCAAGGCCGCGGTCGACATCGCCGCGTGCGTCGTGAACCTCGCGGTCGTCGTGGCGCTCGCCGCATGGACGACGCGCGGCGATGCCGGCGCCGTCGGCGTCTACCTCGCGTCGAACTGGCGCGCGCCGTTCGGCATCGTGCTCGCCGCGGACCGCCTGTCGGCGATGATGCTGGTGCTGGCGGCGGTCCTCGTGCTCGCTGCGGCGCTGTTCGCCGTGCCGCGCTGGCACCAGGCGGGCGCGCATTTCCACTCGCTGCTGCAGCTCGAGCTGATGGGCGTCAACGGCGCGTTCCTCACCGCCGATCTCTTCAACCTCTTCGTGTTCTTCGAGGTGATGCTGGCGGCGTCCTATGGCCTCCTGCTGCACGGCTCGGGGCGCGCGCGCGTCCGCGCGGGACTCCGGTACATCGCCGTCAACCTCGCCGCGTCGTCGCTGTTCCTGATCGGCGTGGCGATCGTCTACGGCACGGTCGGCACGCTCAACTACGCCGACATCGCGCGCAAGATCGCCGACGTGCAGCACGCGGACCGCGGGTTGCTGCACGCCGGCGCGGCGATCCTCGGCGTCGCGTTCCTCGCCAAGGCGGCGATATGGCCGCTCAACTTCTGGCTCGTGCCCGCCTACCGCGCGGCGAGCCCGCCGGCCGCCACGGTGTTCGCGATCCTCACCAAGGTCGGCCTCTACGTCGTGCTGCGGCTGTGGATGCTGCTGGTCTCGGTCGATCCGTCGGCGCTCGTCGTGCACGGCGGCGACGCGCTCGTCGCCGGCGGCCTCGCGACGCTCGCGTTCGGCGCGGTGGCGATGCTCGCCTCGCAGAACCTGCGCGCGCTGGCGTGCTATGCGGTGGTGAGCTCGTCGGGCACGGTACTCGCCGCCGTCGGGCTCGGCACCGCGCCGCTCGTCGGCGGCGCGCTCTACTACCTCGCCGGCTCGACGCTCGCGGTCGCGACGCTGTTCCTCGTCGCCGAGCTCGCCGAGCGCACGCGCGAGGTGGAGGCGGCGCCGCCGGACGTCGACGTCGCCGCACCGCACCTGCCGTTCTACGTCGACGTGCCGGGCCAGGGCGAATCGAGCGCGTTCGACGACACCGGCGACACGCTCTTGATCGGCCAGGCGATCCCGGCGGCCACCGCCTTCCTCGGCATGAGCTTCCTCGCCGTGGCGCTGGTGATCGCGGGGCTGCCGCCGCTGTCGGGCTTCCTCGCCAAGTTCGCCATGCTCGCGGTGCTGCTCGACCCGCGCGCGCTCGACGCGACGAGCGCGTCGACGTCGATTCCGGTCACGCATTGGCTGTTCGTCGCGCTCCTCGTCGGCGCGGGCTTCACCGCGATCGTGGCGATGTCGCGCAGCGGCGCGCGCCTCTTCTGGGCGCCGGAAGGACGTGCGACGCCGCACCTGCGCGCCATCGAGTGCCTGCCGGTGGCGGCGTTCCTCGTGATCTTCGCGGCAATGGCCGCGCGGGCGGGACCGATCGTCGACTACACGCGTGCCGCGGCGAGCGGCGTCATCGACCCCGCGCGCTACATCGACGCCGTGCTGGCGGCGTCGCCGGTGGCGTCGGCGGGCGACGCCGCACGCGTCGCACCCGCGGAGGCGCGCCGATGAAGGCCGCGCTGCGACGCCTGTTGCCCGCGCCGCTCCTCACCGTGGCGCTGGCGTTGCTGTGGCTCGTCCTCGAGCCGTCGTTCACGGGCGCCAACGTCGCGCTCGCGGTGCTGCTCGCGATCGTCGTGCCGATCGTCGTCGCGCCGCTGCGGCCGACACCCGTGCGCATCCGCCGCCCCTGGACGATCGCGCGGCTCGTGCTCGCCGTCGGCCACGACGTCGTCATGTCGAACATCGGCGTCGCGGTCGCGATCATGCGCACCGGCGGACGCCCGCTGCGCCCGGCGTTCGTGTCGATCCCGCTCGCGATCCGCGATCCCAACGCGCTGGCGGCGCTGGCGATGATCACCACCGTCGTGCCGGGCACCGTCTGGTGCGAGCTCGCGCGCGACGCGAGCGCCGTGCGCCTGCACGTGTTCGACCTCGACGACGAGGCGGCCTTCGTCGCCGACTACAAGTCGCGCTACGAGGGGCCGCTCGCCGAGATCTTCGAGGGTCGAGGCGCGCACGGCGCGCGGCGGGCCGTCCGGTGAGCGCGTTCCTGACACACGCGCTCGACGCCGCGCTCGCGCTCTACGCGCTGGCGATGGCCGGCGCGCTGCTGCGGATGCTGCGCGGCCCGACGGCGCAGGATCGCGTGCTGGCGCTCGACTTCATCACCGTCAACGGCATGCTGGCGATGCTGACGCTCGGCGTGCGCTACGCGAGCACCATGTACTTCGTCACCGCGCTCATCGTCGCGCTGTTCGGCTTCGTCGCGTCGGCGGCGCTCGCCAAGTTCCTGCTGCGCGGCGAGGTGATCGAATGAGGAGAGTCCCGTGAATGCCGCCCCTTCCCTCGTCATGGAGACGATCGTCGGGCTGCTGGTCATCGCCAGCGGAATCCTGTCGTTCGTCGGCGCCATCGGCCTTCTCCGGCTGCCGACCTTCTTCCAGCGGATGCACCCGCCGGCGCTCGCGTCGACGCTGGCGACGTGGGCCGCGGCGCTCGCGACCATCGCCTACTTCTCGGCGATCGGCTCGCGCCTCGCGCTCTACCCCTGGCTCATCGTCGTGCTGGCGGCTATCACCGCACCGATCACGACGTCGCTGCTCGCGCGCGCGGCGCTCTTCCGCGTGCGCGCGGCGGGTGGCGACGCGCCGCCGCCCATCGTCACGGAGTCGTGACGTCGGGCACCGGCCGGTCGGCCGGCAGCGGGATGAACTCGACGTCGTCGCCCGGCACGCTCGCGAAGCGGCGTGCCTGCCACTGGTCCTTGGCGGCCTCGATGCGCTCGCGCGAGCTCGCGACGAAATTCCACCAGACGATGCGCGGGCCGTCGAGCGGCGCGCCGCCCAGCAGCATGATCCGCGCGGGCCCATCGGCGGCACGCACGACGGCCGCCGTGCCAGGTCGCACGACGACGAGCCGGCCCGCGTCGTAGCGCGCCGAGTCGCCGTCGACCGTGACGGCACCGTCGATGACGTGGAACGCGCGCTCCTCGTATTCGCGCGGCAGCGCGACGCACGCGCCGGCGGCGAGCGATGCATCGGCATAGAAAAGCGGCGAGCGCGTGGCCGCCGGCGACACGGCGCCGCCGAGCTCCCCCGCGATCACCCGCACGCGCGCGCCCGCCTCGTCGATCAGCGGCAGCTCGCTGGCCGCGTGGTGCGCGAACGCGGGCGCCATGTCCTCGTCCGCCTGCGGCAGAGCGACCCACGCCTGCATGCCGGCGAGCGTCGCGCCCCGCGCGCGCTCGGCCGGCGCCGTGCGCTCCGAGTGCACGATGCCGCTGCCCGCGGTCATCCAGTTGAGCTCCCCGGGCCTGATCGGCTGCGTCGAGCCCAGGCTGTCGCGATGCAGGATCTGGCCGTCGAAGAGGTAGGTGACGGTGGCGAGCCCGATGTGCGGGTGCGGGCGCACGTCGAGCCCGCGGCCCGCTTCGAACATCGTCGGGCCGAACGCGTCGAGGAACACGAACGGCCCGACCATCCGTCGCGATGCCGACGGCAGCGCGCGATGGACGTGGAAGCCGTCCCCGAGGTCGCTCGTGCGCGGGACGACGACGAGCTCGACGGCGTTCACGTCGCGCGCGTCGCCCGAATGCCCACGGGCCGCGCGTCAGCGGCCGGACGAATCGGCGCGGCGCGTCGCCTCGAACAGGAACCACGCGCGCCGCTCGCCCTCGTCGATCCAGTTCTCGATCAGGCTCGCGGTGGCGACGTCGCGGTGCTCGTCGCACAGGTCGTGCGCCTCGCGCAGCCGCGCCGACAGCGCCTGGTTGTCCTCGCAGAGCTCCGCGAGCATATCCTCCGGCTCGACATAGTCGGCGTCGTTGTCGAGGACGCGCGACAGCCGCGCGATGTGGCCGATCGAGCGCAGCGTCGTCTCGCCGAGCTTGCGCACGCGCTCGGCGATGGGATCGGTCATCGCATAGAGCTGGTCGGCCTGCTCGTCGAGCAGCAGGTGGTAGTCGCGGAAATGCGGGCCGCTCATGTGCCAGTGGAAGTTCTTGGTCTTGAGGTACAGCGAGAACACGTCGGCGAGCACCGCGTTCATCGCGCCGGCGATGTCGCGCGCGGCGTCGCGGCCGAGGTCGGTGCGTGTCGCGAGCGGCGCCTTGCGGCCGCTCTTCAGCGCGACCACTTTCCTGGGCGTGGGCTTTTGCATCGGGGAGTCCTTTCGGTCATCGTCAGCAGGGAAGCTTGATTGGATCACGCGTCCAGCGGGGAAGCAAACTCGCGCGCCCATGCGCTAAACAGGCGTGCCTTCCTGCGCCGCGCCGCGCGCCGCGTATTCGCCGGACTCGCGAGGTCCGCGGCGCGGGCTCCACAAGAGCGCGACGCCGCACGCCGCGGCGACGATGGAGCCGCCGAACACCGCGAGCTTCGCCGCGGCGAGGTCGCCCGCATCGGGGAACGACACGCCGGCGATGAACAGCGACATCGTGAAGCCGATGCCGGCGAGGAGCGACGCGCCGCCGAGCTGCCGCCACGTGTACGCGTCGGGCTTTTGCGCGACCCGCAGCGCCGCCGCAAGGGCCGAGCCGCCGAGGATGCCGATCGGCTTGCCGACGCAAAGCCCGAGCGCGATCGCGAGCGCGAGCGGCTCGCGCCCGTCGAGCGCATTCGTCGACCACGCGATGCCGGCGTTGGCGAGCGCGAACAGCGGCAGCACGAGAAAGCTCGACCACGGCTCGATCGCGCGCAGCGTGCGCGCCGCCGGCGACTCGAGCCGGCTCGCGATCGCGTCGATCGCCTCGAGCGCGGGACGCGCGGGCCCGCGTCGCAGCGCCTCGGCGCCGCGGCTCATCTCGGCATCGAGGATCGTGCCGGCCTGCGCCTTCAACGCCTTGAGGTTGGGCGGTGGCCGCGTGGGGATCAGCATCGCCAGCACCACGCCCGACAGCGTCGCGTGCAGGCCGCTCGCGTGCACCGCCGCCCACAGCGCGACGCCCGTCACCGCATAGGGCATCGCGCGATAGACGCCGGATCGATTGAGCACAACGAGCACGAGCGTCAGCGCGATGGCGAGCCCGACGTACATGACGTCGAGGCCCTTCGAGTAGAAGAGCGCGACGATGACGATCGAGCCCAGGTCGTCGACGATCGCCGCCGCCGTCAGGAACACGCGGAGCTCCACCGGCACGCGCCGGCCGAGCATCACGATGAGCGCGACGGCGAACGCCGTGTCCGTCGTCGTCGGCACGCCCCAGCCGTGCGTCCACGGCCCCTGCGGGATGACCGCGAGGTAGACGGCCGCCGGCACCGCCATGCCGCCGAGCGCGGCGGCGACCGGGAGCGCCGCGAGCCGCCGCGTCGACAGCCGGCCGATCGCGAACTCGCGCTTGATCTCGAGGCCGACGACCAGGAAGAAGATCGTCAAAAGCCCATCGTTGACCCAGCGGATCAGCGGCAGTGCGAAACCGCGTCCGTCCCAGCTCAGCCCCAGCTCCTTCTGCCACAGCGCGGCGAATGCCGGCGCCAGTGCCGTGTTGCTGAGGAGGAGCGCGAGCAGGGTCGCCGCAAGCAGCAGGATGCCTGAGGACGGTGTCCAGTTCATGAAATCGAGCGCCGCCGCCCGAACCCGATACCCGAGCGCCCCCTGCAGTGCGTCGGAAAAGGACGCGTCGTCCCACGGGCCGTCATAGCGGCGTCCGTTGATGAAGAAGGTCGGGGTGATCCGAACGCCGCCTGACTCGGCGCTGTCGACGTCGCGCTTCACACGGCGCGCCGCGCGCTTTCCGGCTGCGCTCGACGGCGGCGGCAAGTCGAGTTCGC
>JAICUU010000349.1 GCA_025935675.1 Burkholderiales bacterium
CGTCGTTCTCATGGAGTACGTAAACCTTGGACATTCACGACCTTCGAGGCGCGCCCCAACGGGCGCCGACAAGTCGAGGGTAAGGGCACCTCGCGCGATGACCAAGGAACTTCGGGTTACAAGCTTGTAACCGGCCTCGCGGCGGCATGGCCGCAGTGGCCGGCGGGTGTCGTGCGCTTGCGCGCGGTCAATCGCCGCCGACCGGCGCCTTCTGGCCGCGGCTCGCCGTGCCGTAGAACGCGCGGTTGACGTCGGCGAAGCCGAGCATCGGCCACAGCTTGCGCGGCGCGTCGCCCTCGAATCCGCATTCGCCGTTGAAAGCGCGCGGATTGCGGTACGTGCCGAACACCATGTCCCACCACGGGAGATCGGCGAAGTTGTAGTAGTGGAGCCCCTTGCGATGATGGATGCAATGCGCCTCCGGCCGCTGGATCACGAGGCCGAGCCATTGCGGCGTGCGGATGTTCCAGTGCTGGAACATTCCATAGAACGGCACGAGGTAGCCGACGATCGCCGCGGCCAGCGGGTCGAGCCCCAGCACGATCGTCGTGGTGAGGATGAGGAGCGTCGCCTGGATCACCATCTCGACCGGGTGGAACAGCACGCTGCCCGCGATGTCGACGCGCTCGGGGCTGTGATGCACCTGGTGGCCCAAGCGCCACAGGAACGAAAAGCGATGGGTGGCGCGGTGGTACGCGTATACGACGCCCTCGGCGATCACGAAGCCGGCGATGGCGCCCGCCGCGACGCCGAGCCGGTCGCCAGGCAACAGCCGGTGCGCGGCGAGCCACTCCACGGGCAGCACGAGCGGCGTCAGCGCCGACACGAGGCCGACGATGACGAGGAACAGCACGCCGAGCCATTGCCAGCCCGGGCGCCGGGGAAAGACGCGCGCGGGCCACAGGCGCTCGATCGCCAGCATCGCGAAGTACGTGACGGGAACCAGCAAGGCGAGGATGTCGATCGCGCTCATCGCGTCCTCCGCGAATGGCATGCGGCCGAGGGGGCCGGGCAATCTGTCGTCCGCCCGGGCGCGCCCTTACGGCGACGCGACGCGGGGCGGCGGGAGCCTCTGCGGCGGCAGTCTACGCCGTTCCGCAATCAGCGTCGCGGCAGCTCCTCCGCGATCGCGTAGAGCCCCTCCAGCACGAGGTTGTCGTGCAGCTCGAACGGAATCGCGAGGCGCGTCGCGGCGGCGCGGGCGGCGCCGCCGGACAGCAGGCACACGAGCCCCGGCGTGTTGGCCCGCTCGATCGCGTAGAGCCGCTCGATCGCGCCGGCCTGCGCGTTCTGGCAGCCGCTCGCGATCGCGTCGACCGTCTGCGTCGGGAACTCGCTGTACTCGCCGGGCTGGTCGGGCAGCGCCGCCGTGCCCTCGTGCAGCGAGCGCAGCATCAGCCCGACGCCGGGCATGATCATGCCGCCCTTGAAATGACCGTCGGCGGCGAGGAAGTCGAGCGTGGTCGCGGTGCCGCACATGACGACCATCGCGGCTTTCTGCGGCGCCAGCATGCGGGCACCGATCAGCGCCGCCCAGCGGTCACTGCCGAGCTGCGCCGGATTGCGATACGAATTCGTGACGCCGCATTGGCGAGCGGCGGGAATCAGCCAATGCGGCGCCGGCGCGCCGGGCCAGACCTCGAGCAGGCGGATGGTCGCCGCGCGCACGCGCGTGCCGGCGACGTTGGAGATGACGATCCGCGCGGGCATCGGCAGCCTGGAGAACTGCCGCGTGAGCGCCGAGATTTCCTCGAGCAGCGCATGGCCCGATTCGACGCGGTTGGCGCGCGCGCCGCCCTCGCGACCGGGCAGGAACAGGCCCCACTTGAGGAACGTGTTGCCGATGTCGATCAGGAGGTCGAAGTCGCGGTCGGTGGCCATCGCGTCACGCCCGGGCGGTCGGCGAGGATGCTATCACCCGTTGCCGCGGGCGACGCCGATTGGCGCCGCGCGCTCAGCGGCTGCAGTGGAATGCCGGTCCCATCGGCGCGAGCCGTACCCCTTCGCGGAGGCGCGTCCACGGGAACGCGGTCGGATCGGCCTTCGCGGGGCCGGGCGCCACGACGACGAGTACCTCGCGCGCGATCGGCTCGAAGTCGGCGCGGAAATGCACGGAGCTCTTCAACGCGACGATCCGCTCGCGCACGGGCTCGATGCCGACGTGGCGGAACATCGCCTGGTCAGCCGCCTGCACCTTCTTCGATGCGACGACGACGCGCACGCCGCCCTGGCGCAGCACCGCCATCGGCCCAAGATCCATCCGGAAGCCCTTGAACATCGGCCCGGTGCAGGTGAATCGCCCGTCGGTGAGCGCTTCGATCGCGAACTCGCCGTCGAGCGGCACATGGCCGGGCACGCCGGAGGTTTCGCCCAGGTGGAACGCCGACGTGCGACCCGTGCCGACTTCGTGTGCCTGCCGCGCCGAAGCACCGTCGACGAGGAGGCCGAGCACCGCGTCGCGCGCGTC
>JAICUU010000128.1 GCA_025935675.1 Burkholderiales bacterium
AGCGACAGCAGCGGGTAATCGCGCCGCACGCGCATGTCGTTGGCGAGGTCGCTGTTGCGCACCAGCGCGCCCACGCGCAGCCCGCCATCGGGTGTCGCCTCGATCGCGTCGAGCGGCAGCCGGTTGATGTCGACAATGCGCGAAGGCGCTTCGATGCCGCCTTTCATCAGGTCGACGAGGTTGGTGCCACCGGCGAGGCAGCGGGTGCCCGCGCCCAGCATCGCCACGGCTTCATCGACGCGCGTCGCGGCGACGTAGTCGAACGCGCGCATCAGGCGACCTTGGTGGGGCGCGCGACGTCGCGCACCGCGGCGACGATGCCGGCGTACGCGCCGCAGCGGCAGAGGTTGCCGCTCATGCGCTCGCGGATCTCGTCGTCGGACAGCACGGCCGGCCCGGGCGCCGCGATGTCGGCGGTGACGATGCTCGGCGCGCCGGCGCGCGCCTCGTCGATCAGCGCGACTGCCGAGCATACCTGCCCCGGCGTGCAGTAACCGCACTGGAACCCGTCCTCGACGATGAACGCGTGCTGCAGCGGATGCAGCACCGCGCCCTGCGCGAGGCCCTCGATCGTGACGATCGGCCTCCCCTGCACCGACGCGGCGAGCGCGAGGCAGGCGTTGATGCGGCGGCCGTCGACGAGCACCGTGCAGGCGCCGCACTGGCCGCGGTCGCAGCCCTTCTTCGTGCCCATCAGGCCGATGTGCTCGCGCAGCGCGTCGAGCAGCGTGACACGCGATTCGAGCGTGAGCCGGTAGACGTGGCCGTTGACGTCGAGCGCGACCGGCATGGTCGCGCCGGCGGGCACGGTCGCGGCCGCGTCGTCGGCCGGCGGCGCGGCGAGCGCGCCTGCGCCGGCACTCCCGGCGGCCGCAAGCGTGGTCGTCAGCACGCCCGACGTGCGCAGGAAATGCCGTCGCGCGCGGCCGTGCGCGGAAGTCGCGTCATCGTGGGCCTTCGCCATGGCGTGCGAAGCCGTTCCCGGCGTTGGAGATGACGTTCACGTTTGCAAGGAACGTTCCGCGTGGCGATCGCCATGAAATGAGGGACTTGGCATCGCAGCGCGGCGTGGCGGCGCAAAGCTTGCGGCATCGGCGCGGCGCTTCGTGCAAGCGCGTCCGGTGCGCGCTGTCGGCGATCGCCGCGAAGGACGACGTGCGTTCGCGCAGCCCCTAAGCCTTCGCGACGTCGCTCTCGCCGCGCGCGCCGTCGCGCTTTCACGGACCCCTTGACGCGCGGCCTTCGCCGCCTATAATCCCGGTACCGGATATGCATACGGTATCGAGGATCCCTTGACTCGCTCATCGGCCAAGCCGCCGCGCCCGCCTTCCACGCGCCGCCCATTCGCGCACCTGCGCTTCCCGGTGCCGGATACCCAGCCGCCGATGCCGGCGCTCACCGCGCGGCAGCGGCAGATCCTCGACTGGATCCGCGCGCATCTCGACACCACCGGCATGCCGCCGACGCGCGCGGAGATCGCGCGCGGGCTCGGCTTCTCCACGGCGAGCTCCGCCGAAGACCACCTGCAGGCGCTGGCGAAGAAAGGCGCGATCGAGATCGTGCCGGGCGCGTCGCGCGGATTGCGGTTGAAGGAGATTCCCGGCATGCCGCAGCAGGGCACGCTGCCGCTGGTCGGGCGCGTCGCAGCGGGCCACCCGATCCTCGCCGCCGAGCACGTCGAGGCGCATTACCGCGTCGATCCCGCGCTGTTCACGCCGCGCGCCGATTACCTCCTGCGCGTGCGCGGCGCCAGCATGCAGGGCGCCGGCATCCTCGACGGCGACCTCCTCGCCGTGCACAAGGCCGCCGAGGCGCAAAGCGGGCGCATCGTCGTCGCGCGCCTCGGCGACGAGGTCACCGTCAAGCGCCTGAAGCGCAAGGGGCGCGTCATCGAGCTCGTCGCCGAGAACCCGGCGTTCGCGCCCATCGTCATCGATCCGGCGCGCGAGGCGTTCGCGATCGAGGGCATCGGCGTCGGCCTGATCCGCGGCGGCACGTCGCTCTAGGAGCACCCATGGTCACGCTCTATGGCAAGCAGGGCTCGGGCTCGGCGTCGGTGGAAGCGGCGCTCGCGATCATCGGCGCGCCGTGCCGCATCGTCGAGACCGCGTCGTGGGCGCGCAATCCCGCGTTCGACGACCTCCTCGCGATCAATCCCATCGGCCAGATCCCCACGCTCGTGCTGGAGGACGGCCGCGCGCTCTCCGAGAGCGCGGCGATCCACATCCACCTCGCCGACGCGCATCCCGCCGCCCACTGGCTGCCCGCCGACGCCGCGGCGCGCGCGCAGGCGATCCGCGGCCTCGTGTTCATCGCCGCCAACTGCTACCCGATGATCACGATCATCGACTTCCCGGAGCGCTTCGTCGCCGGCCTCGACGGCGACGAGCCGCTGCAAAAGCGCGTGCGCGACGCCACGCGCGAGCGGCTGCACCTGCACTGGGACATGTTCGCCGACCTCTTCCCCGCCCAGCCGTTCCTCAACGGCGCGACGATCGGCGCGCTCGACCTCTACGCCGCCGTCGTGTCGAAGTGGTCGGGCGGCCGCGCGCACATCGCGAAGTCGCGGCCCGGCCTCGCCGCGGCGCTCGCGCGCGTCGAGGCCGACCCGCGCGTCGCCGAAGTGTTCGCGCGGCACTGGCCGCCCAAGCCCTGACGTTTCGCCGGCCGCGCTTCTCGCGCGCTGCCGGTCCGCGACAGCCAATCGTGGCCGTCGCATTCCATCCGAGGAGAAGACCATGACCGTGCAAGCGATTCCCGCCGGCTACGAAACCGTCACCCCCTATCTCATCGTGCACGATGCCGCTGCCGCGCTCGACTACTACAAGAAGGCGTTCGGCGCCGTCGAGCTGATGCGCTTCGCCGGCAAGGACGGCCGCATCCACCACGCCGAGATGCGCGTCGGCCGCGGCGTGGTGATGCTGGCCGACGAGGTCGAAGGCCACAAGGGGCCGCGCTCGCTCGGCGGCACGCCGGTGTCGCTGATGTTCTACGTCGACGACGTCGACGCCGTGTACGCGCGTGCGATCGCCGGCGGCGGCACGTCGGTGCGCGCGGTGGCCGACCAGTTCTACGGCGATCGCAGCGGCGGCATCACCGATCCGTTCGGCCACTCCTGGTGGATCTCCACGCACAAGGAGGACGTGTCGGAGGAGGAAATGCAGAAGCGCATGCAGGCGATGGGCTGACGGGCCGACGAAGGACGAGCCGATCGATCGTGACGGTGACGGCGCGACGATGACGGTGACGACGATGGCGACGATGACGGCGCGTGACGCGCTCGCCGGCGTGCTCGCGAATCCGGCGATCTGGCGCGGCGACGATTGCGCGCCGGAGCCCGCCGCGCTGCCGTCGGGCCACGCGGCGCTCGATGCGGTGCTGCCGGGCGGCGGCTGGCCGGCGGCGGCGCTCACCGAGATCGCGCTCGCGCGCGAGGGCATCGGCGAGCTCCGGCTCGTGCTGCCCGCGCTCGCCGCATTGCAGGCCGCGTGCCGCGACGTCGTGTTCGTGGCGCCGCCGCACCGGCCTTATGCGCCGGCGCTGATGGCGGCCGGCCTCGATCCGGCGGCGCTCCTCGTCGTGCGCTGCCAGAGGCCGCAGGACGCGCTGTGGGCTTACGAGCAGGCGCTGCGCGCGCCCGAATGCGGCGCCGCGTTCGCGTGGCTCGCCACGCGCGACGAGCGTGTGCTGCGCAGGCTTGCGGTCGCCGCGCGCGAAGGACGCACGTTCGGCGTGCTGTGGCGGCGTCCCGGTCACGCGGCGGGCGCGCCGGCGGCGGCGTTGCGCCTCGCACTCGCGCCGCACGAGGGACGGCTCGCCGTGCAGGTCGTCAAGCGCCGCGGCGGCGATCTCGCGCGGCCGGTGCTCGTCGATGTCGGCCCTCAGCCCCTCCCTCGCCCGCACGCGGACCCTCACTCCCACCCTCTCCCGCACGCGGGAGAGGGAGCAAGGCACCTGCGCGCCGTTGGCTAGCGACACCCTTCGAGGAGACCGACGATGACGACACCGACGCTCGCCCGCCATTTCGCCGCGATGGCGTACAACAACGCGTGGTCCAACCACCGGCTGCTCGCCGCGTGTGCGG
This sequence comes from Burkholderiales bacterium, assembly GCA_025935675.1. GTDB lineage: Bacteria > Pseudomonadota > Gammaproteobacteria > Burkholderiales > Casimicrobiaceae > VBCG01. The sequence goes on from JAICUU010000128.1 coordinate 4,085, forward strand.
CGTTGCCGCAGGCCGACTTCGTCGCCACGCGCACGAGCTTCTTCCCGTCGCTCAAGGCGACGCTCAACCACAACCTCACCGTCGACTGGTACTACGTCGACGCATTGGAGCGCAGCCTGCGCGACGCGCCGCCCAATGCCGACTTCATGCGCTTCTACACGCCGCCCGAGCCGTACGACGATTGCGCGAGCCTGGCGCGCGCGCAGCGCGACGTCGATCGCCGGCTGATCGACCTTTGCGTGGCGCTCAGCGACGCCGACCTCGCGCGCACGATCACCGTGCCGCGGCGCCGTGGCCTCACCGGGCACCCGGCGCCGCGCCTTTTGGCGCACCTCTTCCAGCACCAGATCCACCATCGCGGCCAGGCGCACGCGATGCTCGCCGGCACGTCGGTCGCGCCGCCGCAGCTCGACGAGTTCTTCTGCACCGACGACACGCCGCTCCATGCGGCCGACTTCGAGGCACTCGGCTTCACCGAGGCGATGGTGTTCGGCGAATGACGAAGGCCCCATCGTCTTCGATGCCGTCCTGCGCGCTGTGGCTCGCGCTGCGGATGCCGGCGCTGCCGCTCGAGGTGTTCGCGCGCGCGCATCCGGACGACGCCGCGGCGCCCTTCGCCGTCACCTCCGGCGGTCATCATCCCGCGATCGTCGACGCCAACGCCAAGGCGCGCGGTACCGGCATCACCCGCGGGCAGACGGTGACGACCGCGCTCGCGCTCGCGCCGGGCATCGTGCTGCGCGAGCGCGACACGCGCGCCGAGCACGCGGCGCTCGCCGAGGTCGCCACATTCGCGCTCGGCCTGACGCCGCACGCGTGCATCGCCGCGCCCGACGCGGTGCTGGCCGAGGTGCGCGCGAGCCTGCGCCTCTTCGGCGGCCTCGCGCGGATCGTGCGCCGCGTCGAGGCGGGATTGCGCGCGCATGGCTTCATGCCGGTGACCGGCGTCGCGCCCACACCGCTCGCCGCGCTCGCGCTCGCGCGCGCCGGCGACGCGCGGCCGGTGCTCGCCGTCGACGACCTCGCATCGCGGCTCGCACCGCTGCCGCTCGCGCATTTCGACGTCGACGCCGAGGCGCTGGCGCTGCTCGCCGCCGCCGGCGTGACGACGTTCGGCGCCGCGCGCGCATTGCCGCGCGACGGCCTCGCGCGCCGCTGCGGCCCCGCGCTGCCGGCGATGGCCGACCGCGCGCTCGGCCGCGCGCCCGACACGCGCGCGCCGCACGTGCCGGCACCGCGCTTCGCGAGCCGCCTCGCGCTGCCGGCGCCGGTGCACGACGCGGAGGCGCTCGCCTTCGCCGTCAACCGCCTCGTGCAATCGCTGTCGGCGTGGCTCCTCGCGCGCGGCCTCGGCGCCGCGCGCCTCGACGTCGCGCTCGCGCACGAGCACTACCTGCACGCGCGCGTCGGCGCCGTCACGCGGCTGCGCTTCGCGCCGGGCGCGCCGACGCGCAGCGTCGCGCACCTTGGTGCCGTGCTGCGCGAGCGCCTCGCGCGCGTCGTGCTGCCGGCGCCCGTCGAGGCGGTCACCCTCGCCTGCACCGACGCCGTGCGCGTGTCCGGCCACAACCTCGACCTGCTGCCGGGCCACGATCGCAACGACGTCGTCGTGCCGCTCGTCGACCGGCTGCGCGCGCGCCTCGGCGACGATTGCCTCGTCGCGCCGGTCGCGCATGCCGAGCATCGCCCCGAAGCCGCCGGCGTCGAGCGTGTCGTCGGCGGCGCCGCAATAGCGCCGCCGCGCACGGCGCCACGCGTGGCGTCGGCGCGCGGCATCGCCGCGACGGCCGGGATCCCCGGCGGCACAACGAACGCGTCGGTCATCGGCGCGACGGCCGCGTCCCCCGCCGCCGCGCGCCGCGCGCGCAAGCCGCGGCTGCGTCACGGCACGCAGATCCTCCCCGATCCCGACGCGCTCGCCGCCGCGCATCGCGCCGGCGCGCCGACGATGCCGCGCCCGCTGTGGCTCTTGTCCGAGCCGGCGGCGCTCGCGCCGGCGTGGCATGTCGACCCCTGGATCCTGCGCGACGGCCCCGAGCGGATCGAGTCGGGATGGTGGGACGGCGGCGACGTGCGGCGCGATTATTTCGTCGCCGAGGCGCCGCAGGGAGGGCTCGCGTGGATCTACCGCGACCATCGCCGGGGCACCGACGATGGCGAATGGTTCCTGCACGGCTGGTTCGCGTGAGCGTGCGCGGCACCGCCACGCGGCGAATCGATCGGCCGATGCCAAGCTCGGCATCGTCAACGCGCCAGCGTGCGGGCGGAAGGCCGCGCTGTTTCGGGCGCGCGGGATGGCGCCCGCAACGCGCGCTAATGCGGCGGCACCGCGCCCGTCACGCGCGCCTCGCCGCCGGCGATCTTCCAGGCCTTGCCCTCGCGCTTCAGCTCGATGCGCATCTCGCCCGAGTAGACGAAGCGCCGGCCGTCGATCGTCTCGACGCGCGTCGTGAAGCGCGTCGCCACCTGCGCCGCGTCGCGCGACAAGCCGGTCACGTTGGTGTCCGACGGCAGGTAGCGCGCGCTCGCGGCGTTGTCGCGCAGCCATTGATACGCGTGCTCGACGTCGGCCTTCGATGCGTACACGACCTTGCCGTTCTCGGTCCAGCGGAAATCGGCATTGTCGCTGTACAGCGCGACCACGCGGCTCCATTGCTGCGCATTGAACGCCTCGACGTATGCCTGGAAAGCATCGCGCGCATCGCCGGTGGCGACCTCCTGCGGCGGCATCGACGTGCAACCGGCAAAAAGCAGCGCGGCAAAGGCGAGCGGAAGGCGCGGCATGCGCAAGGCAGGATCGGCGAAAACGCCGAGACTAGCGCGGATGCGCGGGCGCCTCAAGCGTCCCGCGGGCCATGGTTGTACCGTGCAGTCGCGCGAAGCGCCTAGATGCCCGCGTACCACTGGTAGCCCTGGTCCTCCCAGTAGCCGCCCTTGCCCTCGCCGATCGCCGCGAAGCTCTGCACGAGCTCGAGGCGCATCACGTACTTGGCGTGCTTGTAGCCCAGCTGGCGCTCGACGCGCAGCCGCAGCGGCGCGCCGTTGGCGACGGGCAGTGCCGCGCCGTTGAGCTCGTACGCGAGGATCGTCTGCTCGTGGTAAGCGTCGTCGAAGTCGATGCTTTCGTAATAGAGGTCGGTGCCGTCTGCCTCCATCGGGTCGGCGCAATGGAACACGACGTAGCGCGCCTCGGGCTTCGGCTGAACGGCGGCGAGGATCGCCGACAGCCGCGCGCCCTTCCACTGCCCGATCGCGCTCCAGCCCTCGACGCAATCGTGGCGTGTGATCTGCGAGCGCGACGGCATCGCGCGAAGCTCGTCGAGCGTCCACTGCCGCGGATGCGCGACGAGGCCGTCGACGACGAGCCGGTAGCTCGCGAAGCCGTCGTCGACGAGCGCCTGGTAGTCCTCGGTGCCGGGATCGGCGGTGCCGTTGCTGCGAAACGTCGGCGAGCGGTCGGCGGGTGCGAATTCCTGCGCCATCGCCTTGCGGGCGACGAGCTTGGCGGCGCCCTCCGACAGGTGATCGGCCGCGCCGAGCACGCTCGGCACCCACGACGTCTGCGACAGCCGGTCGCAGCCCGCCAGCATGCCCGCGCCGGCGAGGCCGAACGCGCGCGCGAGGAAGCGCCGGCGCTTGCGTCGGTCACTGCGCTTCACGTTCGCCTCCTTCGGCCGCGATCGCGGGCTGCGCGGCAGGCGCGGTCCGCACGTGGAATCGCCCGGTGATCATCGAGCGCAGGTTGTTCCAGAGCCCGGTGACGATCACCTGGAACACGTGGATCGCGACGAACAGGACGATCAGCCACGCGCAGATGAAATGGATCGTGCGCGCCGACTGCCGCCCGCCGACCAGGTCGACCCAGCCGGTGAATACCGTGTCGATCCGCGGCGACATCGCGAGCCCCATCAGGATGGTGAGCGGCAGCAGCACGAAGATGACGACGAGGTACGCGAGCTTCTGCAGCACGTTGTAGCGCGTCGCCGCCTCGCCGTCGTCGTGGCGGAACTTGAGGTGATCGGCGATCGAGCGGCCGATGCCGGCCCAGTCGGTGCGCGTCGGCGCGAGATCGCGCGCGACGTGCCGCGAGGCGATCGCCCAGGCGAGGTACGCAAGGCCGTTCAGCACCAGCACCCACGCGAAGAAGAAGTGCCAGGCGCGCGACATCGACAGCCAGAGCTGGTCGGGAATCGTCAGCCACCACGGGAAGCCGCGGATCGCGCGCTGGCCGTTGGGCTGCTTCGACACGCCGAACACGCCGTCGGTGTCGAACGTGTGGCCGAGGACGACGGTGACGCCGCGCCGGTCGCCGTCCGGCGTGGCGACCGCGGTCATCGACAGCACCGGCGGCTTGCCCTGGTACGACGACAGTCCCCAGTAGAGCGCCGGATGCGCATTGAAGATGCCGAGCCCGCTCATCAGCAGGATCGTCAGCGCGACGACGTTGATCCAGTGCATGACGCGCAACGCCAGCGCGTGACGCCGGTACGTGTACCCGCCCTCGACCCTCACCACCGCTGCATCCGCCATCGCCCGCCTCTCGTCCCGACCGGGTCACTGTAGCACCGGTCGGCGTCCTCCCCGCGAACCTTACAATGGGTGATGCCCGATCCCGCGCACACGCCCTATGCCGAGCTCACGCCGGACGTCGTGCTCGACGCGATGGACGCCGCCGGCTTTCCCGGCGACGGCCGGCTCGTCGCGCTCGGCAGCTACGAAAACCGCGTCTACCAGGTGATGCGCGACGACGCGCCGCCGCTCGTCGCCAAGTTCTACCGTCCCGCGCGCTGGAGCGACGCCGCCATCGGCGAGGAGCATGCGTTCGCCGCCGAGCTCGTCGCGCGCGAAGTGCCGGTCGTCGCGCCGATCGCGCGCGACGGCGTCACGCTGTTCGGGCACCGCGGCTTCCGCTACGCGGTCTACCCGAAGGCCGGCGGCCGGCCGCCCGAGCTCGACCGCGACGACGTGCTGACGTGGCTCGGCCGCTTCCTCGCGCGTATCCATGTGATTGGCGCGACGGCGCCGTTTCGTCATCGACCGGCGCTGACCGTGGAAAGTTTCGGCGAAACTCCGCGCGCGTTCATCCTCGACGGCGACTGGCTGCCGGCCGACGTGCGCGACGCGTGGCAAAGCGTCAGCGCCGCGGCGCTCGACGGCGTGCGCAGGGCATTCGCGCGTGCCGGCGACCTTGCGACGCTGCGCACGCACGGCGACGTGCACGCGGGCAACGTGCTGTGGTCGATCGCGAACGTCGGCGCCGGCCCGCATTTCGTCGACCTCGACGACGCGCGCATGGCGCCCGCGGTGCAGGACCTGTGGATGCTGCTGTCGGGCGAGCGCGTTTCGATGGAGCACCAGCTCGCGAAGATCCTCGAGGGCTACGAGCGATTCCGCGCGTTCGACCGCCGCGAGCTCCTCGTCGTCGAGGCGCTGCGCACTTTGCGCCTGCTGCACTACTCGGCATGGATCGCCGGGCGCTGGGACGACCCGGCGTTCCCCGCCGCGTTCCCGTGGTTCGGCACGCAGCGCTACTGGCAGGACCGCATCCTCGAGCTGCGCGAGCAGATCGCGCTGATGGACGAGGAGCCGCTCGTCGCGTAACCGCCCCGACAACCGTCATCCCCGCGACAACCGTCATCCCCGCGACAACCGTCATCCCCGCGACAACCGTCATCCCCGCGAC
>JAICUU010000153.1 GCA_025935675.1 Burkholderiales bacterium
ATGCACGCGGGCACGCCCGCCGTCGCGACGCCGCCGCGGTAGATCTTCTGGCCGGCCTTGACGAGCGCCGCGTCCTTCGCCTTGCCGGCGACCGGCTTCTGCTTCGCGTAGTACTCGCCGAGCGCGGCCATTTCGGCATCCGAAAGCCCCGACGCGAAGCCCTTCATGATCGCGTTGTCGCGCACGCCGGACTTGAAGTGCGTCAATTGCAGGGTGATATAGTCGGCCGGCATTCCCGCGAGATTGGGATTGGTGGGCGCGGTGCCGCGGCCGTCGGCGCCGTGGCAGGCCGCGCAGACGCCGGCGACGATCTTGCCGGCATCGGGCGCCGGCGCCGCTGCGGCCGGTTTCGCGGGCTCGGCAGCCTTCGCGCCTTCGGCCGGCGGCGTCGTTTGAGCCTCCACGATCGCGGCACCCAGGAAGAGCGCCGCCAACAGCATCGTCCGCACACACACCGTCCGCAACATTTCCGTCATTCCCCCGGGATTGGATTGCGCGATCGTGTGCGATGCCGTCCGCAAGATCTGAACGACATCCGACCGCATGCCTGAACCCATGATTGTACCGGACTCGGCGAAATCCCCGGAAGGCGAGGCTCCACGCGCGCCGCAGCCGCTCGTCAACGCGACATTCGTCGTCGCCGCGGCGGCGCCGTCGCAGTTTCCGGCCGCGGGTCCACCGGAGGTCGCGTTCGCCGGCCGCTCGAACGCCGGCAAGTCGAGCGCGATCAACGCGCTGGCGACGCGCAATCGCCTCGCGTTCGCGAGCCGCACGCCCGGCCGCACGCAGCAGATCGTGTTCTTCAGCCTTGCCGGCGGCGGCTATGTGGCGGACTTGCCGGGCTACGGCTATGCGGCCGTGCCGAAGGCGATCAAGGAGGAATGGCAGGCGTTCCTGTGGGATTACCTGACGACGCGCTCGACGCTCGTCGGCCTCGTCGCGATGATCGACTCGCGCCGCGGCGTCAGGGATTCGGACGAGGCGCTCCTGCGCGGCTTCCTGCCGAGCGGCCGGCCCGTGCTGCTGCTCGCCACCAAGGTCGACAAGCTGACGTCGACCGAGCGGCGCGCGGCGCTCGCGTCGATTCGCGCGGACATCGATCGCGCGTTCGCGCCGTTCGCCCCACAGGTCGAGGTCGTCGGCTTTTCGGCGCTGCGCCGCGAGGGGCTCGACCCGGCGAACCGGGCGATCGCGCGCATGCTGGCGCCGCCTGCGTGAGCGCTTGACTGCACCATGGCGCGCGGCACGCCGCACGCCGCGCACCGACCGCCGCGCGCAAAGAAAAGGCCCCGGAATCAAGGGGAGTGATCCGGGGCCTCAAGAACGCCCGCAGCCCCCGCCCGAAGGCAAGGACCGCGGGCACCCGCTCAGGGAGGAAAGCGGGAGACGTTCAACCGTCTGCGGGATTGACCGGGGACGGGTGCGCGAAGTTCCGCCGCGCGCGCCGTTCCGTCGTCGCGCAGTTGTTGCGCTCTGTTACGATCGAAAACCCTGTCGCCGGAGAGGTTGCATGAGCTTCGCGTTCGACGGCGCGTTTCCCGCGCGCCGCCCGCGCCGGATGCGGCGCGACGATTTCTCGCGTCGCATGATGCGCGAGACGCGCCTTGGCGCCGATGATTTCATCTATCCGGTGTTCGTGCAGGAAGGCGAGGGTCGCCGCGACGCCGTGCCATCGCTGCCCGGCGTCGCGCGCAAGTCGATCGACGGCATCCTGGACGACGCCGCGGCCTGCGTCGCCGCGGGCGTGCCGTCGATCGCGATCTTCCCGGTGATCGACGCCGCCCGCAAATCCGACGATGCCGCCGAGGCGTGGAACGCGGAGGGACTCGTTCCGCGCGTCGTGCGCGCGCTGAAGGCGCGCTTTCCGGCGCTCGGCGTCGTCACCGACGTCGCGCTCGACCCGTACACGCGCTCCGGGCAGGACGGCCTCGCCGACGCCAGCGGCTACGTGATGAACGACGAGACCGTCGCCGCGCTCGCGCGCCAGGCGCTCGCACACGCGGAAGCGGGCGCCGACTTCGTCGCGCCTTCCGACATGATGGACGGGCGCGTCGGCGCGCTGCGCCGTGCGCTCGACGCGCGCGGTTTCGCGCGCACGCGCATCCTCGCCTATTCGGCGAAATACGCGTCGTGCTTCTACGGCCCGTTCCGTGACGCCGTCGGCTCCGCGGCGGCACTCGGCGGCGGCGACAAGTACACGTACCAGATGGATCCCGCCAACAGCGACGAGGCGCTGTGGGAAACGTGGCTCGACATCGGCGAAGGCGCCGACATGGTGATGGTCAAGCCCGGGCTGCCGTACCTCGACATCGTGCGCCGCGTGAAGGACACGTTCGGCATGCCGACCGCGGTCTACCAGGTCTCCGGCGAATACGCGATGCTGAAGGCGGCCGCGCAGGCCGGCGCGCTCGACGAGCGCGCGGCGGTGCTCGAGGTGCTGACGTCGATGAAGCGCGCGGGCGCCGACGCGATCCTCACCTATTACGCGCTCGACGCAGCGCGCTGGCTCCGCGATGCCGTCATCCCCGCGAATGCGGGGATCCAGTCGTAACGCCGCGATCCCGTCATCCCCGCGAAAGCGGGGGTCCGGCCGTAACGCCGCGATCCCGTCATCCCCGCGAATGCGGGGATCCAGCCGTGACGCGGCATCGTCGACCGCCTCGCCACCTGCGCTGCGTCAAGACTGGATTCCCGCTTTCGCGGGAATGACGAGGGGCGCTGCGTCAGGGCTGGATTCCCGCATTCGCGGGAATGACAGTGGTGGGGTCAACTCCCGGTGTCGTCGAGCAGGGCCTCGACCTCGCGGACGGTGAGCCTCGCCTCCTCGCGCCCATGCCGATCGCGCCGCGGCCGCTGGCGCGCCGCCTCGGGCGTGCGCACGACGAGGTCGAGCGGCGTTTCCGGCGCGTCGACGGCCAGCTCGACCGGCCCGTCGTCGTGCGTCGAGACCGGCCGATAGCGCAACTCCGCGTTGAGCAGCGCGAGCTCGACTGCCTTGACGCTGTCGGCGGCGAGCTCGAGGCGAATCGGCGAGGCCGCCGTCGCCCATCCCGCGGCGACGCCGCCCGTCAGGCGTGGCTCGAAGGCCGCGAGGCGCCGCATCCAAGTGAGCGCACGCTTTCGTTGTTGCCGAAGCATGGCCTCATGCACTTCACCGCCGAACAGCGCATGATGGCTGACGAGCGCATCCTCGACCTCGTCGTCGCCGGGCAGGGCGGCGGTGGTCGGTAACCCCAGCTCGCGCGCCGCCTTGCGCTTCGCCGCCGCGAAGTCGGTGATGCCATGGTCGGCGACGAGCCGTGCCGCGGCCTGCGCGATGCGCGTGCGCTGCTGGCCGTCGGCGTCGGCCGCGAAGCGACGCTCGCTGCGCCGCTGCTCGTAGCGGAGCGTCGAGCGCGGCATCGTCAGAAGATCTGGTCGCGGACTTCCTGCGGCGACTTGCCAGGAAGCGTCGCCGTGAGGCCGCCTTCGGGTACGCGCGGCTGGAACTCGCTGTAGAAGTATTCGGACACCGGACTCGAATCGTCGCGCAGGCCGGTCTCCGCGTTGATGCGCAGCGACACGACGCCGTCCGGCGGCGCCGCGATCTTTTCGGGAGTGCCTTTCAGTGCTTTCTGCATGAACGCCACCCAGATCGGCAACGCGGCCACGCCGCCGGTCTCGTTGGTGCCGAGCGTGCGCGGCTGGTCGAAGCCGATCCATGCGACGCCGACGACGTCGGTGTTGAAGCCGCAGAACCACGCGTCGATGTTGTCGTTGGTGGTGCCGGTCTTGCCGGCGATGTCGCGGCGCTTCAGCACCTGCGCGCCGGTGGCGGTGCCGTAGGCGATCACGTCGCGCAGCATCGACGTCATGATGAACGCGTTGCGCGGGTCGATCGCACGCTCGGCGCCGCCGCCGGCGACGTCGGGCTTGGCCTCGGACAGCACCTCGCCCTTGGCGTCGGTGATCTTCTCGATCAGGTACGGCGTGACGCGGTAGCCGCCGTTGGCGAACACCGAGTAGGCGGTCGCCATTTGCAGCGGCGTCGCCGAGCCGGCGCCGAGGCCCATCGTCAGGTAGGCGGGGTGCATCCGCGGATCGAAGCCGAAGCGCTTGATGTAGTCCTGCGCGTATTGGGGGCCGATCGCCTGCAGCACGCGCACCATCACGAGGTTCTTCGACTTGGCGAGCGCGGTGCGCAGCCGCATCGGCCCCTCGAACTTGTTCTCGTAGTTCTTGGGCTCCCAGGCCTCGCCGCCGGCCTGCTCGGCGGGCACGAAGAACGGCGCGTCGTTGATGACCGTGGCCGGCGTGAAGCCCTTCTCGAGGGCCGCCGAGTAGATGAAGGGCTTGAACGACGAGCCCGGCTGGCGCAACGCCTGCGTCGCGTGGTTGAACTTGTTGGTGTCGAAGTCGAGGCCGCCGACCAGCGCGAGCAGCGCGCCGTCGGTGGGACGCATCGCCACGAACGCCGACTCGACCTGCGCGAGCTGGGCGATCGCGAAGCGGCTCCCCTTGTTGCTCTCGGCCGGCTCGCGGCTGACGCGGATCACCGCGCCGCGGCGGATCCGCAGCGATGCCGGCGCCTTTTCGGCCAGCGCCTTCTGCGCGAACTTGATGCCGTCGCCCGACAGGACGATGTCCTCGCCGCTCGCGAGCTTCGCGCTGACGTCGTTTTTCGACACCGATGTGACGATGGCGGTAAGGAGCGTTCCCTGGTCGGGGTGGTCGGCGAACGCACGTTCGAGCTCGGTCGCCTCCGCGTCCGGCTTGTCCGGCAGGCTGACGAACGCCTCCGGGCCGCGGTAGCCGTGGCGGCGGTCGTACTCGTAGACGCCCTTCTGCACGGCCGCCCACGCGGCTTCCTGGCTGTCGCGGCGAATGGTGGTCCACACGCTGATGCCGCGGCTGTACGCGTCGTCGCCGTAGGCATCGAACACCACCTGGCGCGCCATTTCGGCGACGAACTGCGCGTGCGAATCGAGGTTGGCGGGGCGCTGGCTCTGGCGGACCGTCAGTGGCGCGGTTTGTGCAACCTTGTACTCGCCGTCGGTCAGGTAATTGAGCTCGTGCATCCGCCGCAACACGTAAAGCTGACGCGCCTTGGCGCGCTCCGGGTTGCTGACGGGGTTGTAGGCGGAGGGGGCCTTCGGCAATCCGGCCAGCATCGCGGCCTCGGCGGGGGTGACATCCTTCAAGTCCTTGCCGAAGTAGATCTGCGACGCGGCGGCGAAGCCGTACGCGCGCTGGCCCAGAAAGATCTGATTGACGTAAAGCTCGAGAATTTCGTCTTTATGCAGGTTTGCCTCGATTTTCCACGCCAGGAGCACCTCGCGCAGCTTGCGGGTGACCGTTTTCTCGCGTGTCAGAAAGAAATTGCGGGCGACCTGCATCGTGATCGTGCCGGCGCCCTGGACGGACCCGCTGGTGACGTTGGCGAGCGCGGCGCGCATCACCGACACGTAGTCGACGCCGCCGTGCTGGTAGAAGCGCTCGTCCTCGGCGGCGAGGATCGCGTGCTTCATCACGTCGGGGACATCCTGGATGTGGACGAGCGCGCGGCGCTCCTCGCCGAACTCGCCCAGCAGGGCGCCGTCGGCGGAAAAGACGCGCAAGGGGATGCGCGGCTGGTAGTCGGTCAGCGCGGAAAGGGACGGCAGCGCGGGGTAGAGCAGGGCGACGACGAACGCGCCGAGCAGGGCCCCCACGGCCACGAGACCGGCCACGACAAAGCCCAGGTAGAGCAGCCAGCGCTTTAGCACAGGGGAATAAAACTTGCGGTAAGGCAGCGTTGGATCGTCATTGTGGGCAGAAGTGCAACACTTTTCCCTTTAGCAAACTGAATTGGTTTGACATGCTCCGGACTTGCTGCCAGAGTTTAATGTAAATTATCAGCATTGGGCTGAAGGTACGCCATGCTTGCCGAAAAGCTTTCCTCGACGCTCGAGTTCTTCAAAACGAAGTCCCCGAACCTGATCGGGGTGGACATCGCGTCGACGTCGATCAAGATGGTCGAGCTGTCCGAGTCCGGCCGGGGTTCCTATCGTCTCGAGCGCTACGCGATCGAGCCCCTTTCCAAGGATCTCGTCCAGGACGGCAACATCGGCAACCTCGACCAGGTCGCCGACGTCCTCCGCCGCGGCTTCAAGCGCCTCGGCAGCCGCAACAAGCACGTCGCGCTGGCGCTGCCCGCGGCGATGGTGATCACCAAGAAGATCATCGTGCCCGCCGGCCAGAAGGAGGAGGAGCTCGAGCTCACCGTCGAGGCGGAAGCCAACCAATATATCCCTTTCGCGCTCGACGAGGTCAACCTCGATTTCCAGATCCTCGGCCCCGCCCCGAACAACCCCGACGAGGTCGAGGTGCTGATCGCGGCATCGCGCAAGGAGAAGGTCGAGGACCGCGTGGCGATCGCCGAGGCGGCCGGCCTGCGCCCGGCGGTGATGGACGTCGAGTCGTACGCGACGCAGGAGGCGTTCGGCATGATCGCGCCGTCGCTGCCGGCCAACGGCCGCGACCAGAACGTCGCCTTCGTCGACATCGGCGCCCACGTCACCCATTTCTACGTACTGCGCAACAACCAGTTCCTGTTCTCCCGCGACCAGGCGTTCGGCGGCAACCAGCTCACGCTCGACATCCAGCGCGCCTTCAACCTGTCGCCCGAGGAAGCCGAGGCGGCGAAGAAGAACCAGGGCCTGCCGGAGAACTACGACAACGACGTGCTGCAGCCGTTCATGGAGACGCTCGCGCTCGAGATCACCCGCGCGCTGCAGTTCTTCTTCACGTCGACGACGCACAACCAGGTCGACCAGATCGTGCTGGCGGGCGGCTGCGCGCTGCTGCCGGGGCTCGACGAGCTCGTCGCCAAGCGCGCGAGCGTCGCCACCGTGGTCGGCAACCCGTTCGCGTCGATGCAGGTGGCCGACCGCATCCGGCCGCGCCAGCTCGCGCAGGACGCGCCGCTCCTGACGATCGCGACGGGGCTCGCGTTGCGCAGCTTCGAATAGCCAAGGGACCGCGCGAGAGGCCGCCCGCATGAGCACTTCCGTCCGCATCAACCTCCTTCCGCACCGCGCGCAAAAGCGCCAGGCGCGCAAGCGGCAGTTCGTGTCGCTTGCCGTGCTGCTCGCGATCGCCGCCGTCGCCGTGGTCGGCCTGGTCCATCTCGTGCTCGCCACGCAGATCGACCGCCAGAACGCGCGCAACAAGCTCTTGAAGACCGAGATCGTCAAGCTCGACGACCAGATCAAGGAAATCGACAAGCTGCGCGACCAGATCCAGCAGGTGCTGGCGCGCAAGCAGGTCGTCGAGAACCTGCAGTCGAACCGCAACGAGGCCGTGCACCTGCTCGACCAGATGGTCCGGCAGCTGCCCGACGGCATCTACCTGAAGTCGATCCGCGAGAACGGCACCAAGGTGCAGATCATCGGCTACGCGCAGTCGAACGCGCGCGTGTCGACGCTGATGCGCAACATCGAGAGCTCGCCCTGGATCACCAAGCCCGACCTCGTGCAGACGCAGCTCGTGCCGATGCCGGGCACCAACAACCGCAACGCCGACCAGAAGGTCAACGAGTTCACGCTCAACTTCGAGGTGAAGCGCGAGTCTCCTGCCGCGCCGCCGGTGCGCGCCGGCGCGAAGGGAGGCAAGGCATGAGCTTCGACGACTTCCGCAACCTGAGCTTCCGCGAGGTCGGCAACTGGCCGCTCCTGCCGAAGCTCCTCATGCTCGCGGTGCTGTTCGTCGCGATCCTCGGCGTCGGCGCGCTGTTCGACTGGAAGGACCAGTACGACACGCTCGAGGGCGCGCGTCAGCAGGAAGCCAAGCTGCGCGAGGAGTACACGCAGAAGAAGGCCAAGGCCGTCAACTACGACCTCTACGTCGCGCAGTTGAAGGACGTCGAGCAGTCGTTCGGCGCGCTGGTCAAGCAGCTGCCCAATCGCTCCGAGATCGACGCGCTCCTGACCGACATCAACCAGGCGGGACTCGGCCGCGGCCTCGTATTCGAGCTCTTCAAGCCGGCGCCGCAGGAAAAGATGATGGACTTCTACGCCGAGCTGCCGATCAACATCCGCATCACCGGCAACTACCACGACATGGGCGCGTTCGCGAGCGACGTCGCGCAGCTGCCGCGCATCGTCACG
>JAICUU010000242.1 GCA_025935675.1 Burkholderiales bacterium
CCTCGGGGAGCGCGCCGTCGTGGTGGCGCGCCGGAACGAACTCGCGCGGCGTATGCATCGCCGCCGATGTTAGCGCACGAAGCTGCCGTCCTTGCCGATGGCCGTCAGCTCGACGAAGCGCGAGCCCGTGTGATCGGTCGGGGTGTAGGTGACCGTGAAACCGCCGACGTCGTAGTCGTTCATCGTCTCGAGCGCCGTGACGAGGCGATCGCGCGTCGGCTCGCGCCCCGCGCGCCGCAGTCCCTCGACCATCACCTTGGCGGCGATGAATCCCTCGAGGCTCGTGAACGAGTAGGCCTCCTTGCCGGTCTTGGCGACCACGAGCTTCTGGTATTCGCGCACCACCGGCACGCCCGCGTTCCACGGGAACGGCACGACCTGCGAGATGCCGACGCCGCGGCCCTCGGCGCCGAGCTCCATCGACAGCGCGCGCGCGCCGACGAACGACACGTTCATGTACTGGGCGAACACGCCGGCCTTCTTCATGGCCTTGATGAACGCCGCGCACGACTTGTAGGCGCTGATCTGGATGACCGCCTGCGGATTGGCCTTGCCGATCGCCGCGACGGCCGCGGCGACATCGGACGAATTGCGCTCGACGGTGCCGGTGGCAACGATCTCGAGCTTGCGCTTCTTCATCGCGCGGTCGACGCCCTCGAGGCCGGCCTTGCCGTACGCGTCGTTCTGGTAGAACACCGCGACGCGCGTGAGGTTGAGCTTGGTCAGGAGCTCGACCAGGTCCTCGGTCTCCTGGAAGTAGCTCGCACGCACGTTGAAGATGTAGCGGTTGAGCGGCTTGCGGAACGCCTCGGCGCCGGTGAACGGACCGACCAGCGGCACGTGGGCCTGCGTGAACACCGGCATCGACGCGAGCGTCGTCGGCGTGCCGACGTAGCCGAACAGCGCGAACGCCTCGTCCTTGTCGACGAAGCGCCTGGTGTTGGCGACCGCGCGGTCAGGCTCGTAGCCGTCGTCGAGCGTGCGCAGCTCGATCGTGCGGCCGTTGACGCCGCCGCGCTGGTTGACGTAGTCGAAGTAGAGCATGGCGCCGTTGCGCATTTCGGTGCCGAGCTCCATCGCCGGTCCGCTCATCGCGGCCGACTGCCCGAGCACGATCGTGCTCGCGGTGATGCCCGGTTCGGCCGCGTCGGCCGCGCTGCCCAGGATGGCGAGTGCCGCGGCGAGGCCGAGCGCTCCAACGAGCTTGCCCATGTCGAGTGTCCTCCGGCGTCGTCCCGTTGTGACTCGCCGCGACAGCCGGCAGGCTGGCGGCAGGCCCGGCGAGGTGCTGTCACCGCGCTGCGGGGATCGATCCGCCTGTCAAGCAAGTCATGGGCCAGCCTAGGGGACGGCGGGCCGCCGGGCGCGTCAGGCCAGCGCGAGCGGTAGCGTGCGCAGGCGCTTGCCGGTTGCCGCGGCGATCGCGTTGGCGACCGCCGGCGCAAGCGGCGGCACGCCGGGCTCGCCGACGCCAGACGGCTTCGCATCCGACGCGACGATGTGCACGTCGACCTTCGGCATCTCGTTGATCCGCAGCACCTGGTACTGGTGGAAGTTGGTCTGCTCGACGGCGCCGTCCTTGAGCGTGATCTTGCCGTAGAGGGCGGCGGCGAGCGCGAAGCCGATGCCGCCTTCCATCTGCGCGCGGATCACGTCGGGATTGACGGCGACGCCGCAGTCGACCGCGCACACCACGCGATCGACCTTGATCGCGTTGCTCGCGTCGATCGTGACCTCGGCGATCTCGGCGACATAGGTATTGAACGACTCGTGGACGGCGACGCCGCGCCCGCGCTTCGTGCCCGCCTTGCCGGGCGCGAGCGGCGAGCCCCAGCCGGCTTCCTTCGCCGCGAGCTCGAGCACGCCGCGATGCCGCGGCTTGTCGGCGAGCAATGCCTTGCGGAACTCGACCGGATCCTTGCCGGCGGCGAAGGCGAGCTCGTCGATCATCGTCTCGGTCGAGTACGCGGTATGCGTCGAGCCCACCGAGCGCCACCACAGCACCGGCACGTCGATCGACGGCGTGTGCAGGTCGACGGCGAGGTTCGGAATCGCGTACGGCAGGTTCGACGCGCCTTCGACGCTGGTCTGGTCGATGCCGTTCTTCGTGGTCATCGCCGCGATCGGCGTGCCTTCGGTGATCGATTGCCCGACGATGCGATGCTGCCACGCCGCGGCGTTGCCGTTCGCGTCGACGGCCGCCGACAGCGTGTGGAGATACGCCGGCCGGTAATAGCCGCCGGTCATGTCGTCCTCGCGCGTCCACACGAGCTTGACCGGGATGTCGCGCTTGCCGGACTTGGCCATGCCGCGCACGATCGCGGCCGCCTCGAGCACGTAGTCGGACATCGACGACGCGCGGCGGCCGAAGCTGCCGCCGGCGAACACCTGGTGGATGACCACCTGCTCGGGCTTGAGGCCGAGGAGTGCCGCGACCGCCATCTGGTCGCCGGTGTGGAACTGCTCGCCGTTCCAGATCTCGCAGCGGTCCGCCGACAGCTTCGCCACGCAGTTGAGCGGCTCCATCGGCGCGTGCGCGAGGTACGGGAACAGGTATTCGGCGTCGATCCGCTTGCCGCCGGCGGCAAGCGCCTTGGCGGCATCGCCGTCGTTGCGCACCGGCTTGCCCGGCGTCTTCGCAAGGCGCCGGTATTCGTCGAAGATCTCCGAGGTCGATCCCTTGAAGCCGGTCGTGTCGTCCCACACCACCTTGAGGGCGTCGCGTCCCTTTTTCGCCGCCCAGAAGCTCGTGGCGACGACGGCGATGCCGTTCGGCACCTCGATCACGTAGCGCACGCCGGCGACGCCGACGACGTCGTCGGTGTCGAAACTCTTGGCGCGCGTGCCGAAGCGCGGCGCATGCAGCACCACCGCGGTGAGCATGCCCGGCAGCTTGACGTCCTGCGTGAACGTGGCCTTGCCGGTCGACTTGGCCGCGCTGTCGGTACGCGGAAACGACTTGCCGATGTAGACGAAATCGGCCGCGCCCTTGAGCTTGACGCTCGCGGGCACCGGTTCCTGCGCGGCGGCGCCGGCGAGCTCGCCGAACGTCGCGCGCTTGCCGCCGGGCGCCGTGACGACGCCGTTCTTCACCGCGATCGACGCCGCCTCGACGTTCCAGCGCTTCGCGGCCGCGGCCACGAGCATCGCGCGCGCGGCGGCGCCGGCCTCGCGATACTGCATGAAGGAATTGGACAGCGACGACGAGCCGCCGGTGCCTTGCGCGGGACCCCACGCGAGGTTGTTGTAGCGGCTCGCGTCGGCCGGCGCGCCTTCGGCGCGCACCTGCGACCACGCGGCATCGAGCTCCTCGGCGACCAGCGTCGGCAGCCCGGTGAACGTGCCCTGGCCCATCTCGAGGTGCTTGACGATGACGGTGACGGTGTTGTCGTCGCCGATGCGGACGAACGCGTTGGGATCGGCCGGCTTGCCCGCGGCTGACTGCGCCGCCGCAGGGCCGCTGTAGACGGCGAGCGTGAGCCCGGCACCTGCGCTGACCTTGAGGAACGTGCGGCGGGTGAGGCCGTCGCCGTTGCCGTGCAGCGGTGGCGACGCATCAGCGGCGAGGTGGGCGAACATGCGCGAGGGGTTCATGGCGGCTCCTTACGCGAGGCTCTTCGCGGCTTCGTGGATCGCGGCGCGGATGCGCACGTACGTGGCGCAGCGGCAGATGTTGCCGGCCATCGCCGCGTCGATGTCGGCGTCGGTGGGGCGCTTGTTCCTGGCGAGGAGCGCGGTCGCCGACATCACCTGGCCCGACTGGCAGTAGCCGCATTGCGGCACGTCGAGCTTCTCCCACGCCGATTGCACCGCCTTCGCCTCGCGCGTGGCAAGGCCCTCGATCGTCGTGATGTCGCTGCCTTGCTTCAGCGACGACAAAGGCGTCTGGCACGAGCGCACCGGCTTGCCCTCGACGTAGACGGTGCACGCGCCGCACAGCGCGAGCCCGCAGCCGTACTTGGTGCCGGTAAGGCTGAGATCGTCGCGCAGGATCCACAGGAGCGGGGTATCGCCCGGTACGTCCTTGCTGATATCGACGCGGTTCTTGTTGACGAAAAAAGTGGGCATGGTGCGCTCCCGGCGGCGGGATGACGATCGCCGGATTCTACGCCGCGCGCGGCTGCAAGGCAGTGCGACGCCGGGCGTCGCGACGTATAATCGACGATTCACCGCCGACACGACGCACGAGCCATGGAAGCCGAGGACATCAACCGCATCGCCAGCACGCTCGCCGACCTGCGCACGCGCACGGCCGAGCTGCGGAGGTATCTTTGACTTCGATGTGAAGTCGGCGCGTCGCGAGGAAGTCGCGCGCGAGCTCGAGGACCCGAAGATCTGGGACAACCCCGAGCGCGCGCAGGCGCTCGGCAAGGAAAAGAAGGCGCTCGACGACGTCGTCGTCGCGCTGCAGGACCTCGGCCGCCGCATCGACGACGGCGACGAGCTCTTCGCGTTGGCGCGCGGCGATGCCGATGACGCGACGATGACCGCCGTCGCCGACGACCTCGTGCCGGTGGCGAAGGCCGTCGACGGCCTCGAGTTCCGGCGGATGTTCGCCAACCCGCTCGATCCCAACAACTGCTTCGTCGACATCCAGGCCGGCAGCGGCGGCACCGAGGCGCAGGACTGGGCGTCGATGTTGTTGCGGATGTACGTCCGCTATTGCGAGCGCACGGGATTCGCCGTCGAGGTGCTCGAGGAGTCGCCCGGCGAGATCGCCGGCATCAAGAGCGCGTCGATCAAGGTGAGCGGCGACTACGCGTTCGGCCACCTGCGCACCGAGACCGGCGTGCACCGGCTGGTGCGCAAGAGCCCCTACGACTCCAACGCGCGCCGCCACACGTCGTTCGCGAGCGTGTTCGTCTATCCGGAGATCGA
>JAICUU010000101.1 GCA_025935675.1 Burkholderiales bacterium
CGTCGTCGTCGCCGACGATGCGCGGCGGCGCGGCTACGCGAGCGCGCTGTGCGCGCGGCTTTTCTCGTGGGCCTGGGAGCACGGGATGCGCATGCTCTACCTGCAGGTCACCGCCGACAACGACGCGGCAGTCGCGCTCTATCGTCGCTTCGGCTTCGCAGAGGGCTATCGCTACCACTACCGCGCACGGCCGCACGAGATGGGATGAGCGGGCTCTCGATGCACGCCGGCGGAGTTCCGGCCTTCGTCGTCGCGGAATGCGTCGCAACCTTCGCCTGACGCCGGCATGAGCGACGACGACCTCCTCGAGCGCGCGCGCTTCCTCGTCGACGCGTTGCGCGCGCGCGGCTGGCATTGCGCGACCGCGGAATCGTGCACCGGCGGCGGCGTGGCCACGGCGATCACCGGCATCGCGGGCAGCTCGGACGTGTTCGAGTGCGGCTACGTCACGTATTCGAACCCCGCGAAGTCGAAGATGCTGCGCGTCGACGCCACGCTGATCGATCGGCACGGCGCGGTGTCGGAAGCGGTCGCGCGCGCGATGGCGGACGGCGCGCGCGCCGCGAGCGGCGCGGAGTGCACGGTCGCGGTGACCGGCGTCGCGGGCCCCGGCGGCGGCACGCCGGCCAAGCCGGTGGGGATGGTGTGCTTCGCCTATGCGTCGGACGGGGCGCCCACGACGGCCGAAACCCGGCATTTCGCGGGCGACCGGGCGGCGGTCCGGCGTGCCGCGGTGGCGTGCGCGCTGGAGGGATTGGCGGGTCGCGTGGTGGTGCCCTAAGTCGTTGAAAACACGTCGGAAGAGATGATCCTGCGCGGATCAACCGGCCATCCGGTCTAAGCCGTTCGAAAGCCTTGCGTCGAACGAACGTTCTATGCGATGATCGTCGCACGTCAGCCTACGCCGCGCAACAAGACCGCCGCCGCAACGTATCCCGTTCCTCGCGCCATACTCCGGAGATTCCGCCATGCCCTTCGATACCCCGATGGACGACCAGAAGAACAAGGCGCTCGCCGCCGCGCTCGCGCAGATCGAAAAGCAGTTCGGCAAGGGCTCCATCATGAAGATGGGCGCCGCGCAGATCGAGAACGACCTGTCGGTGGTGTCCACGGGCTCGCTCGGGCTCGACATCGCACTCGGCGTCGGCGGCCTGCCGCGCGGCCGCGTCGTCGAGATCTACGGTCCCGAAGCGTCCGGCAAGACGACGCTGTGCCTGCAGGTCGTCGCGCAGATGCAGAAGATGGGCGGCACCGCGGCGTATATCGACGCCGAGAACGCGCTCGATCCCGTGTACGCCGCCAAGCTCGGCGTCAACGTCGGCGAACTCCTGATCTCGCAGCCCGACACGGGCGAGCAGGGCCTCGAGATCGCCGACATGCTGGTGCGCTCCGGCAGCGTCGACGTCATCGTCATCGACTCCGTCGCGGCGCTCGTGCCCAAGGCGGAGATCGAAGGCGAGATGGGCGACCAGCTCCCGGGCCTGCAGGCGCGCCTCATGAGCCAGGCGCTGCGCAAGCTCGCCGGCAACATCAAGCGCGCCAACGTCCTCGTCATCTTCATCAACCAGATCCGCATGAAGATCGGCGTGATGTTCGGCAACCCCGAGACCACCACCGGCGGCAACGCGCTCAAGTTCTATGCGTCGGTGCGCCTCGACATCCGCCGCATCGGCGCGATCAAGAGGGGCGAGGAAGTCGTCGGCAACGAGACGCGCGTCAAGGTGGTGAAGAACAAGGTCGCGCCGCCGTTCCGCGAGGCGCTGTTCGACATCCTCTACGGCGAGGGCATTTCGCGCGAAGGCGAGATCCTCGAGCTCGGCGTCAACCACCGCATCATCGACAAGTCGGGCGCGTGGTACGCGTACGAGGGCGACAAGATCGGCCAAGGCAAGGACAACGCGCGCGAATACCTGCGCGAGCATCCCGAGCTCGCCGAGGCGATCGAGGCGAAGATCCGCACCGCCGTCGACGTGCCGGCGCCGGGTCGTGCCGGCGGGGCGGCGGCGCCCGACGCGTGACGCCGGCAATGCGCACGGCCGCCGGTGAGGTGCGCGGCGACCGCTTCCATTTCATCGCCCGCCAGATCGAGCGCCTCGACGATCGCGCGTTCGCGGCACTGCTCGCGTGGCTCGACGGCTACGCCGATTCGCGCTGGGCCGGCCGCTGTGCGATGGACGGCGCCGTCGCCGCACAGGTACCCGCAACCGCCGCCGCGGAACGTCGCGCCGGCACGGCCCCGCCGCGGCTGCTCGACGCCGGCGCGACCGGGCTACCCGCGATCGAGTGGATCGCCTGCGAGCCGGCTGCCCCACGAGCGTACGTGCCGGGTCGCGCGCCGCGGTGAAGCGGCCGCCGCCGCCGCCCAACGCGCGCACGGCGGCGGTACGGCTCCTCGCGCGCCGCGAATACGGCCGTCAGGAGCTCCTGCAGCGCCTGCTGCAGCGGGGAACGACGCGCGACGAGGCCACGGCCGCGCTCGACGATCTCGAGCGGCGCGGGCTGCTCTCCGACGAGCGCTACGCGGAGGCGCTGGTCTCGCAGATGCGCGGCCGCTACGCGCGGCGTGCGATCGTGCGCACGATGCGCGAGCGTGGCGTGCGCGGCGAGGCGGTCGAAGGCGCCGGCGAGGCGCTGGCCGGGATCGACGACGAGGCGGACGCACGCGCCATCCTCGCGCGGCGATTTCCCGATCCGCCGGCCGACGACCGGTCGCTCGCGCGGCAGGTGCGCTTCCTCGAGTCGCGCGGTTATCCGCTCGCGCTGATCCTGCGGATCGTGCGGACGCGGGGCGAGACCGACTGAACGCGCAGGGCGCTCGGCGCTCGTCGCCGGCGGTGGGCAAGGGCGCGCGGGGCGCGTGTGGGGCAACGCGCCAGCCAGGGGGCGCCCGGTAAGCAGGATCTTTTTTGACCGCGCGGCAACGTCGTATAGTCTCGCGTCTCCACCCTGTCCTCGCCATGTCCGCGCGCCGCTTCGAGCTCAATGCCCCGTCCGTGATCGGTGAAGCCGTCGATGGCGAGGTCATGGTCATGAACCTGCGCGACGGCATCTATTACAGCGTCGCGGGCGCCGCGGCGGCGATCTGGCCGGCGTTGACCGGCGGTGCCGACCTCGATGCGATCTTGGCGGCGACCGAGTCTGCGACGCGCATGCCGCGCGATCGCATCGCCGCCGACCTCGACACGTTCGTCGAGCGGCTTTGCGCCGAAGGCGTACTGCGCCCGGCGACGAGTGACGCGGCCGCGCCGGCGGAGGCGTTGCGATTGGCCGACATCGGCGACTACCGGAGCCTGGCGTTCGAGCGCTTCGATGACATGCGCGCGATGCTGATCCTCGATCCGGTCCACGAAGTCGGCGAGTTCGGCTGGCCGCAACAGGGCGGCACCAAGCCGACGCCATGAGCGCAGCTGACGCGGTCGCGCGCGACGCCATCCGCGCGCTGACTGCCGCGCTCGACAGCGCCGCGGATGCGCGCGCGACGACGCGCCGCGCGTATCGGATCGCCGGCGAAATCCTCGCCGTGCACGCGACGGCGGGCGCCGGTGTCGACCCCCTGCTCGACGCCTGGGCGCCGCTGCAAGTCGGCGACGCCAAGAGCTCCGCGCTCGATCTCTTCATCTGGAACGACGCGGTCGATCGCGTCGCGCTGCCCGACTCGCCGGTGCTGCGTCGCGAGCTCGCACCCGAGGACGGCCTCGGCGGCTACTCCGATGCCGAGTCGCACGCGTTCTTCCAGCCGGCGGCGGGCGTTCTGTCGATCTTCGACGCCGCGCGCGGCCGCGCGCATTGGTGGCTGCGCGACGCCGCCACGACGCCGTATTTCGAACGCGCGGCGCCGTGCAAGCACATCCTGCAATGGTGGATGGCAACGCGCGGTGGCGCGCTCCTGCACAGCGCGGCGATTGCCGCAGGCGAGGGCGCCAAGGCGCGCGGCATCCTGATCAGCGGGCCGAGCGGCAGCGGCAAGTCGTCGACGGCGCTCGCCTGCCTCGACGCGGGGCTGGGCTTCACCAGCGACGACTACGTGATCGTCGACGGCGCGACGCCGCCGCGCGTGCACCTCGCGTATTCGACTGCGAAGGTGCTGCGCGGCGACCTCGGCCGGTTCGGCGACCACGCTGCGCACTTCCGCAACCTCGCGCATGAGGACGAGAAGCCGATGATGTTCGTCGACCAGTTCGCGCGCGCGTCGATCCGCGCGTCGTTTGCGCCGGTCGCCATCGTGCTGCCGCGCGTCGCGCACGCGCGGTGCACGACGTTCGTGCCGATCGGCGCCGCCGAGATGCTGCGCGCGCTGGCGCCGAGCTCGGTGCTGCTGTTTCCGCTGGCGGGGGCACGCGCGCTGGCGCGGATGGCGGCGTTGTGCTCGCGCCTCCCGTGCCTTCGCGCCGACCTCGCCGATGATCCGCGCGACGTCGCCGCGGCGGTCGCGGCGCTGATCGCCGATCCCGCGAGCCGCGGCTTGCGCGCGGTGGCGTGATGCGCGTCAGCGTCGTCATGCCGCTCTACGACGGTGCACGCCACGTCGGCGAGGCGCTCTCAAGCGTGTCGGCGCAGGCGCGCGCGCCCGACGAGATCGTCGTCGTCGACGACGGCTCGCACGACGACGGGCCCGCGATCGCCGCGCGTCATCCGGGCGTGCGCTGTGTCCGCCAGGCGAACGCGGGATGCGCGGCCGCGCGCAACCGCGGCGTCGCCGAAGCCCATGGCGATGCGATCGCCTTCATCGACCAGGACGACGTATGGTTCCCGCAGCATCTCGCGCGCATGGTCGAGGTTCTGGAGCGCGACGCCGGAATCGGCTTCGTCGCGTGCGCGATCGACAATTTCCTGTCGCCCGAGCTCGACGCGCCGCCGCCGGGCGTGGACGCCGCGATGCTGGCGGTGCCGCAGCATGGCATGGGTACCAACACGCTGGTGGCGCGTCGCGAGCTCTTCGCGCGGATCGGGCCGTTCGACCCGGCGATGGTGCCGATGGACGACAGCGAATGGCTGCTCCGCGCCGTCGATGCCGGCGTGCGCTTCGTCCATCTCGACGCGCCGACGGTGCGACGGCGCATCCATGCGTCGAACCAGTCGCAGTTCGCGCGCGGCAGGGCCGCGTACGCGACACTGATGGCGCGCGCGCTGCACGCGTCGCTGAAGCGCCGGCGGACTGCGACATGACGTCGGCAAGCATCGACCTCCGCCGAGACGCGACATGACGCGCGCAGACTTCGACGACCGGTGGACCGCGACATGACGCGCGTCGACGTCGTCATCCCGGCCTGCAACGCCGCGCGAACCCTGCGCGAGGCGATCGACAGCGCGCTCGCGCAATCGCTGCCGCCGTCGCGCGTGATCGTCGTCGACGATGGTTCCGCCGATGCGACGGCATCGGTCGCGCGCGACTGCGGGGCGATGGTCGAGGTCGTCGCGCACGCGAGCAACCGGGGCGCAGCGGCGGCGCGCAACACGGGCATCGCGGCCGCGACCGCGCCCTACGTGGCATTCCTCGACGCCGACGATCGCTGGCTCCGCGACAAGCTCGAGCGCCAATGCGCGGCGCTCGAGGCGAGCGCCGGCACGATGTTCGCACTGTGCCGCCTGCGCGAGTTCCTGAGCGACGAGCTCGACGACGCCGAGCGTGCTGCGTTTGCGCGCGCTGACACGACAGGGCTCGAAGGCTGGACGGCCAGCACGCTGGTGGCACGGCGTGCGCTTTTCGCCGAATGCGGCGGCTTCGACGAGGGCCTGCGGGTCGGCGAGGCGATCGACTGGTTCAGTCGTGCACGGTCGCATGCGCACGTTCACCTCGACTTCGTGGGCGTCGAGCGCCGGCTGCATCGCGACAACTCGACGCGCCGGGCGGCCGTCAGCGGGCGCGATTACCTCGACATCGTGCGCCGGCACCTGGCGCGCAAGCGCCCCGCATGACGACGATCGGCGGTGGCTGGCGCCCGGACGCGGGGCAGGAGCTCCTGCTCGCGGCCACCGTCGGGCCCGCCGACCGCGCCGCCGCCGCGTTCGCGCAATGGCGCCGCACGCACGACATCGACACGCTCGACGCCGGGTCGACGCGGCTCCTGCCGCTCCTCGTGCCGCGCCAGCCGATCCTCGATGCCGACGACGCGCCGTGGACGGTGATCCGCGGCGTCTATCGCCGCGCGTTCGTGCACGGGCAGCTGGTCTGCCGGCGCGCGGGCGGTGCCATCGCGCGACTCGCGTCGGCGAACATCGATGCGATGGCGCTCAAGGGCGGCGCGCTGATCGCGTATTACGACGGCAACCCGGCGCTTCGCCCGATGAACGATTTCGACGTGCTGGTCAGGCGCGCGAGCGCCGTGGCCGCGATCGGCACGCTCACGCGCTCAGGCTGGCGCGCGCAATGGCCGCGGCCGGAGCGCCTTCCCGAGGCGTATCACGGCGCGTGCTTCGTGTCGCCGGACGACCTCGACCTCGACCTCCATTGGTCGGCATTGCCGTCGGACGAGGGCGCGTTCGACACCGAGCTCTGGCAGGCGAGCCGGCCGGGGACGATTCCCGGCATCGCCGTGCGGGCGCCGTGCGCGCCGGATCTCCTCGCGATCGTCTGCGCACATGCGGCCGCATGGCAACCCGTGTCGCCGGTCCGCTGGGTGGCGGATGCGATTCGCATCGTCGGCGACGATGCCGCGGCGTTCGATTGGGCAAGGGTCGTCGACGCCGCTCGCGCATGGCGCGTCACGCTGCAGCTCGCCGACACGCTGGACTACCTCGCCGGGCGCTGGGGTATCGCGGTACCGCCCGCGACGCTCGCCGCGCTTCGCGCGACGCCCGTCGGCCGGATCGACCGGCAGAGCTACGCCGCGGCGGCGACGATGCCGGGCACCGCCGATTACCTGATGCGCCCGTGGCGGCGCTACCGGCTGCGCGCGCGGCACGTGCCCGGGTGGCGCGCACTGCCGGGCTTCGTCCGCTATCTCGAGATCACCATGGGGCTGCGCGACTGGCGCGAGCTGCCGCGCGAGATCGCCCTGCGGCTGCGGCGCTTCCGGCGCGACCGCCGCCTCGGCCTGCGCTAGTCGCCCGGTCGAAGCCCGTTGGCCGACGCGACCCGCACGCGCGCGGGCGCTTCGTGGCCGGCGACGTCGGCGTCATCGCGGGCGCGCGCACCGGCGGACGTCGTCGACGACGTGCCATCGAGCAACGCCAAGAGCCGGTGCTCGGCACGGCGCTGCACGGCCTCGACCTCCCGGCGAGCGCGCGTCGCGAGGCGCGAAGCGAGCGACCGGTCGTCGCGCACCGCGATGACCGCGTGCGCCATCGCTTCCGTATCACCCACGACGAGCGCATCCGCGCCCGGCGTCAGGTAATGCGCGTAGCCGCCCGACGGCGAGCAGACCAGCGGCACGCCGGCGGCCATCGCCTCGGAGACCACGCGCCCGAACGCCTCGTACCAGGTGCTGGACGTGCGGTAGACGAAGCAGTCGATGCTGCGCAGGAACTCGAGCGGTGGCATCGCGCCGGCCGGCAGGATCTCGATGCCGTCGACACCGGCCAGCTCGGCGGCGATGCATGTCCCGCCCATCAGGCGCACGCGGATGCCGGCGGCGGCGAGGCGTCGGTAAAGCGCCGGGTCCTCGGCATGATGCTTGGTGCAGTCGTCCCGCGACAGCCGGCCGACGGTGAACGGCCGCGCGGGCGCATCGCCGGGATCGCGGAATGGAAAGCGGCGGATGTCGATCGTGCTTTCGAGCACCGGCCCGCTGCCGCGATGGCGCGCGCGCAGCCCCACGGACGTGTACACGACTTCGCCCGAGCGCCCGCAGGTGGTGATCCGCGCGAGGTTGTCGCGGAGCCAGCGCGGCTGGTCGGTGTTGAAGATGACGACGACTCGCGCCGGCGAGGCGAGCGCGATCCAGCGGCCGACGCTGAAATACGTGCCCACGAACACCAGCGTGCCGCGCCGCGGGAAGCGCGCGAGCAACGGGTTGATGATGCGTGCGCCTGCCTCGTCGACCAGCGGGCGCGACGCGTTGCCCGATGCCCAGACGACGACGTCGCGGCAGCGTCGCAAGCTGCGCGCCATGTCGATCGTGCGGCGCTCGGAGCCGCCGCACGGGTTGCGCAGCGGGTTGATGAGGTGCAGCGTGGCGTCATCGTCGCGGGGCACGCAGGCGATTGTGCACACTTGCGCGGCCGATGTCTGCCGTTCATTTGCAACGGTGCGTGACCGTCGCACCCGGCGGGGACTTGGCCCGGGGCGCGGACTTTGGTTGCAGGCGCTCCGGAGTTACAATGCAAGCTTTTGATTCTTGGGCGCATTCGCCCATCGACGCCCCGGGACCGCGCGCATGACCGTCAACGAGATACGCCGCCGATTCATCGAGTTCTTCGTCTCGCACGGGCACGCGCACGTACCGAGCTCGTCGCTCGTCCCGGCCGACGATCCGACGTTGCTGTTCGTCAACTCGGGGATGGTGCAGTTCAAGGACGTGTTCCTGGGCCTCGACAAGCGCCCGTATTCGCGTGCCACCACGGCGCAGCGGAGCCTCCGCGCCGGAGGCAAGCACAACGACCTCGAGAACGTCGGCTACACGGCCCGGCACCACACGTTCTTCGAGATGCTCGGCAATTTCAGCTTCGGCGACTACTTCAAGCGCGACGCGATCCGCTTCGCGTGGTCGCTGTTGACCGACGTCTACGGCCTGCCCAAGGAAAAGCTCTGGACGACCGTGTACGTCGAGGATGACGAGGCCTACGACATCTGGACGAAGGAAATCGGCGTGCCCGCCGAGCGGTGCATCCGCATCGGTGACAACAAGGGCGCGCGCTACGCGTCCGACAACTTCTGGCAGATGGCCGACACGGGCCCGTGCGGCCCGTGCTCGGAGATCTTCTACGACCACGGCCCGCACGTGTGGGGCGGTCCGCCGGGATCGCCGGAACAGGACGGCGATCGCTACATCGAGATCTGGAACCTCGTGTTCATGCAGTTCGATCGCCAGAAGGCGGCGGACGGCGCGTTCACGATGACGCCGCTGCCCAAGCCCTGCGTCGACACGGGCATGGGGCTCGAGCGGCTCGCCGCCGTGTTGCAGCACGTGCACTCGAACTACGAGATCGACCTGTTCCAGGACCTGATCCGCGCCGCGGTGCGCGAGACCGGCGCGAAGGATCTGCTGTCGCCGAGCCTGCGCGTCATCGCCGATCACATCCGCGCCTGCGCGTTCCTGGTCGTCGACGGCGTCATCCCCGGCAACGAGGGGCGCGGCTACGTGCTGCGGCGGATCATCCGCCGCGCGATTCGCCATGGCTACCAACTCGGCCAGAAGAAGCCGTTCTTCTACCGCCTCGTCGAGGACCTCGACCGCCAGATGGGCGGCGCTTATCCCGAGCTCTCGCGCGACAAGGCGCGCGTGGCCGACGTGCTGAAGGCCGAGGAGGAGCGCTTCGGCGAGACGATCGAGAACGGCATGCGCATCCTCGACGAGGCGCTCGCGAGCCTCGCGAAAACCGGCGGCAAGACGCTCGACGGGCTGACCGCGTTCACGCTCTACGATACGTTCGGCTTTCCGCTCGACCTGACCGCCGACGTCTGCCGCGAGCGCGGCTTCGTCGTCGACGAGGCGGCGTTCGACAAGGCGATGGACGCGCAGCGCACGCGTGCACGCGCCGCGTCGCAGTTCAAGATGGGCGACACGCTCGCCTACGAGGGCCCGAAGACCGCGTTCCGCGGCTACGAGTCGCTATCGGAGGAGGCGCGCGTGCTGGCCGTCTACAAGGGCGGCGTGAAGGTCGACTCGCTGTCGATGGGCGAGGCGGGCGTCGTGGTGCTCAATCGCACGCCGTTCTATGCGGAGTCCGGCGGGCAAGTCGGCGACCGCGGCGAGCTCTCGCGCACCGGCTCGTGCCTGACCCTCTTCAACGTCGCCGACACGCAGAAGATCCAGCCCGACGTGTTCGGTCACGTCGGCGAGGTCCGCAACGGCGAGATCAAGCCCGGTGACACGCTGGGCGCCGCGGTCGACACCGATGCGCGCGGGCGCACGGTGCGCAATCACTCGGCGACGCACCTGATGCACAAGGCGCTGCGCGAGGTGCTGGGCCCGCACGTGCAGCAGAAAGGCTCGCTCGTCGACGCCGACAAGACGCGCTTCGACTTCACGCATCACGCGCCGATGACCGACGACGAGATCCGGCGCGTGGAGGCCATCGTCAACGCCGAGATCCTCGACAACCATGCGACGGAGGCGCGGGTCATGCCGATCGCCGACGCGCAGAAGCTCGGCGCCGTCATGCTGTTCGGCGAGAAGTACGGCGACGTCGTGCGCGTGCTCGACATCGGCAGCTCGCGCGAGCTGTGCGGCGGCACGCACGTCGCGCGCACCGGCGACATCGGCTTCTTCAAGATCGTGTCGGAGAGCGGCGTCGCGGCCGGCATCCGCCGCGTCGAGGCGGTGACCGGCAAGGGCGCGCTCGCCTGGGTGCAGGCGCAGGAGCGCGCGCTTGGCAGCGCCGCGGCCGCGCTCAAGGCGCCGGTGACCGAGCTCGATGCGCGCATCGCCCAGCTCGTCAACGATGCGCGCGCGGCGGACAAGGAGCTCGCGCGCCTCAAGGCCAAGCTCGCGTCGAGCGCCGGCGACGACCTCGCCGGCGCGGCCGCTGACGTGAAGGGCGCGAAGGTCGTCGCGGCGACGATGGACGGCGCCGACGTCAAGGGATTGCGCGAGACGGTCGACAAGTTGAAGGGCAAGCTCAAGAGCGCGGCGATCGTGCTCGGCACCGTCAGCGACGGCAAGGTGACGCTGATCGCCGGGGTGACGCCCGATCTCGTGGCCAAGGTCAAGGCGGGCGAGCTCGTCAACCATGTCGCGCAGCGTGTCGGCGGCAAGGGTGGCGGCCGCCCGGACATGGCACAGGCAGGCGGCACCGACGCGGCAGCGTTGCCCGCGGCACTGGCGTCGGTGAAGGCGTGGGTGGAAGAGCGCCTGTGAGCGCGCAGGGCCGGCCGGTGAACGCTCCATTCGATGTGACCGCGCCGCAGTTCGCGAGCGACAACAACGCCGGGATCTGTGCCGAGGCATTCGACGCGCTGGCGCAGGCGAACGTCGGCCATGCCGCGGGCTACGGCGACGATCGCTGGACGAAGGATGCCGAGGATGCGGTGCGCGCGGTGTTCGACACCGACGCGCCGGTGTACCTCGTGTTCAACGGCACCGCGGCGAATTCGCTGGCGCTGGCCGCGATCTGCCGCAATACCGACGCGGTGATCTGCCATGCATTCGCGCACGTCAACGTCGACGAGTGCGGCGCCCCGGAGTTCTTCAGCGGCGGCGCGAAGCTCCTCACCGTCGACACGCCGTACGCCAAGCTGACCTGCGAAGCGATCACGTCCCGCGCCGGCGTCGTGCACGGCGAGCACGCATCGCGGCCCCGCGCGGTGAGCCTCACGCAGGCAACGGAGCTGGGAGCGATCTATTCGCATGCCGAATTGCGCGCGCTCACCGAGCACGCGCACGGCCTCGGGCTCAAGGTGCACATGGACGGCGCGCGCTTCGCCAACGCGGTGGCGGCGCTCGGTTGCGCGCCGGCGGAGCTCGCGAACCGCGCGGGCATCGACGTGCTGTCGCTCGGCGGCACCAAGAACGGCCTGCCGTTCGGCGAGGCCATCGTCTTCTTCGACGCGGCGCTCGCCGACGAATTCGCGCGTCGCCGCAAGCAGGGCGGCCAGCTCGCCTCGAAAATGCGCTTCCTCGCGGCGCCGTGGTCGGCCGTGTTGCGCGGCGGCGCGTGGCTGCGTCATGCCGCGCACGCGAACGCGATGGCACGGCGAATGGCGGAGGCGATCGCGAAAGTGCCGGGCGCTGCGTTCATCGCGCCGACCGAGGCGAACGGCGTGTTCGTGCACCTGCCGCCGCCGGTGATCCGCGGCCTCGAGCAGCGCGGCTGGCGCTTCTACGTGTTCGTCGGCGACACGGGGTGCCGGTTCATGTGCGCCTGGGACACGCCGGCCGCGGCGGTCGACCGCTTCTGCGCCGATATTCGCGCGCTCGCTGCCGCGATTTGAAAGGGAGGCGCAGCTGCGCCTGGCGCCGTCCGGTGACGCGTCGATCGGCGGCGCGCCGGCAACTGAAGGGGACAGGGCAATGGGATTGCGACCGGACGCGACACTGGCGAGCGCCAATGCGCGCAGCAAGGGACGGCTGCCGGAGCTGATGGGATTTCGCGTCACGCACCTCGAAGAGGGACGGGTCGACGCCGAGCTCGACATCCGTCCCGAGATCCTCGCGCCCAACGGCTACCTGCACGCCGCCACGGTGGTCGCGCTGGCGGACACCGCCTGCGGCTACGGCTGCCTGATGCACCTGCCGCAAGGCATGGCGAAC
>JAICUU010000299.1 GCA_025935675.1 Burkholderiales bacterium
CCGCCTGTGCTGCGACCGCCGAGACTTGTGCGACGAGCCCGGCCGCCGCGCTCGTGGCGCCCACGGTGCCGATGTTGAAGTCGGGCAGCACGCCGTCGAAAAAGCGCGGCACCACCGAGCGGATCGAGTGCGCGTCCCACAGAGCGACCGTGCCGTGGCGCTCGTGCAGTCGCGCGAGCTCGGCGGCGAGCGCGTCGTGGTACGGTCGGTGCACGGTGTCGATGCGCGCGGCGATTTCCGCGGGCGACGGCGGCGCATTGCGGTAGACCGGCGCGCGATCGAACGTGTCGACCGGGCAGAGTCCCGTCGTGTCGCGGCCGGGATAGAGGTTGTGATCGTCCGGCGGGCGATTGAGATCGATCACGTAGCGCGAGTGCGTGGCGACGAGCATCGACGCGCCGATGTCGCGCGCGAACGCGTAGAGGCGGTCGACATGCCAGTCGGTGTCGGGTAGTGCCCGTGCGGCGTCGGTCAGCCTCGCGGTGAGCGCGGCGGGGACGTAGGTGCCGGCGTGAGGCACCGACACCAGCAGCGGTCGCGAGCCTCGATGCAGCGTGAAGGGCGGCGGCGTCATTGCCGTTCGGCGGCCGTGGCGAGCGCCCGGCGCGCGCCGATGAACGCCGCATCCGCCGCGTCCTGCATCGAATGCCGGCCGTCGTGGATGCGGCGCTCGCCGCCGACGTAGACGTCACGGATCGCATTGGCGCGATCGCTCGCGAACACCGCCGCCGAGTGGATCGCGGGCGCCTCGAGCCCTGCGAGCGCCGGATGACGATCGTCGAGCACCGCGAAGTCGGCCGACGCGCCCACCGCAAGACCGCCGACGTCGCGCCCGCTCGCGCGCGCGCCCCCAGCGACGGCCGCGGTCGTCATCGCCGTCGCGACCCACGGCTCGCGCCGGTCGGCACCGACGTTGCGGCGGCCGCTGGCGAGACGCTGGCCGTATTCGAGCATCGCGATCTCGAGCGCCGCGTCGACGCAGACGTGACTGTCGGAGCCCAGGCCCCAGGCGCCGCCCGCGCCACGCCAGCGCGCGAGGTCGAACGTGCCGTCGCCGAGGTTCGCCTCGGTCGTCGGACAGAGGCCGGCGACGGCGCCGGTCTTCGCCGCGGCCGCGCACTCGGCGTCGTCCATGTGCGTCGCGTGCACGAGGCACCAATGCGCGTCGACGGCGACGTGATCGACGAGCCACGCGACGGGGCGCTGGCCCAGTGCTGCGACGCACTCGTCGACCTCGCGGCGCTGCTCGGCGATGTGGACGTGGATCGGCATCGTTGCGTCGATCGCGCGCAGCGCGTCCAGCGCGCGCGCCAACGCCTCGGGCGCGACGGCGCGCAGCGAATGCGCGGCGAAGCCGACGCGCTCGCGCGGCCCGGCGACGGCGTAGCGCATCGCCTCGACCAGCGCCAGCACGCCGTCGACGTCGCGCACGAAGCGGCGCTGCTCGGCACGCGGCGCCACGCCGCCAAAGCCGTTGTGCTGGTAGAGCACCGGCAGCAGCGTGAGGCCGATACCGGCGCGCCGCGCCGCGACCAGCAGCGCTCGCGACATCGTAGCGTCGTCGGCGTAACGCCGGCCGTCGACGTTGTTGTGCACGTAATGGAACTCGCACACCGACGTGTAGCCGCCCTGCAGCATGCGGACGTAGAGGTGCGTCGCGATCGCCTCGAGCATCGGCGGCGTGACCGCGAGCGCGTAGGCGTACATGCGCTCGCGCCACGTCCAGAAGCTGTCCTCGCGCTCGCCGGCGTCGATCGGGCCGCGCACCTCCGTCAATCCGGCGAACGCGCGCTGGAATGCGTGCGAGTGGAGATTCGGCATGCCGGGGATCACCGGCCCCGGCGCCGCGGGCATGCCGCGCGGCTGCGCCATGTCGCGCGCGACGCTGCGCAGCATGCCGGCCGCGTCCCAGTCGAGCACGACGTCGGATGCCCATCCATCGGGCAGCAACGCGTCGGTTGCGAAGAGGGGCATCGTCAATCCGCGCGCATGGCGTCACGCGCGACGCGCCCGCCGCGCACGACGACGCGCGGCCGCGGCGCGCCGATCCAGTAGGCGAACGCATCGGCCGACGGCGCGTCCCACAGCAGGAAGTGGGCGGGACGGCCGATGCCGAGCATGCCGTGCGTCGCCTCGAGGCCGAGCGCGCGCGCGGCGTGACGGGTGACGCCATCGAGGATCTCGCCGACCGTCAGGCGGAACAGGGTCGCCGCCATGTTCATCGCCACGAGCAGCGAGCGCACCGGCGCGGTGCCCGGGTTGTGGTCGCTGGCGACGGCGATGGGCACGCCGGCGGCGCGCAGCGCGCCGACCGGCGGCGGTTGCGTGTCGCGCAGCGCGTAGTACGCGGCGGGCAGCAGCACCGCCACCATGCCGGCGGCGCGCATCGCATCGATCCCGCGTGTGGAAACGTGCTCGAGATGGTCGGCGGAGCGCGCGCGAAAGCGCGCGGCGAGCTCCACGCCGCCCATGTCGCTCAGCTGGCCCGCGTGCATCTTCACATCGAGCCCGAGCGCCGCGGCCGCGGCAAAGACGCGCTCGCATTGCGCAACGCTGAACGCGATCGTCTCGCAGAACACATCGACCGCGTCGACGAGCCCCTCGTTGGCGAGCGCCGGCAGCATTTCGTTGCAGATGGCGTCGATATAGTCGTCGGCGCGGCCGGCGAACTCCGGCGGCAGCGCATGCGCGCCGAGGAACGTCGTGCGCACGTCGACACCATGCTCGGTGCCGAGCCGTCGCGCGACGCGCAGCAGCTTGCGCTCGCTCGCGAGGTCGAGTCCGTAACCGGACTTGATCTCGATCGCGCACACGCCTTCGGCGAGGAAGCCGGCGAGCCGCTCCGATGCCGCGGCGAAGAGCGCATCCTCGCTCGCTTCGCGCGTGGCGCGCACCGTCGACAGGATGCCGCCGCCGGCCCGTGCGATGTCGGCGTAGCTCGCGCCGGCGAGGCGTTGCGCGAATTCGACGGCGCGGTCGCCCGCGTAGACGAGATGCGTATGGCAGTCGACGAGGCCCGGCGTCACGTAGGCGCCGCGGCCGTCGCGGCGCGGCGCCGTGCGCCATTGCGCCGGCGCGCCCGCGAGCGCCCCAAGCCACGCGATCCGTCCATCGCGCACGCCGATCGCATCAACGTCGCCGGTCACGCCCTCGCAGAGCGTCGCCTCGACGCGCAGCGCGTGCCACAGGCCGTCGGCCGGTAGGGCGCTCGCCGTCATCGCGCGCCGATCGCCTCGATCGCCACGACGATGAGCGCAGCGTCGGGACCGCCCGGCGTTGCCATCCGTGGGCCGGCGTCGTCGTCCCACGCGAAGCCTTGCCCCG
>JAICUU010000207.1 GCA_025935675.1 Burkholderiales bacterium
CACGCCTTCCCATCCCGAACAGGACCGTGAAACGGCAGCACGCCGATGATAGTGCGCTTCCCGCGCGCGAAAGTAGGTCATTGTCAGGCACCCCTCAAAGCAAAGGCCCGCTCGATTCCGAGCGGGCCTTTGCGCTTTCGGCGCGCCCAGTGACCTACTCGAGACGCACGAGCGAACACACGCGCAGGCGGATCAACGTCGAGCGCATTTCCCCGCAAGGCTCGCCGCCGGTCGCGTAGCCCCAGTGCGACGCGCGCTGCAGCGCCTGCGGCAACGCATCCGCGGCCGCAAGCAATCGCACTGGCCGCGCGCCGAAGCCGGCGACGGCGGATGCGACGACCGGACCGAACTCGGGGATGAAGTCGATGCGCACGAACCGGGAATCGGGCTGCAGGAAGGCGAGCGCAAACGAGACCGGTGCACCGGCGACGAGATAGTCCGCGGGCTCACTCGCCAGCACGTGCGGCACGCGCAAGCCGAACACGTTGTCGCCCTGCCGAGGTGCGACATAGGCGAGCGCGATCCGCGCGTCGGCGAAAGCGACTTCCGACGTGGCGAGGGTGCCGAAAGGGCGTCGTGAGCACGAAGCGAAGCGCATCGGTGACGGAGGCGAACGCCCAGCGCGCGTCGCGGATGTCGATCGGCGGTGCATAGGAAGATGCGAAACATCGGTTGAACAGGGGAAACAGCGGGCTTTGGTAGGTGTGGGCGAGCTCGACATACCATCCACCGACCAGCGCGAAGGCCGCGACGGCGCCAAGCGCGAGCCATGTGCCGAAGCGTCGTAACGGGATGCCGCGAAGCTTGCGCGTCGCGATCGGCGACGCGCGGAGCCGACGTCAGGCCCGGCGATTCATCCAACGGCCGCTCCACGGGTGCAAGGCGAGGCCGGCTTCGATGGCGCCTCCGGCGGCGAGCGACAGCGACTCGTCCCAGCCTTCGGCGGCGATCATCCCGACGAGCTCGCGCCGCAGCGATTCCGCCGAGCGCGCGTCGTCCGCGGACTTGACGTATGCGCATGCGCCGGCCTCGAGCTCGGCGACACGCGCCGGGCGCCGCCGCATCGCGGCAATGCGCGGGTCGCCGTCCGGATCGGCCGCGTCGACCGAATCGACAGCGTCGCCATCGGCCGGTGCAGGTTCGACCACGCGCCAGGGAATTTCGACGATATCGGGCCACACCGCACGCAGCAATGTCGCGCTTCGCTGCGAGTCGAAAACGACGCCTTGCGCGCCCCGGATCAGCGCGCGCAGCTCGCGGCCGCGATAGACCACGCCGTCGAGCGTCGCGGTGACGGCGTCCAGCGCGTTGCGCTCGGCCGCGCTCGCTTCGATGCCACCCGCGCCGGCGGGGATCGTGCGCATCGAATGGCTGCGTGCGCGCAATGCTGCCGCGGTGGCATCGCCAGTCGCCGATGGCGTGTCGTGCACGACGAGCACGCCCGGGACGTCGTTCAACAAAGTGCGCACGGTGTCGGGAATTTCGCCGGTACCGACGTGATACACCACGCAGTCATATCGGGAGTTCGTGCCGCGCAGCGCCGCGGGAGCGATGACGCCGATGCCCGATTCGGTGCCGGCGGCACCCGGCGCAGGGGCCTGGCCAACGATGTCGACCTCGAACGGCCGATTCCAGTACGACAGCATGCGCGCCACGTAACGGCCGGCGACGCTTGACTCGCTCGCCGCGGGTACGACCACCGCGACGCGCGGCCGTCGGTGTCCACCGAGCGTCGCGTCGTCGACGAGGCGCCGCGCCATCGCGTCCTCGATCGACTCGATGAAGCGATAGGCGACGGTGTCCCACGAGAACCGCCGCGCGCGATGGCGATTGGCTTCGCCGAGACGCTTGCGCCGGTAGGGATTGTCGAGCAGGCCTTCCATCATCCGCGCCATCGCGATCGGATCGCGCGGGTCGAATAGCGCCTCGGGATCGCCGAGAATCTCGGGCATGCTCGACGCGTTCGATGCGATGGCAGGCGCCCCGCACGTCATCGCCTCGAGGAGCGGCAGGCCGAATCCCTCGTACAGCGACGGGAAGACGAATACCTCGCAGAGGTTGTAGAGCGCGTTGAGATCGTCGTCGGTGACATAACCCGTCAGCACCGGCGGCTGCGCGACCCCGAGGCTCGCCGCGCGCGCAAGGAGCATCTCGCGCTCGACCGACGAAAGCTCGCACACCACGGCAACCTGGACCTCGTGTGCAATGGCCGGGGGCAGCGCAGCGTAGGCCATGAGCAGGCCATCGATGTTCTTGCGGAAGTCGATGCCGCCGACGTACAGCATGAATCGGGGGCCGAGGCCGTGGCGATGCAGGACGTCGTGCGCTCGCTCGGCGGCGATGGTGCCGAGATGGCGAAACGCCGTCGTCGTCGCCGCGCCGATGTTGACGATTCGCGAAGGCGGAATGGCGAGATGCGCGATCGCATCGCGGCGCGTCGATTCCGAGATCGCGAAGACGAGGTCGAACGACCCGAACAGCTCCACGCGAGCGTCGTAGAGCGCGCGCGCCTCGGCGGGCAGGTACGTATCGGCGAATATCAGCGGAATGAGGTCGTAGAGCGTCGCCGAGCGCACGCCCGCGGGCACGTCGCGAATGCGGCTCGTGACATGCGCGCCGCCTGCCTGCCAGCCCTCGAACACGCTGGAGACGTGCAGCGCATCGGCACCGGTGCAGGCGTAGCGCCAGTTGAGGATCGCATCGTCGATGCGCTGCAGCCGGCGCCGGCGCGAACCGTAGCTGGCGTCGAGCGGCACGAGGCGGTAGCGTTCGCAGGTGACGCGGCCCGCAGCTTTCAGTGCGCGATCGAGCGCTTCGATGCCGTCGGCGAAATCGGCGTTCAGGAGAAAGTGCAGGTCGTGCAGGCTGGCATTGCGCGCGAGCGCGGCCGCCAGCTCGAACGAGTAGCGGCCGATGCCGCGCGGCCCGCTGCCGGGTGTCTGGCAGGCCTGCAGGTCGACGACGAGCTTCACGCGGCGGAGCGGAACGCGATGATCGCGTAGTCCATGTAGTACGCCTTCGGATCGGGGCCGAAGAACTGTCCCGCCGGCACGCGCGCCTGGAAGAGCGTCCGCGAGCGCTCGAAGCCAGCGGCCTCGACAAAGAATCGCATGCGCTCCGGCGGGATCGGCGCGATGTGCGTGGGATCGGTGTGGAATTGCGCGAGCGCGAACGGCGACAGCGGGTTCGGCGTCTCGACGATGAGGACCGCGCCGGGAACAAGTCGCGGTGCGACGAGCGCCAGCATGCGCTCGATCCGCTCCGCATCGAGGTGCTCGACGACCTGCAACGACGCCGCGCCGGCGTACATCCGCGTGTCCGCCCCCAGGAACGCGATGAGATCCTGCACCTGCACATCGAATCCGTCGGCGCGCAACGCGGCGAGCGGCACCGGGTTTATGTCGACGCCGACGCTCGCGATGTGCTCGCCGCGCAGGATGCGCAGGAATTCGCCGCGGCCGCAGCCGAGGTCGAGGAACGGCAGCGACGCCGCCAGCCGCCGGTCGAGGTAAGGCAGGTAGACGCGCTGCTTGGCGGAGACGATGGACGAGTCGTAGAACGCGTCCTCGAACAGCGCGTAGCGCGCTTGCCGCGACAGGGACGACGTCGGCACGTCCGGCGCGATCCGCGATTTTTCGCGCGCGCGCGGCAGATGCGACGGCGCCACGATTTCGAGCGTGTCGCCGAGCGGAGGCGGCATGATCGCCGCGTCGATCCTGGCCGGCGCGGTCGCGGCAGGAGCGCGTGCGGTCGCGAGGCGCTGCTCCATCCCGCGAAAGTAGCGCAGCGAGGCTGGCAGCCGCCACAGCGCCGCCGCGCGCTCGATGAGTGGGCCGACGACGGGCCAGCGAAAAGTCCGTTGGGCGAGGTAACGGCGGCGAAATGCGTCACCGACCGGAATGGCAGCCGCGCGGCCCTCGGCGCCGTAGCGCAATCCGCCTAGGATCCAGGACTTCGGCTCGCCGCGCAGCAACGCATCGAGCATCGTCGCGCGCTCGTCGCCATTGGGCATTCGACCGAGCAACCGCCGATACGCCTCGGCGACGAATGCCTCCCCATCGAGCGCCGCGATGGCGTCGGCGGGGCAGCGATCGACAGGAGATTCGGCAGAGGGGCTCGAGTGACTTGCGGGCATCGACGGGCGCATTCGGCGAGAAGCTATTGTGCCGTGCAGCCTGCCGCAACGGTAAATCGAACGCTCGTGACGCGATTTGATTTGCGCGGCGATTGGCGACATTCCGGGCGCCCTTGCCCACGACACGTTCACGAGCGGCATGTACTGCACGGTCTGACGGCGTAACATCCATTTTTGGCCCCGTTGCGACTGCTGTCGAAAAGCGACATGTCGACGGGCTTTACATGACCATCCTTGCAACTTGTAAGTATGCAATTTATCTAAATAAAATCAAAAACTTAGGTGCATGGCCCGCAACTTGCAACCACTAGGGCAAAGGGCGAAGGCTGTCAACCCTCCAAGAGGCGCCAAGCGATGCGAAAACTTACTATTTGGGCAGCGGCGGCATTCCTGACGGCGATTTCGTCGCTGGCCAGCGCGAACATCATGTACACGTTCCATGCGGACGGCATGACGGACAGCGCGAGCCAGGAAGCCACTGCGGTCTTCAACTTCTCGAGCGCCAACTCGTTCACGCTGACGCTGACGAACAACGTCGACCCGACCGCCGACATCCTGTCGGAGCTCGATGGGCTGATGTTCAGCTTCACCGACACGCCGCTGTCCCTGCAGCTCCTGTCCGTGGCACCGAGCTCCGTGGTCGATTGCTCGGCATTGCCCTGCCAGACGATTACCGGCAACACGCCGTATTACGGCTGGGGCGCGAGCGCGTCGGGCGGCGACATCACCTTGGGTGCCGGCTTCACGTCACCAAGCGACTTCACCTACCACCCGTACGGCATCATCAACCAGAACTTCGACGGTTCGAAGCTCAACGACCCGGTCTACAACCCGCTGCTCGTGGGTCCGGTGACTTACACGTTCGCCATGACGGGCCTCGATACCGTTCCGGAAATCTCGTCGACCACGTTCCTGTTCGGCAAGCTGCCGAATCCGCAGAGCGGGATACCGGTGCCCGAGCCCAACTCGCTGGCGCTGCTTGGCGCCGGTCTGCTCGCCTTCGTGTGGGCGTCACGTCGGAAGAAGGTCCGCACGTAGCGCTTGCAGTTGCCCAGCAAACGAAACCCCGCCGCCTGGCGGGGTTTTTGTTTCACGGCGTAATGGTGATCGGCACGAGCAGGCGCGCGTCGGGATTGCGTTGATCGAACCACACCACCTCTTCCTGGAGAAGCGTCCAGGCGAGCACCCGCTCGCCGGCGAGCTCGGGCGCGCGCAGGAAGGAATCGACCACGATCGACTCGCCGGGGCCCACATCCCGCGGCAGAATCGATCGAATGCCATCGTACTCGATGACGCCACCATCAGCGTCCAGCCAATGGTAAGCGACGCGCACGGGGCGCCGGCCGAATGCGGGCCACGTCTCCGCGCCGAGATTGGTGACAGTCACGCGCACGATCGTGTCCGATGCGCGGGCCAACGTGTTGATCACGGCGTCCTGGACGATGCGGGCGCGAAAATCCGCCAGGATCGGGTTGCGACGGCGTAGCGGCCAGACGCCGGCCCCCGCGACCGCGCTGATCGGCTTTCGCTCGACGCGGCTTTCCGGCGTTGCCGCGACGACCAAGGCGTCGACGCACAGATGGAAGCGCCCGGCGAAATTATCGGTGAGCACATCGACGACGTCGAACTGCGCGATTGATTTGCGCCGGTCGAACGCGAATCCGGCGTCGACGTCGCCGCGGTCCAGGATCGCATCGATGCGATAGCTGCCGAGACCGAGGTGATTGGCGAAGCGGAACGAGGCCGCGTAGGCCCCGGGTGTCACGGCGACGTTGTCTCCCA
>JAICUU010000097.1 GCA_025935675.1 Burkholderiales bacterium
CGCGCGCGTAACGGCGCGCACCAGGGCCGCGGACGCTCAGCGCGCCTGCCGCATCCCCGTCGCGTCGATCAGCACGCGCTTCGCCTCGGCGTCGGCCTCGAGCGCGCGCGCGAAGGCGGGTCCGTCGAGATAGCTGACCGTCTGGCCGAATGCCTGCATGCCGGCCTCGAACCGGGCGTCGCGCACGCCGGCCGCGCATCCGCCGCCGAGCGCGCGCGCGACGTCGGCGGGCAGGTTCCTCGGGGCGATGACGCCGGCATTGGTGGTCGCAAGGACGTCCAATCCCTGCTCGCGCGCGGTCGGCACGTTCGGCAGCGCGGCGAGCCGTGCGGGCGCGAGCGCCGCGAGGATGCGAAAGCCCTGCGCACGCGCGACCTCGACGGTGAGCACCGCGGCATCGAGATCACCCGACTTGAGCGAGAGTGCGACCGGCGGATCGCCGCGGTAAGGCACGCCGAGCACGTCGACGTGCGCGGCGCGCATGAGCTCCAGCATCGCGAAATGCGGCGCGGTGCCGATACCGCCGAAGCCGAACTTGACGCCCTGCGGCGATTTGGCGCGGGTGACGAGCGCGCCCACCGAATCGATCGCGCTGCCTGCCGGCACGACGAGCACGTACGAGTAGGCGAACACCTGGCACACCGGCTCGAAGCTCGCGAGGTCGTACGCGATCTTCGCGAGCGCCGGCTGCACGGTCAGCGGGCCGTTCGGCGCGAACGCCAGCGTGTAGCCGTCGGGTTGCGCCGCCGCGACGACCTGCAGGCCGATGACGCCGGAGCCGCCGTCGCGATTGACGACGACGACCGGCGTGTGGAGCATCGCCGCCAGCGATTCGGCGAACTTGCGCGCGACGACGTCGACGGTGCCGCCCGCCGGAAACGGCACGACGAGCTGGATCGGGCGATCGGGAAACGCCGCGCGCGCCGGCGCGGCGAGCGCGAGGATGGCGATGCACGCCGCGAAGAGCGCAACGCGGCGCACGGCATGTCGACCAGGCATCGGGGCGGCTCCCGTGGGCAATGGTCCGGCGATTCTAGCGCCCGGCCAGCGCCCTCGCGCATTCGCCGACCAGCGCCGGGCCGCGGTAGACGAGGCCGGTGTAGAGCTGCACCAGCGTCGCGCCGGCGTCGAGCTTGGCGCGCGCGTCGTCGCCCGAGAGGATGCCGCCGACGCCGATGATCGGCAGCGCGCCGTCGAGCGCGCGCGCCAGCGTGCGGATCACCTCGTTGGAGCGCGCGAAGAGCGGCCTTCCCGACAGCCCGCCGGCCTCGTCGGCGTGCGCAAGGCCCGCGACGGCGTCGCGCGCGATCGTCGTGTTGGTGGCGATCACCGCGTCGACATGGTGCGCGACCAGCGTGCGCGCCACGGCGGCGATCGCGGCGTCGTCGAGGTCCGGCGCGATCTTGACGGCCAGCGGCACGCGCCGGCCGTGGCGGTCGGTGAGCCGCGTGCGCGCCTCGCCGATCGTCGTCAGCAGCGCGTCGAGCGCCGCGTCGGATTGCAGGTCGCGCAGCCCCCTGGTGTTCGGCGAGCTCACGTTGATGGTGACGTAGTGCGCGAGCGGGTACACGGCCGCGAGGCCGGCAATGTAGTCGTCGGCGGCGCGGTCGTTGGGCGTGTCGAAGTTGCGGCCGATGTTGATGCCGAGGATGCCGCCGTAGCCGGCGCGGGCGACGTTCGCGCACAGCGCGTCGACACCGCCGTTATTGAAGCCGAGGCGATTGATCAGCGCGTCGCGCGCGGGAATCCGCCACATCCGCGGACGCGGGTTGCCGGGTTGCGCGCGCGGGGTCACGGTGCCGACCTCGATGAAGCCGAATCCGAGCGTGGCGAGGCCGGCCAGGTGCGCGGCGTTCTTGTCG
Source organism: Burkholderiales bacterium (assembly GCA_025935675.1). Classification (GTDB taxonomy): domain Bacteria; phylum Pseudomonadota; class Gammaproteobacteria; order Burkholderiales; family Casimicrobiaceae; genus VBCG01. The sequence goes on from JAICUU010000097.1 coordinate 1,863, forward strand.
AGGCCGGCGGCGAGGCCGACGCGGTTGGGAAACGCGAGTCCCATCGCCTCGATGGACGGCGCGTGCGGCATCCGCGCGCGCGGAGCGACGCCGGCGCGCGCGGCGACGTCGAGCGCGCCGAGCGACAGCGCGTGCGCGCGCTCCGGGTCGAGCGCGAAGAGGAGGGGCCGTGCGAGCGCGTAGAGCATGGTCGAGTGTTGCGAAGGGCGCGCGCGTGAAGCGCCGCGATCGAGGCCACGAGCGCGTCGCGCATCGCAGTGAAGTCGGCTCGCGGGCGGCGCGCGATGATAACATCGTCGCCGATGCGATTTCGTGATCGATGGGCCGTCGTCGTGGCGGCGCTCGCGATGATGGTGACGGTGCCGGCGGCTATGGCCGGCGGCACCGCCGGTGCGGCGAACGCCCCGCCCGGGCACTATGCGACCCGCGCCGACGTGCGCGCGTTCGCGCGCGAGGCGTCGCAGGCCACCGGCATTCCCGTCGCGACGATCGAGCGCACGCTCGGCACGGCGCGCTACCAGGCGGCGATCGTCGCGCTGATGGACAAGCCGCTCCTGGCGCCGCCCAAGTGGTTCGAATACGCGCCGTCGTTCCTCGACCCGGCGCGCGTCGCCGCCGGCGTCGCGTTCTTCGACGCCAACGCCGCGACGCTCGCACGCGCCGAGGCGTTGTACGGCGTGCCCGCCGGCATCATCGTCGCGATCGTCGGCGTCGAAACCTACTGGGGGCGCATCACCGGCCGCTATCGCGTGCTCGACGCGCTCGCGACGCTCGCGTTCGACTATCCGCGCCGCGCGCCGTTCTTCCGCGGCGAGCTCACCGAGTTCCTCGCGCTCACGCACGAGGAGAAGCTCGCGCCGGGCTCGGTGCTGGGCTCGTTCGCGGGCGCCACCGGCCTGCCGCAGTTCATGCCGGGCAGCTACCGGCGCTACGCGATCGACTTCGACGGCGACGGCCGCATCGACCTGTGGACGAACGCCGCCGACACGATCGGCAGCGTCGCCAATTTCCTCGCGCGCCACGACTGGGCGCGCGGCCAGCCGGTGCTCCTGCCCGCGTCCATCGACGCGGCGAATCGCGCCGCGCTCGACGCGCGCCTCGACGGCGGCCTGAGCGAGCGTCGGGCGCTCGATGCATGGCGGCAGGACGGGCTCGCGGTGGCGTCGCTGCCGGCCGATCTCGCGCCCGATCCGGTCGGCGTGCTGGCGCTCGAGGAGGGCGCCGATGCGACGAGCCTGTGGCTCGCCTGCAACAACTTCTACGTGATCACGCGCTACAACCGCAGCCGGCTCTATGCAGCCGCGGTGTGGAAGCTCGCCGCGGCGATCGACGTCGCGCGCCGCGATGTCGTCATCCCCGCGAAAGCGGGGATCCAGCCTTGACGTAAGAATGGGTGATGCAGCGATCCCGTCGTGACGCCACGACGGGATCGGGGATGCGCAGCGCGCTACGACTGGATCCCCGCCTTCTCGTGATGACGTGGCGCGCTACGACTGGATCCCCGCTTTCGCGGGGATGACGGATCGCGAGGCCAGCACGTGAGCGACCAGCGCGCGCGTCGACGCATCGGTGGCCGCGGGCAATGCGGCGCCGGTGGTGAGCGCCGCGGCGATCGGCTGCGCGAGCGACTTGCCGAGCTCGACGCCGAACTGGTCGAACGAGTTGATGCCGTAGAGGCATCCCTCGACGAAGGTGCGGTGCTCCCACAGCGCGATCAGGGCCCCCAGATGCCGCGCGTCGACGCGCGGCATCATCACCACGGTCGAGGGGCGGTTGCCGGGGCAGCGGTGCGCGGCGTCGCCGTCGCGCCCCTGCATCAGCGCCTGCGCCTGCGCGAGCGCGTTGGCGACCAGCAGCGACTGGCGCTCGCCCGCCCCGGCCGTCGCGTCGTGCGCGGCGTCGACGGCGACGACGAACTCCACCGGCACCGGGTGCGTGCCCTGGTGCAGCCACTGGAAATACGCGTGCTGGCCGTCGGTGCCGGCGCCGCCCCACAGCGACGCCTCGGTCGCGCCGTCGACCGGCGCGCCGTCGCGCGTCACGCTCTTGCCGTTGCTCTCCATCGTCAGCTGCTGCAGGTACGACGGCAACAATGACAACGCGCGCGCATACGGCACGACGAGGCGTTGCTGTGCACCATACGCGCGCACGTTGAACCAGTCGCAAAGCCCCATCAGCGCGGGCAGGTTGCGGGCGAGCGGCGCCGTCGCGAAATGCGCGTCCAGCGCCGCGGCACCGGCGAGGAGCGCATCGAATGCCGCAGGCCCGCAGGCGATCGCGATCGGCAGGCCGACCGCCGACCAAAGCGAATAGCGGCCGCCGACCCAGTCCCACATCGGCAGGATCGCGTCGGCGTCGACGCCGAACGACTTCGCGGCGTCGACGTTCGCCGTGACGCCGATGAAATGCCCGCGCGTGTCCGCGCCCGGCATCGCCGCGCGCAGCCACGCGCGGAGCGCCGAGGCATTGGCGAGCGTCTCCTGCGTCGTGAAGGTCTTCGACTCGACGATGGCGAGCGTGGTCGCCGGATCGCAGCCGGCGAGCGCGCGGTCGAGCTCGTCGGGATCGACGTTCGACACGAAGCGCACCGGCACCGGCGGCGGTGACGCCGGATTCGCGAGCGCGTCGACGCACAGCCGCGGCCCGAGGTCGCTGCCGCCGATGCCGATGGCGATGACGTGGCGGATCGGCGCGCCGGTCGCGCCGCGTCGCGTGCCGTCGCGGAGCGATGTCGCGAGCGCGGCGATGCGCGCGCGGGTCGCGCGCACGTCGGGCATCACGTCGCGACCGTCGACGACGACAGGAGCGCCGTCCTCGCGACGCAGCGCCGTGTGCAGCACGCTGCGGTTCTCGGAGAGGTTGATGCGCTCGCCGGCGAGCATCGCCTCGATCCAGTGCGGGATGCCGGCGGTTTCGGCGTGCGCGACGAGCAGCGCGAGCGCCTCGGGCGTGACGCGCTGTTTCGACAGGTCGACGGTGAGCCCCGCCGCGGCGAAGGTGAGCGACGCGACGCGCGACGCGTCGCGCGCGAACAGCGCGGTGAGCGGCGTGGCCGCGAGCGCGCGCGCGGCGGCGGCGAGGGTGTCGGGCAATCCTTGCGTCACCCGGCCGATTGTAGCGCCGGCCGGCGGCCCGCGCCTTCGCGCACTGATCGCGCGCGCTATACTCGCAGCGACGCCGCCGTCGCCGACCGATTCGATGCGCATCCTGCTTTCCAACGACGACGGCTATTTCGCGCCGGGACTCGAGCACCTCGCCGCGGCGCTGAAAGCCCACGCCGAGGTCACCGTGGTGGCGCCCGAGCGCGACCGCTCCGGCGCGTCGAACTCGCTGACGCTCGACCGGCCGCTGATGGTGCGGCGCGCGCCGAGCGGCTTTTTGTTCGTCAACGGCACGCCCACCGATTGCGTGCATCTCGCCGTCACCGGTCTCCTCGACACGCTGCCCGACATGGTGATCTCCGGCATCAACGACGGCGCCAACATGGGCGACGACACGATTTACTCGGGCACTGTGGCGGCGGCCACCGAGGGCTACCTGCTCGGCATCCCGTCGATCGCGATGTCCATCACCTCGCGCAACGCGCGCCACTTCGACACCGCCGCGCGCGTCGCCGTCGACCTCGTCCACCAGCACCAGCGCCAGCCGAGCAAGGTGTGGCTCCTCAACGTCAACGTGCCGGATGTGCCCTACGACGAGCTCAACGGCTTCGCGGTGACGCGGCTCGGGCGACGGCACAAGGCCGAGGACATCGTGCGCACCGAGAACCCGCGCGGCGAGACGGTCTACTGGGTCGGCGCGTCGGGCGCCGCGGCCGACGCCGGCGTGGGCACCGACTTCCACGCGGTCGGCGAGCGCAAGGTGTCGGTGACACCGCTGCAGATCGACCTCACCAACCGCGAGGAGGCGCGCGCCGTCGAGGCATGGCTCGCGCCCGGGCGCTAGCGCGGGCATCGCGCCAGGGCTCGCGCCGCGGCGAAGCCAACGAGGAGAGCGATGGGGACGCTCGACAACCGCCACACCGGCATCGGCATGACGTCGGATCGCACGCGCGCGCGGATGGTCGAGCGCCTGCGCGACGACGGCATCCGCGACGAGGTGGTGCTCGAGGCCATGAATGTCGTGCCACGACATATTTTCGTCGACGAGGCGCTGGCGATCCGCGCCTACGAGGATTCGCCGCTGCCGATCGGCCACGGCCAGACGATCTCGCAGCCGTGGGTGGTCGCGCGGATGAGCGAGCTTGCGCGCAACGGCCGCGCGCTCGGCGACGTGCTCGAGATCGGCACCGGTTGCGGCTACCAGACCGCGGTGCTGGCGCGGATCGCGCAGAAGGTGTACACGGTCGAGCGCATCGGCGCGCTGGTCGCGAAAGCGCGCCGCCACCTTACCGCGCTCAAGATCCGCAACGTCGCGCTGAAGCACGGCGACGGCACGTCCGACCTCGGCGAGGAACTCGCCGTGGACGCCATTGTCATTACCGCGGGCGCGACGCACGTGCCGGAAGCGCTGCTGCGCTTCCTCAAGCCCGGCGCGCGGATGGTGCTGCCGCTCGCACGTGGTGGTGCTGCCGGCGGCGACGGCGAGCGCGGCACGCAGCGCCTCACCGTCATCGAGCCCGCTTTGCAGGGCTACAAGGAAGAAACCCTCGATGCGGTAAGATTCGTGCCGTTGCTTCCCGGCATCACGTGAGCGCTGCACGCATGCTTGGCGCGTTGACCGCTCCGCCACGCAAACGCCGCTCTTTGCCGACTGCCGATCCACATCCCGTACGTGACATCTTGCGCCGCCTGATACCGCACGCGTTCGTGCAGCACGCCACCCGCATCGCGGGCGTCGTCGCGCTGTGCGCGATCGCCGGTTGCGCGACGCGCGCGCCGGCGCCGGTCCTCGAGCGCGCGCCGCTGACGCCGCCGCCGGCGGTCGTCGAGGCGCCGCCGCCCGCGCCGGTGACGCCGCCGCCGGCGCCGGTGCCCACGTACACGGTCAAGCGCGGCGACACGCTGCGCACGATCGCACAGGCGAACGGCGTCGATGCGCGCTCGCTCGTCGCGTGGAACAACCTCGCCAATCCCGATCGCCTCACCGTCGGCCAGGTGCTGAAGCTCGGCCCGCCGCCGGCCGGGAACGCGCTGCCCGAGCCGGGGCCGACCGACGCCACGGGACCGGGCGTGACGACCGCGCCGCTGAGGAGCGTGCCACCGGTGGGCACCGCGGCGGGCGCGACGCCGGGCACCGCGCCGCTGCCGTCGACATCCGCCGGCCCGCGCACCGCCGACAACTTCAAGAGCGGGCCCAAGGCGATCAAGCTGCCGTACAGCCCCGAGGGGGCTCGCGATTTCGGCAAGCTCGCGCAGGCCGCGCCGGCAACTCCCGCAGGTGCGCCGTCGCCGGGCGCGGCACCCGCCGCGCGTCCGTCACCGCCGCCCGCGTCGTCGCCCCCGCTGGGCGGCGACGATGACCGCCTCGACTGGGCATGGCCGGCGAAGGGCCGCGTGATCACGACGTTCTCCGAGACGGCGAATCTCAAGGGCATCGACATCGCCGGCGCCGCGGGCACGCCGATCGTCGCGAGCGCGGCCGGCAAGGTGGTCTACGCGGGCACCGGATTGCGCGGCTACGGCCTCCTCGTGATCATCAAGCACAACGACACGTACCTGTCGGCGTATGCGCACAACCGCGCGATCATGGTGAAGGAAGGCGACACGGTGGCGCGCGGCCAGAAGATCGCCGAGATGGGCAACACCGACGCCGACCAGGTGAAACTGCATTTCGAGATCCGCCGGCTCGGCAAGCCGATGGACCCGATGCGGTTCCTGCCGGCGCCGTAACGACTGTCATTCCCGCGAATGCGGGAATCCAGCCCTGACGCGACGGTTGATTTGCAGCGCAACTCATCCCAAAAGGTTACGACTGGATCCCCGCTTTCGCGGGGATGACGTTGTTCCGCTTGCGCGGGGATGACGACTCCGCTTGCGCGGGGATGACGTTCAGCGGATGCCGGCGCGCAGGAACGACTGCACGAACTGGCGCTGGAACAGCAGGAACGCGACCAGCAGCGGCCCGGCAGACAGAAGCGTCGCCGCGGTGAGGATCGGCCAGGCGATGCCCTGGTCCCCCGACGAGAAGATCTGCAGTCCCACGGTCAGCGGCCGCGCGGTGACCGAGTTGGTGACGATCAGCGGCCACAGGAAGTTGTTCCAGTGGTAGCTCACCGACACGAGGCCGTAGGCGAGGTACACCGGCTTGGCGAGCGGCACGTACACCGACACGAGGGTGCGCAGCGTGCCCGCGCCCTCGATGCGCGCGGCGTCGTCGAGCTCCTTCGGCACGCTCTTGAACGTCTGGCGCATCAGGAAGATGCCGAACGCCGAGCCGAAGTAGGGCATCGCGATCGCGAGGATCGTGTCAGTCAGGCCCATCGTGTTGAGCGTGCGGTAGTTCTCGACGATCAGCACGTCCGGCATGATCATGAGCTGCAGCAGCACCAGCACGAACATCACGTTGCGGCCGGGAAAGCGGAAGCGCGCGAACGCGTAGCCGGCGAGCGTCGACAGCGTGAACTGCGCGACGATGACCATCGTCACCAGGATGAACGTGTTGAGGAAGTAGCGCGGGAACGGCGCCGCATTGAACACGTACGCGTAGTTGTGCACGGTGAGCGGCGCCGACAGGTCCATCCGCGCGACGTCGCCCGGGTGGTGCAGCGACGTCCACGCGCAATACAGGAGCGGCGCCGCCCAGACGATCGCGAGCAGCCACGCGGCGAGCGTCTCGAGGCCGCGCTGCCAGCGGTTGTCGGCGCCGACCTTCATCGGTAGTGCGTGCGCCGGTCGAGTATCAGGAACTGGCCGATCGCGACGACGCCGAGGATCGCCAGCAGCACCATCGACATCGCGGCGGCGTAGCTCGTGTCCCAGTAGCGGAACGCGGTCTCGTAGATGTAGTAGAGCAGCAGCGTGCTCGCGTCGTCGGGGCCGCCCTTGGTCATCACGAGAATGTGGTCGACCATCCGGAACGCGTTGACGACCGCATTGACCATGACGAACAGCGTCGTCGGCATCAGGAGCGGGAACGTCACTTTCCAGAAATAGTGCCAGCGCGATGCGCCCTCGAGCGCCGCCGCCTCGGCGAGGTTGGGCGGCATGCTCTGCAGCGCGGCCAGGTAGAAGATCATGAAGAAGCCGGCTTCCTTCCAGATCGTCACGACGATGACGCCGCCGAGCGCCGTGTCGGGCTGGCCGAGCCAGTTGTGCGGCGTGCCGCCGAGGCGCTCGACGACCGCGTTGAGAAGGCCGATCTGCGGCGCGTAGATCAGGAGCCAGATATTGGCGACCGCGACCATCGCCAGCACCGTCGGCGCGAAGTACGACATCCGCACCAGCGCGCGGCCGGGCAGCGCGCGGTTGACGAGCAGCGCCATGACGATCGCCAGCGCGATCGACACCGGAATCGTGCCGAGCGCGAACCACAGGTTGTTCACCAGCGCATGCACGAACGTCGCGTCGTCGAGCATCGCGCGGTAGTTGTCGAGGCCGATGAAGCGCGCGGCGCGGCCGCCCTTCGGGTCGGAGAAGAGGCTCTGGAAGAACGTCGCGACGGCCGGGTAATAGGTGAACACGCCGAGGAACAGCGCCGCCGGCAGGAACAGCGCCCAGCCGGTGAGCGGAGAGTCGATCTCGTCGTCGTTCGCGCGCGAGGCGCGGCGTGTGCGGCGGGCCATGGTGGCGATGCGGCGCGGCCCCGGCTTTCGCCGGGGCGCGCCGCGCTTGCGTCACTTGTAGCTGCGCAGGATCCGGTTCGCCTCGGCTTGCGCGTCGGCGAGCGCCTTGTCGGGCGTCTTGGTCCCGGTCAGCGACGCCGCGATTGCATCCTCGAGCGCCTTGGTGGTGCGCGGCCCGGCATGCGTTTCGAACTCCGGCGCGCAGAACGGCAGCTGCTGCAGCGCGACGGAGGCCGGCGGGAAGTCCTTCTGGTACTGCTTCATCTCCGGCGTGTCCCACGCGTCCTGGCGGCCGGCGACGTAGCCGGTGGCGATGCCCCAGCGCGCGGCCTGCGGCGCGCTCGTCATCCACTTGACGAACTTGAAGCTCGCCTCGAGCTGCTCCGGCGAGCTCTTCTTGAAGATGTAGATGTTGCCGCCGCCGGTCGCCGAGCCGCGCTGCTTGCGCTCGGGCAGCATCGCCACGCCGAACGGGAACTTGGCGTTGTTCTTGACGTTGGTGAGGTTGCCGGTCGAGTGGAACATGATCGCCGCGCGGCCGCCGATGAACTCGTTCGGCGCGTTGCCGGTGTCGATGATCCCTTCCTGCATGATCTTGTGCTTCCGCGCGAGGTCGGTCCAGAACGACAGCGCCTCGATCGCCGCCGGCGTGTGCAGGTAGGCCTCGGTGCCGGCCTCGTTGGTGAGCTTCGCCTGGTTCTGCGTCGTGAAGCCCTGCAGGAACCAGTGCGACGTCACGCCCGACGGCACGATGAGGCCCCATTGCGTGACCTTGCCCGAGGCGTCCTGCTTGGTCAGCTTCTTGCCGTACTCGACGAGCTGGTCCCAGTTCTGCGGCGGCTTGTCGGGGTCGAGCCCGGCGGCCTTGAACTCGTCCTTGTTCCAGTACATCACCTGCGTCGAGCGCTGGAACGGCACGCCATAGGTCTTGCCGAGGTAGCGGCCGTTCATCATGAACGCCGGGAAGAAGCCGTCGAGCCACGCCTTGTCGGCCGGTGTCTTGACGAACTGGTCCATCGGCGCGACCGCGTCCTCGTCGATCAGCGTCAGCGTGTCGGAGGCGACCAGCACCGCGACCTGCGGCGGGCTGCCGCTCTTGTTGGCGGTCAGCGCCTTGGCGAGCGTCTCGCCGTAGTTGCCGGAGTAGATCGGCTTGACCTTGATGTCGGGATTGGCCTTCTCGAAATCGGCGGCCATCGCGTCGATGATCTTGGTCAGCGGCCCGCTGACGGCGATCGGGTAGTAGAACGAGATCTCGACCGCCGCCGCGGGCAGCGCGGCGAGCGTCGTTGCGCAGGCGATCGAGGCGATCGCCATCGTCTTCAGCATTGCTTTCATCGCTCCTCCATTGCTTGGTTTGCGTTTGTCATTCGTCGTGATGACGCGGGTGCGCCTGTGAATCGCTGAACCGTGACTGCGTCAGGCGGCGGCGCCGATGCGCTGCCCGCTGTCGCGGTCGAAGAGGTGCAGGGCGTGGGCGGGCCACGCGAGGCGGACGGCGTCGCCCACCGACGCCGGGCAGTCGCGGCCCATCCGCACGAGGAGCTCGGCGTCGCCGACGCGGCAGCGCAGGATCGTGTCGGCGCCGAGGTATTCGCGCCCGACGATCGACGCCGCGATGCCGCTCGCGTCGTCGGTCACGCGGATGTCCTCGGCGCGGATGCCGGCGAGCTGCGCGGGCGACGCGCCGCGGATCGCCCCGGCGCCTTGCGAGCCCGCGATCGCCGCGCCGTCGGCGTGCGCCTCGAGCGCGACGAGGTTCATCGCCGGCACGCCGATGAAGCGCGCGGCGAACAGGCCCGCGGGGCGCGAGTACATCGTCTCGGGCGCGGCGATCTGGTGGACGCGCCCGGCGTCGAGCAGCACGACCTGGTCGGCCATGCTCATCGCCTCGACCTGGTCGTGCGTGACGTAGAGCATCGTCATCCGGAGCTTGCGCTGCAGCGCGAGGATCTCGGCGCGCATCTCGTTGCGCAGCTTGGCGTCGAGGTTCGACATCGGCTCGTCCATCAGGCACACCGGCGCCTCGGCGATCACCGCGCGGCCCATCGCCACGCGCTGCTGCTGGCCGCCGGAGAGTTGCGACGGCCTGCGGTCGAGCAGCGCGCCAAGCCCGAGCAGCGTCGCCACGCGCTCGAGCCGCTGCTTGCGCGTGCGCGCGTCGACCTTGCGGATCTTGAGCCCGAACGTGATGTTCTCGGCGACCGTCATGTGCGGGAACAGCGCGTAGAACTGGAACACCATCGACACGCGGCGCTGGTGGGGTGCGAGGCGCGTGACGTCGACGCCGTCGATGACGATGCGCCCCGACGTCGCGCGGTCGAGGCCGGCGACGAGGCGCAGGAGCGTCGACTTGCCGCAGCCCGACGGCCCCAGCAGCACGGTGAGGCTGCCCTCGGGCACCTCGAACGACACGTCGTCGAGCGCGCGCACCTCGCCCCAGTGCTTCGACAGGTGCTCGACGCGGATCGACTTCATCGCGCTTGGCCTATGCAGCGAGCGCCGGGTAGCGCGCCAGCACGCCGAGGAGCTCGGCGTGCACGCCCGGCGTGCCGACGACGATGTGGCCGCTGTCGAGGAAGCCCGCGTCGCCCGCGACCGTGCTGACGACGCCGCCGGCTTCCTCCACGAGCAGGCTCGCGGCGCCGACGTCCCAGGCGTTGAGGTCGCGCTCCCAGTGGCCGTCGGTCCAGCCCGCCGACACGTAAGCGAGGTCGAGCGCCGCGGCGCCCGGCCGGCGCACGCCGGCGCAGCGCTGCATGATCTCGCGCAGCGACGCCATGTAGTCGTCGAGGTAGCCCCAGTTGCGGTACGGCAGGCCGGTGCCGACGATCGCCTCGGCGAGGCCCGCGCGCTCGGCGACGCGGATCGGCGCGCCGTCGAGATACGCGCCCTGGCCGCGGATCGCGGTGAAGAGCCGCCCGCTCGTGGGATCGTGCACGACGCCGACCATCACCGTGTCGTGGATGCGCAGCGCGATCGACACGCAGTAATGCGGGAAGCCGTGCAGGAAATTGGTGGTGCCGTCGAGCGGGTCGATCAACCAGGTGTGCGTCGACGTGCCGGCCTCGCCCGATTCCTCGGCCTTGAACGCGTGCGTCGGGAAGCGCGCCGACAGCGCGCCGATGATCGCGCGCTCGGCGCTCTTGTCGACGATGCTGACGAAGTCGTTGATGGTCTTGCGCTCGATGAC
>JAICUU010000220.1 GCA_025935675.1 Burkholderiales bacterium
CGCAACGCGCTCGTCGGCATGAACGCCGTCGTCAACGACAACGCGATCGTCGGCGAATCGGCGATCGTCGCCGCGATGGCGTTCGTCAAGGCCGGGTTCGAGGTGCCCGCGCGCATGCTGGCCGCGGGCATGCCGGCGCGGATCGTACGCGCGCTCTCCGACGAGGAGCTCGCGTGGAAGGTCGAGGGCACCGAGAGCTACCAGGAGCTGGCGCGGCGCTCGGCGGCGACGATGCGCGCCACCATGCCGCTGGCGACAGTCGAGCCGGACCGTCGGCGCATCGAGGTCGCCGACCTGTTGCCGCTGTCGACGCTGAAGGCGCGCGGCCGCTAGCCCGTCGACGCCACGTCCACGGCATTCGTCGGCGTTGGTCGCCGCATGCTGGGGCGCTGCCCGCGGCACGCGGCGGCGTTGTCAATCGATTGCGGTGACGTCGTGGACGCCACCCGTCGAAAGGCGCAGCCTTTTTGGCGCGCAGCCGCCTGCGGCGCATGCGCCCGAGGGCCGCGCGCGGCGCCCTTTCATGCTCGACGGAGGAACCATGGCCACCAACCTGCTGGAGCTCGCCAGGGGGGCGATTCCGCCCGAATTCGCCGACATGGCCGGCAGCCTCATCGGCGAATCCGGCGCGACCGCGGCGAGCGCGATCGGTGCGGTCGTGCCGGCACTGATCGCCGGCGTCGCCCAGAAGGGCGCGACACCGGCAGGCGCGCAAGCGGTCACGGCCACGCTCGACAATCCGGCGATCGATACGTCGATGCTGTCGAATCTCGGCGGGCTGTTCAGCGGCGGCGGCGCGCAAGCGTCTTCGGTCATGACGAGCGGCGCCCGCGTCGTGTCGTCGCTGTTCGGGGACAGGGCAGCGGCGCTCTCGGGCGCGCTCGCGTCGATGTCGGGCATGCGCAGCCCGCAATCGGCCGGCAACCTGATCGCGCTGGTCGCGCCGATCGTGCTCGCGGTGATTAAGCGCGTGGTCGCGTCGACGGGCGGCGGAGGGTCGAGCCTCGCGACCATGCTGGCGGCGCAGGCGCCGTTCCTGCAAGGCGCGCTCGACAGCCGGCTCACCGGCGCCCTCGGTTTCGCGAGCCCAGCGGAGATGTTGTCGAGCATCACGGACAACGCGGGCGGTGTCACCGGCGCGGCGGCCCGGCGCGCGGGCGCGGCGATGGCCGGTGCCGCGGACGCCGCTGCCGGCGCCGCGGGCGCTGCCGGCGCGACGGCGGGCTCGTGGATCGGCCGCTGGTGGCCGTGGATCGTCGCCCTCGTCATCCTGCTGTTCCTGCTCGCGCGCTGCATGGGGCGCGGGGAGCCCGCGGCGCCCGCGGCTGCGCCGGCGCCGCCGCCGGCAGCGATGTCGCCCTCGCCCGCGCCCGTCAGCGTGACGCAGGCGTCGATACCGACCGCGCTGCCGGCGAAGGTGTATTTCGACGTCGGCAAGACGACGTTGTCCGACGAGGGCAAGGCGGCCGTGAAGGCGATTGCCGACCTCGTGAAAAAGGACGGCGGCAACATCGACGTGACCGGCTACGCCGATGCGAGCGGCGATCCGGCGCAGAACCAGCAAATCGCGAAGGATCGCGCGATGGCGGTGCGTGACGCGCTGCAGGCCGACGGTGTCGACGCGGGCGCGATCAACATGAAGCCGCCGGCGAGCGTCACCGGCAGCGGTGGCGACGCGGAGGCGCGGCGCGTCGAGGTGTCGAAGGCGTCTTAGGCCGCGTGATAAGCGCCCTCACGCCGGCCCGTCACCCGGCCGTGGTGCGGTCGCCGGCTGGAATCGCGGCCGGCTCCTCAGTCACATCCTGGAGCCGCTCAAAACCCTGCCGCCTGTCCGTCGCGCCGTGGATCCGAGCCGCACGCGTAGCCGCCCTCGCAGCGCACGACGAACTGACCGGCGCCGAAGTCCATGTAGCTGTCGACCGAATCCTCGATGCGATGGCCGAGCGCCGCCAGCCCCTCGCGCAGCGCGGGTGCAGCGCTTTGCTCGAGGTCGATCGACTCGCCGTCGATCTTCCAGCGCGGCGCGTCGAGGATCGCCTGCGGGTTCATGCCGTGGTCGATGAGCCGCGACAGCGTCTGCACGTGCGCCGGCGGCTGGATGGGGCCGCCCATCACGCCGAACGCGGCGACCGGCGAGCCCCCGCGCGTCAGGAAGCCGGGAATGATCGTGTGGAACGGGCGCTTGCCGCCGCCAACCTCGTTCGGATGGCCGTGCTCGAGCGTGAAACCGGCGCCGCGGTTCTGCAGGCTCAAGCCGGTGCCGGGTACGACGACGCCCGAGCCGAAGCCCATGTAGTTCGACTGGATCAGCGACACCAGCATGCCTTGCGCGTCGCCGGCCGCCATGTAGACGGTGCCGCCGCGCGGGATGTCGCCGGGCCCGAAGTCCTGCGCACGCGCCGGGTCGATCAGCCGCGCGCGTGACGCGAGATACGCGGGTTCGAGGAGTCGCGCCGGCTCGAACGCCATGGTCGCGGGATCGCCGACGTGCCGGTAAGCGTCGGCGAACGCGAGCTTCATCGCCTCGATCTGCAGGTGCTGGCTCGCCACCGAATCGGCGTCGAGCGCGGCGAGGTCGAAGTGCTGCAGCATGCCGAGCGCGGCCAGCGCGGCGACACCTTGGCCGTTGGGCGGAATCTGGTGCACGGTGTAGCCGCGATAGTCCTGCGCGAGCGGCGTCACCCAGTCGGCGGTGTGATTCGCGAAATCGGCGAGGCTGTGCACTTCGCCGTGCGCATGCGCGTGCCGCACGATCGCCTGCGCGAGCTCGCCGCGGTAGAACGCGTCGCCTTCGGTGGCCGCGATCTTCTCCAGCGAATCGGCGAGCGCGGGATTGGCGAAGCGCTCGCCGGCGCGCGGCGCACGGCCGCGTGGCAGGAACGCCTCGGCGAAGCCCTGGTCGGGCGGCATCAGCGTCTCGGCGCGCTGCCAGTATTTAGCCACCGTCGGCGTGACGAGGAAGCCGTCGCGCGCGTAGCCGATCGCGGGCTCGAAGAGATCGGCGAACGGCAGCTTGCCGAAGCGCCGCGACAGGGCGACCCAGCCCGAGACGGCGCCGGGAATGGTCACCGCGCTCCACCCGCGCGGGCCGATCGCGCCCCGCGCGGCGAAATGGGCCGGGGACCACGCGGCGGGCGCGCGGCCGGATGCGTTGAGGCCCACGAGCTCGTGGCCGTCCCAGACGATGGCGAAGAGATCGGACCCGGCGCCGTTCGAGCACGGCTCGACGACGGTGAGCGTGATGGCGGTCGCGATCGCGGCGTCGACGGCATTGCCGCCGGCGCGCAGCATCGCGACGCCCGCCTGCGCGGCGAGCGCATGCGACGTGGCGACCGCGTTGGCGGCGAGGAGGGGCGTGCGCCGCGACGCATACGGCAATTGCCAGTCGAGCGCGGGCAGGTGAGGAAGGGCGGAAGTCATCAGGCGATCTCTTCGTGGAAAGCTTCCTCGCGGCGCTTGCGCACGTTCGGCAGCAGCACGATCACGAGGAGGGTAGCGGCGGCGGCCAGCATGACCGCCGAGATGGGATGGTGGATGAACGTCATCGGGTCGCCGCGCGACAGGAGCAGCGCGCGTCGCAGATTCTCCTCCATCATCGGCCCGAGCACGAAACCGAGCAAGAGGGGGGCGGGCTCGCAGTCGAGCTTCGCGAACACGACGCCGAGCAGGCCGAACAGCGCCGTCATCGTGATGTCCATCGACGTGTTGTTGACGCTGTACACGCCGATCGCGCAGAACAGCAGGATCGCCGGGTACAGCAGCCGGTACGGCACGGTGAGGAGCTTGATCCACATGCCGATCATCGGCAGGTTGAGCACCACGAGCATCAGGTTGCCGATCCACATCGACGCGACGAGGCCCCAGAAGAGCTCCGGGTTGCTCGTGATGACCTGCGGGCCGGGCTGGATGTTGTGGATCGTCATCGCGCCGACCATCATCGCCATCACCGCGTTCTCCGGAATGCCGAGCGTGAGAAGCGGGATGAACGACGCCTGCGCGCCGGCGTTGTTCGCCGATTCGGGACCGGCGACGCCCTGGATCGCGCCCTTGCCGAACTGCGACGGGTCCTTGGCGAGCTTCTTCTCGAGCGTGTACGACGCGAACGAGGACAGCATCGCGCCGCCGCCCGGCAAGAGGCCGAGGAACGAGCCGAGCGCCGTGCCGCGCACGACCGCGGGCGCCGCGTCGCGGAATTGCTTGCGCGACAGCCACAGCCCCTTGATCTTCGCCGACACCACCTGGCGCTTCTCGCGCGACTCGACGTTGCCGACGATCTCGGCGAAGCCGAAGAGCCCCATCGCCACCGCGACGACGCCGATGCCGTCGACGAGCTCGGGAACGTCGAACACGAAGCGCTGCGCGCCCGAATTGACGTCGGTGCCGACGATGCCGAGCAAAAGCCCCAGCACGATCATCGCGATCGCCTTGACGATCGAGCCGCTCGCGAGGATCACGGCGCCGATGAGGCCGAGCACCATCAGCGCGAAGTACTCGGTCGGGCCGAACTTCAGCGCGAACTCCGACAGCGGCGGCGAGAACGCCGCGACGAACACCGTGGCGACCGAGCCCGCGAAGAACGATCCAAGCGCGGCGACGGCGAGCGCGGCGCCGGCCTGGCCGCGCCGCGCCATCTGGTAGCCGTCGAGGCAGGTGACGACGGACGACGTCTCGCCCGGCATGTTGACGAGGATCGCCGTCGTCGAGCCGCCGTACTGCGCACCGTAGTAGATGCCGGCGAGCATGATCAGCGCCGATACCGGCGGCAGCGCGTAGGTGGTGGGCAAGAGCATCGCGATCGTCGCGACGGGGCCGATGCCCGGCAGCACGCCGATCAGCGTGCCGAGCAGTGCGCCGACGAGCCCGTACATCAGGTTGACCTGCGTCAGCGCGACGCCGAAGCCCGTGCCGAGATGCTGGAGGACGTCCATGCGCGGGGCCCTAGCGGTTGAACGGCCAGGGCCAGATCGGCAACTGCAGCTTCAGGCCGACGATGAACACCAGCACGGCGGCGATGGCGAGGACGATGCCGCTCGTCAGCGCGGCCTGCCAGCGGAACTCGTGGCTCGCGAAGCTCGTGACGAAGATGAGGAGCACGGTGCCGAGGATGACGCCCGTCCACGGCACGGCGATGCCGAACACGACGACGGTGCCGAGCACGAAGACCAGTGCGCGCGCCCGGAATGCCGGGATCGCAGGGCCCGGCACGCGGATGCCGCGCAGTGCGACCAGCGCGCCGAGGATGACCAGCAGGCCGCCCAGCCCGCGCGGGAAATAGCCGGGGCCCATCCGTGCCGCCGTACCCATCGAATAGCCGCTGCTGACGGCGACCGCGACGATGCCGAACGTGACGAACAGAATCCCCGCCCAGAAATCCTTCGGGCTCCGCACCCAACCCATCTCGCGCCTCCACCGCGATCCGCTCGCGCGGCCGCTTGCGAAG
>JAICUU010000363.1 GCA_025935675.1 Burkholderiales bacterium
ACGACGAGGTCGAGCTCGTGCGCGAGGAATTGCCGAGGCGGATGACACGCGTCGCCGAGCTCGAGGTGCCGCTGGTCGTCGACGTCGGCGTCGGCGACAACTGGGAGCAGGCGCACTAGGGCGAGGCGCCCGGCTCGCCGAACACGTCTCGCCACGTCGCGTACCACGACCCCGCCATCACCGGTCCCAGCACGATCCAGCCGAGGCCGAGCGGTGCCGAGGCCAGGATGATGAACACGACGCCGATGACGCCATAGATCAGCATCGCGCCGATGTTGGTCAAGTTGGCGCGGAACGACAGCCACAGCGCGGCGGCGGGCGCAATGCGGTTGACGGCGACGAGCCCCGGCGCGAACCAGAACGCCATGCTGATCAGCGCGAAGCCGATCAGCAACAGCGGGGAGAGCAGCAGGATCGTGAACGCCAACCCGGTGAGGTCGGTCGACGCGAGGTCGAGCACGTCGTTGGCGAGGAACATCTGCAGCCCCGCGTAGCCGACGATGCCCACCACCGCGGCGGCGATGATCGCGAGCACGATCGCCGTCAGCACGAAGTTGAAGAGGCCGAGGATCAGGAGCGGCGCCAGGCGGCCGCCGCCGAAGCCGGCGAACAGCTCCTCGAAGCGGAGCGCGCCACCACGATCTTGGTCGCGCGCCGCCATCAGCACGCCGGCCGACAGCACCGGCGTCAGCAGCATCGACGCGATGTTGCCTACCGTGCCCGCCTGGGTGAGCGCGACGCTGACCACGAGCCACACCAGCACGATCGCGATCCACAAAAGCGGCGCCGCCTTGAAGAGGCGCCAGCCGTCGCCCCACCACGTCGCGCCCTGGCCGGCCTCGATGCGACGGATCGGGGGCTCGGCAGCCTGCAAAGGCGCATCCGGCGTCAAGCGGCGGCCTTTCGGCAACCCGCGGGATCGCCCCGCGACGCGAACCGCGGGTTGCAATTTCGCCGTCGCGTCACCATAGTCATTTCCCGTTCTTTCGCACGCACTCCATGGATGCCCTCATCGCCAGCCTCGCCCATTATGGCGCGTGGTTCGTCGGCGGCAATGTCCTCTTGCAGCAACTCGGCCTGCCCGTGCCGGCGGTGCCGACGCTGGTGGTCGCCGGTGCGCTGTCGGCGGCGGGCCGCATCAACCTCTTCGCGACACTCGGCGCGGCGATCGCCGCGTCGGTGATCGCCGACCTCGTTTGGTACTACGCGGGGCGCCTCTACGGCTACCAGGTGCTGCGCTTCCTGTGCCGCATCTCGCTGTCGCCCGACACCTGCGTGCGCGAGACCGAGGGGATCTTCGAGCGCTGGGGCTTCTACTCGCTGATCGTGTCGAAGTTCGTGCCGGGGTTCTCGACCGTCGGCCCGCCGATCGCCGGCGCGCTGAAGATGTCCGTCTGGCGCTTCACGGCCGCGGCCGCGGCCAGCGCGCTGCTGTGGGCGGGCGCCGCGCTGGCGGCTGGCTGGCTGTTCTCGTCGCAGGTCGACTTCGTGCTTGCGTGGATGACCGCGCATCTCGTTGCCGCGGTGGCGTGGATCGCGATTGCGCTTGCACTATGGATCGGCTGGAAGGCGCTGAAGCGCTGGCGCCTCGCGCGCTTCGTCCACGCGGCGCGGATCACCGTCGACGAGCTGCGCGAGCGCCTCGCCGGCGAGCCGAAGCCGCTCGTCGTCGACGTCGGTTCGTCGCTCGCGCACCAGTCGCGGCCGCACATCCGCGGTGCGGCACTCATGGACCTCGACCGCATCGCCCGCGAGGTGGCGGCGTTCCCGGGCGACCGCGACATCGTGTTCTATTGCGCGTGCCCGAACGAGGAATCGTCGAAGCGCGCCGCGCAGATCCTGCTGGCCAAGGGCTTCACGCGCGCGCGGCCGCTGATCGGCGGCATCGACGCGTGGCTCGCGATGGGCGGCGACGTCGACCACGGCATGCCGATGACGTTCGTGCGCGGCGCCGCGGCGCCGGACGGCGCGCGGTAACTGACGTCATTCCCGCGAAGGCGGGAATCCAGTGGTGACGTTGCCATGGGTACCGCCCTGACCATTCGACGCGTTACGACTGGATTCCCGCTTCCGCGGGAATGACGGGGCGCGCGTCGACTGGATTCCCGCATGCGCGGGAATGACGAGGGGCTCAGTGCACGCGCGGCGGCGGCAATCCCTCGGTCGACACCACGGCGCCGGAACCCGCGCGCGGCGTGCGCGCCGGCCGCTCGCCGACGCGCACGAACCACGTTTCGTTGTGGCTTTCGCGCGTGGCGGTGAAGCCGTGCTCGGCGAGCAGGTGCTCGATGGCGTTGGCGTGGCGCGCGGCGCGGCGCACGCGCATGTAGCGCGTCGC
>JAICUU010000221.1 GCA_025935675.1 Burkholderiales bacterium
GCGCCGCACGCGCGCGGCGGCGAGCACGCAGCCCGCGTCGAACGGAAAGACGATGACGAACTGCGTGACGCCGAGGATCAGCGTCTGCGCGAGCACGCTGCCGCGCGCGGGATCGACGAA
Source organism: Burkholderiales bacterium (assembly GCA_025935675.1). GTDB lineage: Bacteria > Pseudomonadota > Gammaproteobacteria > Burkholderiales > Casimicrobiaceae > VBCG01. The sequence goes on from JAICUU010000221.1 coordinate 121, forward strand.
CTGCGGCAGCAGCGCCAGCTCGAACAGCGCGATCTTGGGATTGAGCACGCTCGACATGACGCCGTCGCGGTAGAGCCGCCCGGCGGGAATGACAGGCGCCCCGGCGGCGACCGCGGCATCGCGCTCGCGCCAGGTCTGCACGGCGAGGAAGGCGAGATAAAGCGCGCCGGCGACGCGGATCGCGTCGTAGGCGAGCGGCACGGCGGCGATCAGCGCCGCCAGCCCGAATGCGACCGCGGCGATGTGGAGCGACAGCCCCGTCTGCGTGCCGGCCAGCGTGAGAAGCCCGGCGCGCCGGCCCTGCGCAAGCGTCCGCGACACGAGCAGCAGCATGTTGGGTCCGGGCGTGAGCGCGAGCGCGACGCAGGCACCGCAGAAGATCAGCCAGGTGGCAAGGGGCATCAGGGTCATCGCGGAGGTCCGTTGGAAGCTGCGCTCGTGCGCGCGGAGACGGGCGCGGCGCGTCGACATGCGACGTCACAACGCCGTCGCACGATAGCCGAGGCGCGGCGTTTCGTCACGTCGCCTCCCGCGCCGGCGGGTAGCCGAGCGCGGCCATCAGCGGCCCGGCGCCGGCCTCGACCGCCGCGCATTCCGCGTCGGTCATCTCGCGGCGCCAGACGCCGGCGCGCTCCGGCAGCGGCGGGCGCACGAGGTTGGCGTGGATGCTCGTGCGGTCCTCGCGCGACACGACGCGGCCGCTCACGTGGCGGCGGCCTTTGAGTCGCGCGATGCGTGCCGCGCCCTGCGCGCTGGCGTCGGTCATCGCCTCGGCGTACGGGATCTGCAGGAATTCGCACAGCCGCGCGAGCTCGGCCGCCGGCTCGCGGACGAGGCGCTCGTAATGGACCTCGACGTAGTGCGGCCGCGCCGCGCCGGCGCGGCGCCCGGCGTCGACGTGATGGCGCCACGCCTGCCCGAGCACGTGGAAATCCTGGCTCGGCGCGAACCATGTCTTGCGCCACGACAACGCCGTATCGCGCGGATCGCGCAGCACGTGGATGAAATGCGCCTCGGGCAACACCGCCGCGATCTCGCGCATCACGAAGATGTTGTCAGGCGTCTTTTCGCCGGCGCGGCGCTTGTTTTCGCTCGCCGCGTAGAGGTCGTAGAAGACGCGCACCGCCGCCGCCACCGAGAACGGCGCGATCGCAGCGACGCGGCGCGCGAACTCACCGCCGTCGAGGCCGAAGTCCGACCAGTTGGAAATGGGCGAGCGGTCGGCGAGCACGATGTCGACGAAACGCCTTGCCGCGCCGGGCGCCGCGCCGTCGAGCGTGACGACGTGCTTGAGAAACGCCGTCTCCGGCGGCATCGCCAGCGTCGGGTGCGCGTCGAGCATGACGGCGAGGAGCGACGTGCCGGAGCGCGGGCAGCCGACGATCGCCGGGAACGGCGGGCGCGATGCGGCGGACATGCCCGCCGCCGTCGTGGCCGACCCGGTGGCGGCGTCGCTCATCGCGCGTCAGGCGAGCTCGATCGCGAGCGCGGTGGCCTCGCCACCGCCGATGCACAACGCGGCGACGCCGCGACGCTTGCCCGCCTTCCGCAGCGCGCCGAGCAGCGTGACGACGATGCGCGCGCCCGACGCGCCGATCGGGTGGCCCAGCGCGCACGCGCCGCCGTGGACGTTGACCTTTTCGTGCGCGATGCCGTGCTCCTTCATCGCCGCCATCGTCACCACCGCGAACGCCTCGTTGATCTCGAAGCGGTCGACGCCCGCGGTCGACCATCCGGTCTTCGCGTAGAGCTTGGCGATCGCGCCGACCGGCGCCGTCGTGAACTCGCCGGGCTTTTGCGCGTGCGTCGCGTGCGCGACGATCACGGCGAGCGGCGTGAGGCCGCGCGCCTCGGCGGTCGAGCGGCGCATCAGCACGAGCGCCGCCGCGCCATCCGAGATCGAGCTCGAGTTGGCGGCCGTCACCGTGCCGTCCTTGCGGAACGCGGGCTTCAACGTCGGGATCTTGTCGGGCGACGCCTTGCCCGGCTGCTCGTCGCGGTCGACGACGACGTCGCCCTTGCGTCCCTTCACCGTCACCGGCGCGATCTCCCAGGCGAACGTGCCATCGTCGTTCGCCGTGCGCGCACGCTCGAGCGAGGCCACGGCGAACGCATCCTGCGCCTCGCGCGTGAAGGCGTACTTGTCCGCGCATTCCTCGGCGAACGTGCCCATCAGCCGCCCCTTGTCGTACGCGTCCTCGAGGCCGTCGAGGAACATGTGGTCCTGCACGACCTGGTGGCCCATCCGGTAGCCCTGTCGCGCCTTGGGCAGCAGGTACGGCGCCTGCGACATGCTCTCCATGCCGCCGGCGACGACGATGTCGCAGGAGCCCGCGACGAGCGCGTCGTGCGCGAGGATCGCCGCCTCCATCGCCGAGCCGCACATCTTGTTGACCGTCGTGCAGCCGGCCGCCAGCGGCAGGCCGGCCTTCAGCGATGCCTGGCGCGCGGGCGCCTGGCCCTGGCCCGCCGGCAGCACGCAGCCGAAGATCACGCGATCGACGGCGTCGGGCGCGAGGCCCGCGCGCTCGACGGCGGCCTTGATGGCGACGGCGCCAAGGTCGCTCGCGGCGAGCGTGGCGAAGTCACCCTGGAACGCGGCCATCGCGGTGCGTGCGGCGCCGACGATGACGATGGGGTCGTTGGGCATGGGGGGGAGCCTCACCTTGATTCGTTGAACAGCTCGCGGCCGATCAGCATCCGGCGGATCTCCGAGGTGCCCGCGCCGATCTCGTAGAGCTTGGCGTCGCGCCACAGGCGGCCGGTCGCGTACTCGTTGATGTAGCCGTTGCCGCCGAGGCACTGGATCGCCTCGCCGGCCATCCACGTCGCCTTCTCCGCGGCGTACAGGATCGCGCCGGCGGCGTCCTTGCGCGTCGTCTCGCCGCGATCGCAGGCGGCGCCCACCGCGTAGACGTACGCACGGCAGGCGCTGAACGTCGTGTACATGTCGGCGAGCTTGCCCTGCATCAGCTGGAATTCGCCGATCGACTGGCCGAACTGACGGCGCTCGTGCACGTACGGCAGCACGGCGTCGAGGCAGGCCGCCATGATGCCGAGCGGGCCGCCGGCGAGGACGGCGCGCTCGTAGTCGAGCCCGCTCATCAGCACGTTGACGCCGCGGCCCTCCTCGGCGAGCACGTTCGCGGCCGGCACCGCGCAATCGACGAACACGAGCTCGCAGGTGTTGCTGCCGCGCATGCCGAGCTTGTCGAGCTTCTGCGCGGTGCTGAAGCCCGGCGTGCCCTTCTCGACGATGAATGCCGTGATGCCGCGCGGCCCGGCGTCGACGTCGGTCTTGGCGTAGACGACGAGCGTGTCGGCGTCGGGGCCGTTGGTGATCCACATCTTGTTGCCGTTGAGCACGTAATGGTCGCCTTGGCGGTCGGCGCGCAGCCGCATCGACACGACGTCGGAGCCGGACCCCGGCTCGCTCATCGCCAGCGCGCCGACGTGCTCGCCGCTCGCGAGCGCCGGAAGGTACTTGCGACGCTGCGCCTCGCTGCCGTTGCGGCGGATCTGGTTGACGCAGAGGTTCGAATGCGCGCCGTACGACAGGCCCACGGACGCCGACGCGCGCGAGATCTCCTCCATCGCGACGATGTGCGCAAGGTAGCCGAGGCCGCTGCCGCCGTAAGCTTCCTCGACGGTAATGCCGAGGAGCCCGAGGCCGCCCATCTTGCGCCAGAGGTCGGCGGGAAAGGCATTGTCGCGGTCGATCGCCTGCGCACGCGGCGCGATTTCGGCCTCGGCGAACGCGCGCACGCTGTCGCGCAGCATGTCGAGGGTCTCGCCCAGGGCGAAGTCGAGCGTCTTGTAGTGGGGCATCGCGATCCTCGCTCTCGTGGCGTTCAGGCGTCCGGCGTGTCGCGCATCACGATCAGCGTCTGCTGCATCAGCGCGACCAGCGTGCGCGCCCCGCCCGACTCGGCATGGACCTCGCCGCGCGTGATGACGAGCGTGCGCCCGGGCTTGACGACGAAGCCCTCGGCAACGAGGCGCTCGCCGCGCGCCGGCGCGACGAGGTTGAGCTTGAACTCGACGGTCAGCACCGAGGCGTCGACGGGAAACAGCGTGAACCCCGCGTAGCCGCCCGCCGAATCGACGATCGCGGCGACGACGCCGGCATGGACGTAGCCGTGCTGCTGCGACACCTCGGCGCGCGGCGCGAGCGCGATCGCGCAATAGCCGGGTGTGACGTCGACGAGCGACGCGCCGAGCGTGCGCATCGCGCCCTGCCGAGCGAAGCTCGCGCGTACGCGCTCGGCGTAGTCCCCGGAGGGTGGTGTGAAGCTCGTCGCCTGCATGGCCGTGTGTCGCGCTCCTTCCAAGCCCTGCGCGTCGCCCGCGGGAGCGCGCGCCGCCCGGCGATCCTATATGACGTTTACGTAAACGTCAATCATGCGCCCCGGACAGCGACGCCTTCCCGGCCGGACCACCTCCCCGCCTCGACGAAGCCGGCACGTCAGGACGACGCCGGTCGCGCGCCACGAGCGTCACGACGACGCCTCGCGCGTGCCGCGGGCGCTCCCGCGCGCCGGCGCCGCGTCGCGCAACTGCCGGCGGCATTCGCGCTCGATGCCGTCGATCTCGGCGAGCGTCGCGTCGATGTCCTCCTTCTGCTGCAGGAGCCGCGCGCGGCGGTCGGCCAGGAGCTCGAGGAACTTGGCGAGTTGGCCGCGCTCGTTCTTCGACACCTCGTACATGTCGAGGAGCTCGCCGATCTCGGCGAGCGCGAGGCCCAGGCGCTTGCCACGCAGGATCAGCTTCAACCTGACCCGCTCGCGCTCGCCGTAGACGCGCACGCGCCCCGCGCGCTGCGGCGACAGCAGGCCCTCGTCCTCGTAGAAGCGGATCGCGCGCGTGGTCAGCGCGAATTCCTTCGCGAGGGCCGAGATCGTGTAGGCGGGATGGCGTGCGGACGGCATCGGGGGTGCGCTCGCGAGGGGAAGTCCGCGCGACGCGCCGGTGCTTCGGCCACGATACCATATGCATCGGCGACAAGCGCCCGGAATCCCGGCCCGCGCGACCGCCCCCATCGATGAACGCACCCACGATCCCGTCGCTCGAGCTCCCGTTCGCCGCGCCCCCGGCGCCGGGCGAGACGATTCGCGTCGCGCCCGGGATCCGCTGGCTGCGGATGCCGCTGCCGTTCGCGCTCGACCACGTCAACCTGTGGCTGTGCGACGGCGACGCGCGCGTCGCGATCGTCGACACCGGCCTCGCCGACGACGCGACCCGTCGCGAGTGGCACCTGCATTTCGAGCGCGCGATCGCGCAGCGCCGTGTCGACGCGATCGTCGCCACGC
>JAICUU010000342.1 GCA_025935675.1 Burkholderiales bacterium
ACGCTCGCGCTCCTCGCCGCACACGACTACGTCGCCGACCGCCGCCTCGCGACCGCGGTCTTTCTCGCGCTGAAGCTCGCGCGCCCGCTGTTCCTCGAAGGCGAGGCGGGCGTCGGCAAGACGGAGATCGCCAAGGTGCTGGCCGCCGGCCTGGGTCGCCGGCTCATCCGTCTGCAATGCTACGAGGGCCTCGACACCGCCGCCGCGGTCTACGAGTGGAACTACCCGCGGCAGATGATCGAGATCCGCCTCGCCGAAGCGGCCGGCAACGTCGCGCGCGATGCGCTCGCGCACGACATCTTCGCGCCGCGCTTCCTGCTGAAGCGCCCGCTGCTCGAGGCGCTGTCGCCACAGGAAGGCGGCCCGCCGGTGCTGCTGATCGACGAGCTCGACCGCAGCGACGAGCCGTTCGAGGCGTACCTGCTCGAAGTGCTCGCCGAATACCAGGTGACGATTCCCGAGATCGGAGCGATACGCGCACCGGCGCCGCCGATCGTGGTCATCACGTCGAACCGCACGCGCGAGATCCACGATGCGATCAAGCGTCGCTGCCTCTATCACTGGGTCGACTATCCCGACGTCGCGCGCGAGCTCGAGATCGTTTGCCGCAAGTGTCCCGAGGCGCCGGCGCGGCTTGCACGCGAGGTGGTGCTGTTCACGCACCGGCTGCGCGGCATGGACCTCTTCAAGGCGCCCGGCATCGCCGAGACGATCGACTGGGCCGAGGCGCTGATGGCGCTCGACAAGATCGCGCTCGATCCCGCCGCGGTCGCGGACACCATCGGCGTGCTGCTCAAGTACCAGGACGACGTCGGCGCGCTGCCGCCGGACGTCGTCACGCGGCTCGTCGCCGACGTCGCCGCCGAGAGCGCGGCCTGACACGCGTGATGTGCGCGCTGCGGAAGCGCGGATCGCCCGGCACGCGCCGGTTGCCGCGCAGCGCTCGATGAACCTGCACCCGGCCCTCGCGCGCCTTCCGCAGGGGCGGCTCGCCGACAACGTCCTGCACTTCGTCCGCGTACTGCGCGCGACCGGCGTGCCGGTCGGTCCCGCGAAGGTGATCGACGCGCTCGCCGCCGTCGAGGCGGTGGGCATCGACAACCGCGACGACTTCCGCGAGGCGCTGGCCGCCGTGCTCGTGTCGCGGCGCGAGCACCTCGCGATCTTCGAGCAGGCGTTCGCGCTGTTCTGGCGCAATCCGAAGCTCGTCGAGCGGATGATGGCGGCGCTGTTGCCGCGCGTCGCCGGCCGCGTGCCCGAGGCGGCCGCGCCGTCGTTGCCCGCGCGGCTCGCCGAGGCGATGCTGCCGCCTCGCGGCGCGCTCGACGCGCACGACGCCGACGAGGTCGCGCTCGACGCCGCCTTCACGTTCTCGCCGCGCGAGGTACTGCAGAAGCAGGACTTCGCAACGATGACGCGCGCGGAGCTCGATGCCGTCAAGAAGCTGATCGCCCGGTTGCGGCTGCCGTTGCCGGCGATGCCGGCACGGCGTACGCATCCGGCGCCCCACGGCCGCCGCGTCGATCTGCGCGCGACGCTGCGGCGGATGACGGGCGCCGCCGGTGCCGGCGCGCCGCTCGCGCTGCGCGAGCGCACGCGACGCACGCCGCCGCTGGTCGTGCTGTGCGACATCTCGGGCTCGATGGAGCGCTACGCGCGGATGCTGCTGCACTTCGTGCACGCGATCACCAACGATCGGCATCGCGTTCACACGCTGGTGTTCGGCACGCGCCTGACCAACATCACGCGGCACCTGAAGCACCGCGACGTCGACGTCGCGCTGGCGCGCGTGACCGCCGCGGTCGACGACTGGTCGGGCGGCACGCGGATCGGCGAGAGCCTGCACGCATTCAACCAGCGCTGGTCGCGGCGCGTGCTCGGGCAGAACGCGATCGTGCTCCTCATCAGCGACGGTCTCGATGCGGACGCGGGAGCCGGCCTCGCGATCGAGATGGAGCGCCTCGCCAAGTCGGCGCGGCGCGTGATCTGGCTCAATCCTTTGTTGCGCTATGCCGATTTCGAGGCGCGTCCGGCCGGCATCCGCGCGATGCTGCCGTGGGTCGACGACTTCCGGCCGGTGCACAACCTCGCGAGCCTCGAGGCGCTGGCCGAGGCGCTTGCCGGTGAGCCCGGCCTTGCACGCGGCACGGCGACCCGCGCGTTCACAAGGCGCGCGCCGGGCTCGCGCGGATTCGTGCGATCGCCGAGTCCTGCCCGCGACGACGACATGCTGTCGCTCGCGCGAATGCGCCGCGGCCGTCCTGCGGTAGCATGAGCGGCATCCCCCCGCGAACGCGAGCGCGACGACGTCGATGCACCTCTCCAATACACGAATCGTGCCGGCGCCGCCCGAAGTCGTTTTCGAGGCGCTGAACGACCCCGAGGTGCTGAAGGCCTGCGTGCCCGGCTGCGAATCGCTGGAGCGAATCGGCGACGATGCTTTCCAGGCACGGATGACGGCGCGCATCGGGCCGGTGTCGGCGAAGTTCAGCGGCAAGATGACGCTCGCCGACGTCGACCCGCCGCGCGGCTACACGCTGCGCTTCGAGGGGCAGGGCGGCGCCGCGGGCTTCGCGCGGGGC
>JAICUU010000385.1 GCA_025935675.1 Burkholderiales bacterium
CGTCGCCAATCTCACGCTCGACGTCCGCCAGGGCGAGTTCATGGTGATCGTCGGCCCGTCCGGTTGCGGCAAGACGACGGTGCTGAACCTCCTCGCCGGACTCGCGTCGCCGACGTCGGGCCGCGTGACGATCGACGATCGCGCGATCGTTGGTCCCGGTCCCGATCGCGGCGTGATGTTCCAGGATTACGCGCTGTTTCCCTGGCGCACCGTCGTCGGCAACGTCGAGTTCGGGCTGCGCTACGGCCCGGCCGGCGCGGGACTCGACGCGCGCGCCCGCGACGAGCGCGTACGCCGCAACATCGAGCTCGTCGGGCTCAATGGCTCCGAGAGCAAGTACCCGAACCAGCTCTCCGGCGGCATGCGCCAGCGCGTCGCGCTCGCGCGGCTCCTCGCCAACGAGCCGGAGGTCCTCTTGATGGACGAGCCGCTCGCCGCGCTCGACGCGCAGACGCGGATCATCCTGCAGGACGAGCTTTTGCGCATCTGGGGGCAGGATCGCCCCGCTGCCGAGCGCCGCACGGTGGTGTTCATCACGCATGCGATCGACGAGGCGGTGTTCCTCGCCGACCGCGTCGCGGTGATGACGACGCATCCCGGCCGGCTGAAGGCGATCATCGACGTGCCGCTGCCGCGCCCCCGCGGCGACGCGACGCGTGCCGATCCGCAATTCCAGGCCCTGACGCAGCACATCTGGGGTCTCATTCGCGACGAGGCGTACCGCGCCACCGTCACCTGATCCACGAAGGAGGAGCACACCATGAACGCGAAACACCCCCGCCAAGCATCGCGTCGCCAATTCCTCGCCACCGCAGGCGCGGCCTCGCTCGCGCTCGCCGCCCCCGCGGTGGTTCGCGCGCAGGGCAAGAAGTCGATGAAGGTGTCGGTCGGCCGCCAGCCCTGGGCCGCCGGCAACTCGCCGGTGACGGCGTACATGATGAACAACAAGACGTTCGAGAAGTTTGCCGCCGAGGCGGGCTACGACCTCACCGTCGACTACCGCGACTATCCGTCGGCTGCGCCGATGGTCGAGTCGTTCGTGTCGGGCAACTTGAACTTCGGCATGTGGGGCAACACGCCGATCGTGCGCCTCATCGCGCAGCACCAGCCGATCCAGCTCCTCACCGTCGGCGAGGGCCATTTCCGCTTCGTGCTGGCGACGCGCAAGGATTCGCCGATCCGCAACGTCGCCGACTTGAAGGGCAAGACCGTCGGCGCGCTGCTCGGCGGCGACCCGTACAACGTGCTGTCGCAGATGCTGCGCTACGAGCTCGGCAATCCCGACCCGAAGGCGCTCGGCATCACCGTCGTCAACACGCCGACGCAGGCGCAGGCCGCGACGATTCCCTCGGGCATGGACGCCGCGGTCGTCATCCATCCGGCGTTCCTCAAGGCGCAGAAGGAGCTCGGCACCGTCGGCATCATCAATTCGTTCGGCTACACCGAGAGCCACTACAAGGGACCGGCCGGCGAAGGCGCGGGTCACCTGCTGGCGTCGGTGAAGAAATCGCCGTTCTACCCGGACGGCTTCTACCTGCACCGCTCGTTCTGGATCGGCAGCAACAAGATCCTGCAGAGCGATCCCGCAGTGGCTACCGCGTTCGTGCGCGCGCAGCAGGACGCCGTGGCGGTCTTGTCGAAGATGGACCCGGGCAAGGTGTCGCAGCTCGCGGTCAAGTACTGGGAGCTGCCGCCCGAGCTCGGCGCCAAGGTCGTCGAGGACGACGTGCTGTTCAAGCGCGGCTGGTGCTGGCCGACCGAGGGCGACGCCGCGGCGCTGCTCGAGACGTCGAAGTCGATGGTCGACGGCAAGCTGATCCAGAAGCCGC
>JAICUU010000075.1 GCA_025935675.1 Burkholderiales bacterium
CGCGCTGGCGCTCGCGCACGCCAACCTCTACGCGTCGGCGGGCACGCATCCCGACTATCCCGACACCGAGGAGCCCACCGAGGCGCGCCTTTGCGAGCTCGCGGCGCTGCCGAAGGTGGTGGCGATCGGCGAGACCGGACTCGACTATTACCGCCAGCAGGGCGACCTCGAGTGGCAGCGCGCGCGCTTTCGCACGCACATCCGCGCCGCGCGCCGCGCGCGGCGGCCGCTCGTGATCCACACGCGTGCGGCGGCCGAGGACACGCTCGCGATCATGCGCGCCGAGGGCGCCGGCGAGGCGGGCGGCGTGATGCACTGCTTCACCGAGACGCGGGACGTCGCCGACGCGGCGCTCGCCGAAGGCTTCCACATCTCGTTCTCGGGCATCGTCACGTTCAAGAACGCGAAGGCGCTGAAGGACGTCGCGCGCGCCGTGCCGCTCGAGCGGATGCTGATCGAGACCGACAGCCCGTACCTCGCGCCGGTGCCGTTCCGCGGCAAGCGCAACGAGCCCGCCTACGTGCCGTATGTCGCCGCCGAGATCGCCGCGCTGCGCGGGATCCCGGTCGCCGACGTCGCGGCCGCCACCTCCGCCAACTTCTTCCGCCTGTTCGGGATCGATCCCCATGCGCATTGAACGCGTGCTTCGCGCGCTGGCCGCCGTCGCGGTGCTCGGGATGGGCTCGCTCGCCCACGCCGCGCTGCTCGACGATTTCCTCGCCGCGGTCGCCAACGACCGCGGCACCGACGTGCGCGCGATGCTCGCGCGCGGCGTCGACCCCGATTCGGTCGACGCCAACGGCGACCCGGCGATCGTGATCGCAGCGCGCGGTGGCAACCTGTCGGCGGTGAACGCGCTGATCGCCGCGCGCGTGAAGGTGGACGCACCGAATCGGTACGGCGACACCGCGCTGATGGTCGCGGCGCTCGGCAACCGGCTCGACGTCGCCAAGGCGCTGCGCGCAGCCGGCGCCAACGTCAACCCGCGCGGCTGGACGCCCCTCGCGTACGCGGCGACCGGCGGCCACGACGCGATGGCGGCATGGCTGATCGGGCAGGGCGCGAACCTCGACGCGCCGTCGGCGAACGGCACGACGCCGCTGATGATGGCGGCGCGCGAGGGGCGCTACGACACCGCGCTCCTGTTGATCGCGAAGGGAGCGAACGTCAACGCGCGCAACGAGAACAACCTGTCGGCGCTCGACTTCGCGCGCCGCAACCACGACGAGCGGCTCGCGGAGCGGTTGCAGGCGGCCGGGGCGCGATAGCCTGCGCGGACGTTGCCGGCCGCGGTCGCTCGTCACCCGGCCGCAAGCGACGACCGTCGTTTCCGCGCAAGCGGGAACCCGGTCGTGACGCTGCCAAGGCCACGGTGGCACGCAGTCGATCGTCAGCGCGGGGCGCTCGCTTTCGCGGGAATGACGGATCGCAGCGCCGCGGCGACCTCCGCCAGTGGCGCTGTCCAATCGCCGAAGGTCGTCTGGCGGAAGACGCGCAAGCCGCCGTACCACCCCGGCCGTGCCGCGTCGCTGCCCCAGCGCCAGCAGTTGTCGAACCGGTCGAGCATCCATACCGGCACGCCAATCGCGCCGGCGGCGTGCACGACCGAGGTGTCGACGCTGACGACGAGGTCGAGGTTCGCCATCAGCGCGGCGGTCTCCGCGAAATCGCCGAGCTCGTCGGTCCAGTCGACGAGCGCGTCGCCGAGCGCCGCCGACTCCGCGCGCGCGCTGCCCTTCTGCAGGCTGGCGAACGTGGCGCCGGGCAGCGCAACGATCTCGCGCAGCGCGTGAGCCGGCAGCGAGCGGCGCGCATCGAGGCGCGCGGCATCGGTGCTGCCCGGCCGCGGATTGCCGCCCCAGCAGAGGCCAACGCGCATCCCGCGCAGCGGCGCGAGGCGCTCGGCCCAATGGCGGACGCGTGCCGGCGGCGGCGCGAGGTACGGACCGGTCGCGTCGAACGCGGCATCGCCCTTGTTCAAGAGCAGCGGCAACTCGCTGGCGACGCAGGTCGCCGCGATCCGTTGCGCGCCGGAGCCGCGGTCGACGATCCCGTCAATGGCGGTCGACGACGCGAGTAGCGGCTTGAGCGGCGCGAAATAATCGTCGCAGAACACCAGCAGCCGCTCGACGCGAGCGCGTGCTTCGCGCACGAAGCGGATGAACTGCAGGACATCGCCGAGACCCTGGTCGAGGTCGACGAGCAGCGCGCCGACGAGCGGCGTGCCATCCCAGGGGCGTGCGGGAATGCGTCGCATCGCGCCGGGTCCGCGGCGGCCGCCCTCGACGTAGTAACGCCAGCCCTCGTCGCCGCGACGCTGCTTGAGCAGCACGGTGCCGAGGCCGAAGCGCGCGTCGAGGTTGTCGGGGGCGAGCGCCAGCGCGCGGCGGAAGTGGCGCTCGGCATCGCCGAGGCGGCCGCTCCATTCCGCGACCAGCCCGAGGTTCTGGTGCGTCGGTGCGTAGCGGGGAAGGATCGCGGCCGAGCGCTCGAGCGCGCCGCGCGCGTCGTCGAGATCGCCGCGCAGCATCGCGAGATGACCGCGCTTGAACCACAGGCTCGCGTCGTCCGGCGCATCGTGCAACGCCCGCGCAAGGAGTGCCGTCGCCTCGTCGCCGCGCGACGACTGCGCGAGGATGTCACAGAGTTTGCAGATCGCCGCCACATCCCCCGCTGCGACCGCCAGCGCGCGTCTCGGCGTCGCTTCGGCCGCCGCGTCATGGCCCGACGCAGCCTGCGCGAGCGCGCCGTGCGCGTCGGCGTCGCCCGGCGTGCGACCGACGGCGTCCCCGAGCGCACGCAGCGGCGCGCGCGCATCGACGGCGAGGGGCTTGGTGGTCATCGGCCGCGAACGTTAGCACGCCGTTTCTTGCGCACCGTGCAACGCGCACTTGCCGCCACCGTCACGCCGGCGGATCGGTTCCGGTCGGGATGTCGTGGCCGGCGAGCACCGGGTCGAGGCCCGGCACGCGACGCGTGTCCGGTGTCGCGGACACGCCGCTGCCGCCGGGCTGGTCGATGCCGATCGCCGAATCGTCGTCGTCGCCGAGGAAGCCGCCGCTCTGGTGCGCCCACAGCCGCGCGTAGAGGCCGCCGCGCGCGAGCAGGCTCGCGTGGTCGCCTTCCTCGACGATGCGCCCGCGCTCCAGCACGACGAGCCGGTCCATCGCCGCGATCGTCGACAGCCGGTGCGCGATCGCCACGACCGTCTTGCCCTCCATCAGCCGGTAGAGGCTGCGCTGGATCGCCGCCTCGACCTCGGAGTCGAGCGCGCTGGTGGCCTCGTCGAGCAGCAGGATCGGCGCGTCCTTCAGCATCACGCGCGCGATCGCGATCCGCTGGCGCTGGCCGCCCGACAGCTTGACGCCGCGCTCGCCGACGTGCGCGTCGTAGCCGCGCCGGCCCTTGGGGTCGGTGAGCTGCGCGACGAACTCGTCGGCCTCGGCACGGCGCGCCGCGGCGATCATGTCGGCGTCGGTGGCGTCGGGCCGGCCGTAGACGATGTTGTCGCGCACCGAGCGGTGCAACAGCGACGTATCCTGCGTGACCATGCCGATCTGCGCGCGCAGGCTGTCCTGCGTCGCGCGCGCGATGTCCTGGCCGTCGATCAGGATGCGGCCGCCCTCGACGTCGTAGAAGCGCAGCAGCAGGTTGACGATCGTCGACTTGCCGGCGCCCGAGCGGCCGACGAGGCCGATCTTCTCGCCGGGCCGGATGTGCAGCGCGAGGTCGTCGATGACGTCGTGCGCGCCGCCGTAGGCGAAGCGCACGCGCTCGAAGCGGATGTCGCCGCGCGTGACCGCAAGCGGCGCCGCGTCGCGCGCGTCGACCACCTTGTGGACGCGAGCGATCGTATTGATGCCGTCCTGCACGGTGCCGATGTGCTCGAACAGCGTCGCCATCTCCCACATCACCCAGTGCGAGATGCCGTTGAGTCGCAGCGCCATCGCCGTCGCCGCGGCGACCGCGCCGACGCCGATCTCGCCTTTCGTCCACAGCCACAGCGTCGACCCCGCCGCCGCCGCGACGAGGCCCATGCCGAGCGCGTGGTTGACGATCTCGAAGCCGGTGACGAGCCGCATCTGCACGTGCACGGTAGCGAGGAACTCCTGCATCGCGCTCCGCGCGAACGAAGCCTCGCGCCGGGCGTGCGAGAAGAGCTTCACCGTGGCGATGTTGGTGTAGGCGTCGGTGATGCGGCCGGTCATCATCGAGCGTGCGTCGGCCTGCTCCCGCGCGATGCGGCCGAGGCGCGGCACGAAATGGCGCAGCGCGACGACGTACAGCGCCACCCACGCGACGAACGGCACGAGCAGCAGCGCGTCGAAGTGGCCGAGCACCGCCAGCATCGTCACGAAATAGATGACGACGAAGACGAGGAGCTCGCTGACGATCAGCCAGGTGTCGCGCACCGCCAGCGCCGTCTGCATCACCTTGGTCGCGATGCGGCCGGCGAACTCGTCCTGGAAGAATCCCATGCTCTGGCCGAGCATCAGCCGGTGGAAGTTCCAGCGCAGCCGCATCGGGAAGTTGCCGAACAGCGTCTGCTGCTTGATCACCGACTGCAGCGCGACCAGCGCGAGGCTCGCGACCAGGACCGCGCCGAGCAGCGCGAGCGCGCGGCCGTGCTCGAGCCACAGCCGCGCGGGCTCGACCTTGGCGAGCCAGTCGACGATCCCGCCCATCATGCTGAAGAGCAGCGCCTCGAACGCCCCGATCCCCGCGGTCAGGATCGTCGTCGCGAGGAGGTAGCGGCGCACGCCCTGCGAGCACCACCACAGGAACGGGAAGAAGGCGCGCGGCGGCGCCGAGGGCGGCGCCTCGGGGTAGGGGTCGACCAGCCGTTCGAACAACGCAAACATGCGGGGTCTCCGATGCCTCCTTGCCGGGCTCGCCGCGCGGAGGGCGCGCTCGCCGCGTCGCACGCGGTCCGGTTGCCGGCGCGCGCGTGAGCCCGCCACCTTAACGGCTCGCCGCGCCGGCGGGGCGCCGGCGCGACGGGCGACGGCCGGCGGCGACGAGCGACGCCTGCGCCGTGGCTGCGGCGCTACTGCGTGAGGTCGGCGCGGGTGAGGATCATCGCAAGCGACGACGTCGCGGTCGATCCGCGCGCGGGAACCGCCGGCGCCGGCACCGCCGACACTGCCGCGGCGGACGGCGGCGGCGCAACGGCGAGCGGGATGACGCCGACCAGGCGCCGCGCGCCGGTGAAGCGGCGCTTCCAGTAGGCGTCGTCGAGCGACGCGATCCTGACCTCGCTCCCGCGCGAGGGCGCATGCACGAAGCGGTTGTCGCCGAGGTAGATGCCCACGTGCGAATCGGCGAAATGGCGGGTGTTGAAGAACACGAGGTCGCCCGGGAGGAGGTCGACACGCGCGATGCGCGCGCCGACGCGGCCCATTTCGGCGGACGTGCGCGGCAGCGCGATGCCGGTCGTCTGCGAAAACACGTAGCGGACGAGCCCGCTGCAATCGAAGCCGCTCGCCGGGTCGTCACCGCCGAAGCGGTAGTCGACGCCGATCAGCCCGAGGGCCGCGATCGCCACGTCCTGCGCGCGCTGGACGAGCGTCGCCGGCAGCGCGGGCGCGTGCGCCGGAGCGGCCGCGTGCGGCTTCGCCGCGGTGCCGGCGGCGGCGGGCGCGGCGGCGCACGCCGCGGCCAGCAGGCACGAGGCGAGCACGGCCGGCAAGCGCCGGCGGCCGAAGGGATGCGCGGACATCGCGGCATTGTCGCCGACCGCCGCGGACGCTCCAAGCGGCGCTGACGAGGCATCGATCCGGGAGCCCGGTGCGTGTCGCATTTCGGTCGGCTACCGCCGGCGCGGCTTCACCCGCGCACGCCGCAGCGCCTTGGCGTCCGCGACGAGCGGGCGGGTCAGCTCGACGCGATCGCCGTCGGCGAGCGGCGTGGCAGGCTCCGCACGCTGGCCGAAGATCGCGGGCGTGAGGGTATCGGCGTCGAGCCCGAGCCGCGCGACGACGCCGGCGCGCCTGATCGCGTCGGCGACGGTCGCGCCTTCCGGCAGGTCGACGGCGACGATCGCCTCGGCGCCCGGCGCCGCGTAGGCGACGACCACGCGAAGCGTCACGGGAAGCCCCCGCGCATGCCTCCCGCGGGCTCCCGCGCAGGGCGGCGCCCGCTCATCGCGGCCCGTATACGTCGGCGGCGCGCTTGACGAACGCGTCGACGAACGTATGCGCGATATGGTTGAACGCGGGACCGATCACCGCCTCCAGCACGCTCGTGGCGAACTCGTAGGCGAGGGCCAACTCGACCTTGGACGCCTCGTCCGCGAGCGCCTTGAAGCGCCAGTCGCCGTGCAGGCTGCGGAACGGGCCGTCCTTCAGCGTGATGACGATCGAATCGGGCGGGCGGTGCGCGTTGGCGGTCGTGAAATGCGCTCGCACGCCGTGGTAGTCGATGTCGATGCGCGCGGTGGTCGTCGCGCCTTCCTGCGCCAGCACGCGCGTGCCGGCGCACCACGGCAGGAACGCCGGGTAGGCGGCGACGTCGGCGACGAGCGCGAACATCTCCGCCGCCGAATACGGCACCAGTACCGAGCGCACGACCTCCTTCATGCCGCGGGGCGTGGGCGGGTTGCTAGAATCGGCGCCATCATGAGCATCGTCGAGAACCGCAAGGCGTTCCACGATTATTTTATCGAGGAACGCTTCGAGGCCGGGCTCGCGCTGGAGGGCTGGGAGGTCAAGGCGATCCGCGCGGGACGCGCCCAGCTCAAGGAAGCGTACGTCGTCATCAAGGATGGCGAGCTCATGCTGATCGGCGCGCACATCTCGCCGCTGTCGACCGCATCGACGCACGTGCACGCCGACCCGACACGTACGCGCAAGCTCCTGATGCACCGCGAGGAGATCAACCGGCTGGTCGGCAAGGTCGAGCGCGCCGGCTATACGCTGACGCCGATCGACCTGCACTTCAAGGCGGGCCGCATCAAGCTCGAGATCGGCCTCGCCAAGGGCAAGAAGCAGCACGACAAGCGCGCGACGATCCGCGAGCGCGAATGGAACCGCGAGCGCGCGCGGGTGCTGCGGCAGGCGAACCGGTGAGCGCCGTCGCGTGCGCCGCCGAGGTCACGCTGCGCACGGCGGGCGAAAGCGATGCAGCCGCAATCGCCGCGATCTACGCGCCGCACGTGCGCCAGGGCCTCGCCACTTTCGAGCTCACCCCGCCGGACGCCGTGGAGATGGCGGCGCGGATGCGCGCGATCGCCGACGCCGGTCATCCGTGGATCATCGCCGAGCGCGCGTCCCGCGCGGTCGGCTATGCGTACGCGGGACCGTATCGCCTGAGGCCCGCATATCGGTACACGACCGAGGATTCGATCTACCTCGCCGCCGACGCGATGGGTCAGGGCATCGGGCGGCGCCTGCTCGACGCGCTGATCGCGGCGTGCGAAGCGCGCGGCGACCGGCAGATGATCGCGGTGATCGGCGACTCGGGCAACGCGGCGTCGATCGGCGTGCACGCCGCCGCCGGGTTCGCGCACGTCGGCGTGCTGCGCAGCGCGGGCCGCAAGTTCGGGCGCTGGATCGACGTCGTGCTGATGCAGCGCGCGCTCGGCCACGGCGACGCCACGTCGCCGTCCGCGGAGCCGGCGTGAATCCGGGCCGCGGGCCATGAGCGCCGCCGGACCGCCCGACGTGGGTGCCGAGGGCGCCGGCCCCCCTGGGGCGGGAGGCGAGCGCAGCTCGCTCGGGGGGGAACCGTTGCCGGAGGATCACGCGTTCGTGCGCGATCTTGGGAGGAACGCCGCCAATCACGTCCCGCTGACGCCGCTGTCGTTCCTCGTGCGCACCGCCTCGACGTGGCCGTCGCGGATCGCCGTGCGCCACGGCGAGCGCACGTTCACATGGCGCGCGTTCGAGTCGCGCTGCCGGCGCCTCGCGTCGGCGCTCGCGGGCCGGGGCGTGCGCCGCGGCGATACCGTCGCCGTGCTCGCGCCCAACGGCCCGCCGATGCTCGAGGCGCACTACGCGGTGCCGGGACTCGGCGCGATCCTCAACGCGCTCAATTACCGGCTCGACGCGCGGGGCATCGCGTTCTGCCTCGACCACGGCGAGGCGAAGGTGCTCCTGTGCGACGCCGAGCTCGCGACGGTGGCGCGCGACGCGCTGGCGATGCTCGATCGCGAGATACTCGTCGTCGACCTCGCCGATCCGGAAGGCCCCCAGGCCGAGCCGCTCGGCGCGCTCACCTACGACGCGCTCCTCGCCGAGGGCGAACCCGCGTTCGCTTGGCCCGGCCCGCTCGACGAATGGGATTCGATCGCGCTCCTCTATACGTCGGGCACCACCGGCGACCCGAAAGGCGTCGTCTATCACCACCGCGGCGCGTACCTCAACGCGCTCGGCAACGCGCTTGCGATGCGGCTTTCGCCGGACAGCGTCTACCTGTGGACGCTGCCGATGTTCCACTGCAACGGCTGGACCTTCACGTGGGCGGTCACCGCAGCCGGCGGCACGCACGTGTGCCTCCGCAAGGTCGATCCCGCGCAGGTGTTCCGCGCGATCGGCAACCACAAGGTGACGCACATGTGCGGCGCGCCGATCGTGCTCAACATGCTGGTGAACGCGCCGGCGTCGGCGCGCGTGGCGTTCGACCACGTCGTCGACGTGGCTACCGGCGGCGCCGCGCCGCCCTCGCCGATCATCGCGGCGATGGAGTCGATGGGCTTTCGCGTCACGCACCTCTATGGGCTCACCGAGTCGTACGGCCCGGCGACGATCTGCGAGCCGCAGGACGCGTGGGCGTCGCTCGACCTGCCCACGCGGGCACGCGCGATGGCGCGGCAGGGCGTGGCGATGCCGACGCTCGAGGCGGTGCGCATCGGCGAACCGGCGACGTCGGCACCGCTGCCGGCCGATGGCGCGACGATGGGCGAGCTCTTGCTGCGCGGCAACACGATCATGAAGGGCTACCTCAAGAACCCGCGCGCGACGGCGGCGGCGTTCGCCGACGGCTGGTACCACTCGGGCGATCTGGGCGTCATGCACGCCGACGGCTACGTCGAGATCAAGGACCGCGCCAAGGACGTCATCATCAGCGGCGGCGAGAACGTGAGCTCGCTCGAGGTCGAGGAATGCCTCTACTCGCATCCCGGCGTGCTGGAGGCAGCGGTGGTCGCGCGCCCCGACGTGCGCTGGGGCGAGACGCCGTGCGCGTTCGTCACGCTGAAGGACGGCGCCGGCGACGTCGACGGCGCGGCGATCATCGCGTGGTGCCGCGAGCACCTCGCGCATTTCAAGGCGCCGCGCACCGTGGTCCTCGGCCCGCTGCCGAAGACGTCGACCGGCAAGATCCAGAAGTTCGTGCTCCGCGAGCGCGCCCGCGCGCTGCCGCCCGGCTGAGCCCGCATGGACGATCGCGCCGCCGGAAGCTGGACGGACGCCGCGTTCGGCGCGCATCTCGCCAAGCTGCTCGAGGCGTCACGCGTGCGCGTCGTCGGGTCACGGCGCCTCACCGGCGGCGCGATCCAGCACAACGATCGCCTCGACGTCGAGGTCGACGGCGGGCCGTGGGCGGGCACGCGCGCGATCGTGGTGCGCAGCGATGCCGCATCGCGTGTCGCAGCGAGTCGCACGCGTGCGCAGGAGTTCGCACTGCTGCGGGCGGCGTCGGCGGGCGGCGTGCGCGTCCCGCCGCCGATCGCGTTCGACGCCGGCGACGTCGACCGCGCGCCGTTCATGCTGATGGGCTTCGTCGCCGGCGAGGCGTCGGGCCATCGACTGACGAAGCAGGCCGGCGATCACGCGGGACTGCTGCGGACGATCGGCGCCAACCTTGCAAGGCTGCACGCGGTACCGCTCGCGCAGCCGTCGCTCTCGTTCCTCGGCGCGCCCGCCGACGACCCGACGCGCGAACTGATCGCGAGCTACCGCGAGAGCGTCACCACGTGGCGCGCGCGCACCGATGACGCGCGCCCGGTGATCGAATGGACGCTGCGCTGGCTCGAGGCGCACCTGCCCGCGCCGGCGCCGCCCGTGCTCGTCCATCGCGACTATCGCGTGGGCAACCTCCTCGTCGACGGCGGCGAGCTCGCGGCCACGCTCGACTGGGAATTCGCCGGCGTCGGCGATCCGCGCGAGGATCTCGGATGGTTCGCGGCGCCGTGCTGGCGGTTCGCGCGTCCCGATCGCGAGGCCGGCGGCCTTGGCGAGCTCGACGATCTCCTCGACGGCTACAACGCCGCGGCCGGCACGCGTTACGCCGCGCGCGATCTCGCCTATTGGCAGGTGCTCGGGCAACTGCGCTGGGCAGTGGTGGCGCTGCAGCAGGCGCTGCGCTTCCTCGACGGCGGCGAGCGCTCTCTCGAGCTCGCGCTGACGGGCCGGCTGCTGCCGGCGCTCGAATGGCGGCTCCTCGCCATGACAGGAGACACGTTTGGCTGATCCGCCCGACGCGAAGGCGCTGCTCGAGGTCGCGCGCGAAACGCTCGTCGCGCTCGTGCCCCGGGCGGACGCGCGCCACCAGTACACGCTGCGGATGATCGCCAGCGCCATGGCGATCGCCACGCGCGAGATCGCCGCGCCGGTGCCGGCGGTCGATGAATCGGCTGCCGACGCGGCGTTGCTGGCGCGGGTGTCGTCATGCCCGGCGCACGACGTTGCCGCGCAGCGCGCGCTGCACGCCGAGCTCGTCGCGGCGACGCGCGCGAAAGTCGCGATCACCGACCCGCGCGCACTGGCCTAGACTCCCGATCGCGATGTTCGTCGAATCCATCCTCGCAGGCCGCGTCGCCCTGGTCACCGGCGCCTCGCGCGGGCTCGGCCGCCATTTCGCGGGGCTCCTCGCGCGCCATGGCGCGCAGGTGGTCGGGCTCGCACGGGACACCGGCGGACTCGCCGCGCTCGCCGCCGAGCTCGCGGCACGCGGGCATGCGCTGACGCCGCTCGCCGCCGACGTGCGCGACGGCGCGAGCGTCGAGCGCGCGATCGGCGAGGCGATCGCACGCGCCGGCCGCCTCGACATCGTCGTCAACAACGCCGGCATCGCGCTCACCAAGCCGGCGAAGGCGACGAGCGACGACGAGTGGAATGCGGTGATCGACACCAACCTCTCCGGCGCCTTCCGCGTCGCGCGGTCCGCGGCGGCGGCGATGGAAGCGCAGGGCCGCGGCGGGTCGATCGTCAACATCGCGTCGGTGCTCGCGCGCCGCGTCGCCAAGCAGCTGCCCGCGTACATCGCCGCCAAGGCCGCGCTCGTCAAGCTGACCGAGGCGCTGGCGCTCGAATGGGCGCCGATCGGCGTGCGCGTCAACGCGCTCGCGCCGGGCTACATCGAGACCGACATCAACCGCGACTTCCTCGCGTCGCCCGCCGGGCAGTCGATCGCCAAGCGCGTGCCGCAGCGCCGCTTCGGCAAGCCCGCCGATCTCGACGGCGCGCTCCTGCTGCTTGCGAGCGACGCCGGCCGCTACATCACCGGCACGACGATCGGCGTCGACGGCGGCCACGCGCTGGCATGGCTGTGACGACGGGCTTCGCGATCGATCCCGCCACCGACGCGCTGCGTGCGCGAGTCGCCGCGTTCGTGCGCGCGCGGATCGTGCCGCTCGAGGCCGGCCACGCGCACGACGACGCGCACGGCAACCTCGACATCGACGCGCTCGGCGCGCTGCGTGACGAGGTCAAGGCGGCGGGGCTGTGGGCGCCGCAGATGCCGGCGGCGCAGGGCGGCCTCGGCCTGTCGATGCGCGCGCTGGTGCCGGTCTACGAGGCGATGAACTACTCGATCTTCGGGCCGCCCGCGTTCAACTGCGCGGCGCCCGACGACGGCAACATGCGCGTGCTCGCGCAGGTGGCGACCGACGCGCAGAAGGCTCGCTGGCTCGCCCCGATCGTCGACGGCCGTGTGCGCTCCGCGTTCGCGATGACCGAGCCGCATCCGGGCGGCGGCTCCGACCCGACGATGATCCGCACGCGCGCGACGAAGCAGGGCGACGGCTGGGTGATCGACGGCCGCAAGTGGTTCATCACCGGCGCGGGCATCGCCGCGCACTTCATCGTCGTCGCGCGCACGTCCGATGACCCGCGTCGCGGGTTGACCGCGTTCGTGTTCCACCGCGACACGCCGGGCTTTTCGATCGTGCGCCGCATTCCGGTGATGGGCCCCGAGGAGCACGGCGGCCACTGCGAGATCGCGTTCGACGGCATGGCGATCGGCGACGACCAGCGGCTGATGGGCGTCGGCGACGGGCTGAAGCTCACGCAGATCCGCCTGGGCCCCGCGCGCCTCACGCACTGCATGCGCTGGCTCGGTCTCGCGCGGCGCGCGTTGGCCGAGACCGCAGCTTACATCGGCGTCCGCGAAAGCGGCGGACGCAAGCTCGCCGACATCGACAGCGTGCGCGCGATGCTCGCCGACGCGGCGACGGCGATCGACGTCGCGCGCCTTTTGACGCTGCGCGCCGCCGAGTCGCTCGACCGCGGCGAGTTCGCGCGCCGCGAGATCTCGATGGCCAAGGTCGCCGCCGCGGATGCGCTGCATCGCGCCGCGGACACCGGCATCCAGCTCCTCGGCGCGCGCGGCTACTCGACCGACACGCCGCTCGAATGGATCTACCGGTACGCGCGCCAGGCGCGCCTCGTCGACGGCGCTTCGGAGGTGCATCGCAACGTCATCGCCGGCGCGTGGCTCGCCGATCCCGATGCGTTCTTCGCGTGGCCGGTGGCGCACGACGCGGCCGCGCGCTGATCCAGTCGTCATCCCCGCGAATGCGGGGATCCAGTCGTGGCGCGCCGCTTGGACACCGCGGTGCGCATGGCTCGCGTCAAGGCTGGATCCCCGCATTCGCGGGGATGACGGGCTCTCCAACGTCCCGGAGCGACGCGGCAAGCGCCACCGCCGCGCGCCGGCCGCTGCGCACCGCCGCCTCGAGCGTGGCCGGGAAGCGGTCGTCGGTGTAATCGCCGGCGAGCGCCAGCGCCGGCAGCACGAGGCCGCTCGCGGGGCGGCGCGCCGACGGCGTGCACGCATAGGTGGCGCGCTTTTCCTCGATCACCTGCGACCACGTGCACGGCGGCCAGCCAGGCGAGAGGCGCGCGAGTTGCGCGTCGCAGGCCGCCACCAGCGCCGGATGCGGCCACGCGTCGTGCTCGCCATGTGCCGAGATCGCGATCGCGACGACGCTCGCGAGCTGCGGCGCGTCCGCGCCGGCGGTGGCGACGATGTCGTCCCGCGCGAACAGCCATTGCCCGGGACGATCGTCGAGACGGATGATCGCGTCGTCGACGGCGACGCGATCGACATAGCCGAGATAAACCGTCGTGATGGGCTCGCTCGCGAGCGCCGCGACGTCCGCCAGCGCGCCGGCGAGCGCCGGCGCCTGCCACGCGAGCTCCGGCGCGAACGCATGCGCGAGCTGGTGCGGCGCGACAGCGACCACGACGCCGTCGTAATCACGCGCATCGTCTTTGGCGGCGACTCGCCATCGACCGGCCGGCGCACGCGCGACGACGTGCGCGGTGGTCGCGGTCGCGACGCGATGTCCGCCCTCGGCGAGGTGACGCGCGGTGGCGTCGGGCACCAGCGTGCCGAGGTCGCCGCGCGGCGCGATCCAGTCGGCGGCGCCGGCGCCGCCGTCGAACGCGGCGGCCAGCACGTTGGCGAAGACTTGCGCGGATGCTTCGCGCGGGTGCGTGTTGAGCGCGGCGAGGCACAGCGGATGCCACAGCGCCGTCGCGACGCGCGCGGGAAGCGTCGACGTCAACGCCTCGACCGTCGCATCCGGCGCGCAGCGAAAGCCGCGGCGGCGCAGCCGCGCGAACCAGCGCAGCGCGGCGACGCGCTCGCCGGGGCCGAGGCCGCGCGCGCGCAGCAACGCGGCGAGGAGTGCGAACGGCGCGGGCCACGCCGGCGCGCGCAGCGTGATCGCGTTCGGTTGCGATGCCGACAGCGGTGCGATGGCCAGCGCGCGCCGTACCGGCGCCGGTGCCCCAAGCCGTGCGACGAGGTCGAGCGTCTCGCGATACGCGCCGAGCATCAGGTGCTGGCCGTTGTCGAGGTTGAGGCCGTGGCGCACGACGCGCCGCGCGCGGCCGCCGAGGACCGGCGCCGACTCGAAGAGGTCGACGCGGCCACCCGCGTCGGCGAGCGCGATGGCCGCGGCGCAGCCGGCCCAGCCGCCGCCGATGACCGCAATTTGCCTTTCCGGGCTCAATGCGTGCGAAACGCGATCCACAGCTTGCGGAGCGGCGTCAGCGCGATGCGCCGGTCGAGGACGTGGTAGCCGTCGCGGGCGATCTCGTCGAGCAGCGTGCGGTAGATCGCGGCCATCGCCAGGCCGGCGCGCTGCCGTTTGCGATCGCCGGGTGCAAGTTGTCCCATCGCGCGCTCGTACCAGGACCGCGCGCGCGCCACCTCGAACGCCATCAGGTCGCGGAAGGCGTCGCTGTGCTCGGCGCGCAACACCGAGGCGGGCGTCACGCCGAAGCGCGCGAGGTCCTCCTGCGGCAGGTAGATGCGGCCGCGCCGTGCGTCCTCACCGACGTCGCGGACGATGTTGGTGAGCTGGAACGC
>JAICUU010000205.1 GCA_025935675.1 Burkholderiales bacterium
ATCAAGTTCCTGGTCGAGCGCTTCGGCGCCGAGGGCTTCGTCGCGCGCTTCAACGACGAGTTCGCGCGCTGCCGCGCCGCGCACGCGGCCGACGCGACGGCGCTCGTCGCATGGCGCACACCGACCGCCGGCGAGGCGCCGGGCCCCGGCGCACCGCGTTCGCCCGCGCCGCAGCGGCAGGCCGGCCTCGTCGCGCTGCCGATCGCCGTGCCGCTCGGCCATCTCACCGCCCAGCACCTGCGCGGCCTCGCGGCACTCTTCGACGCGCGCGGGCTCGACGACGTCCGCACCACGCAGGACCAGAACCTCGTCGTGCGCGGCGTCCCTGCCGCGGACGTCGATGCGGTGATTGCGGGCGTTCGCGCGCTCGGCCTCGACGTGCCGCGTCCCGGCGACAACGTGGTCGCCTGCCCTGGCACGACGACGTGCCGCCTCGGCATCACGTCGAGCCAGGGCTTGGCCGCAAGGCTCGCCGGGATCGCGGGCGACCTGCGCATCCGCGTGTCGGGCTGCCACAACGGCTGCGCGCAGCCGGAGACCGGCGACATCGGCATCTACGGCGAAGGGCGACGGATGCACGATCGCCTCGTGCCGCACTACCAGCTCTATCTCGGCGGCGACGGCACCGCCGGCGGTCGGCTCGCGCGCAAGGGGCCGTCGGTGCCGGTGGCGCGCATCGAGCGCGCGCTCGCGCGGATCGGCGAAGCATGGCAGGCCGGGCGCGCCGGCGACGAGCGCTTCTTCGACTGGGTGCACGTGCAGGCCGATGATTATTTCGACCATCTGCTCGCCGATCTCGTCGCGGTCGCGCCGGACGAGCTCGACGCGGTGCTGCGCGATGTCGACGGCGCCGCCGACTTCAAGGTCGCGCAGCTCGGCGGCGGCGAATGCGCGGGCGTCGCGCAGGTGTTCATCGGCGCGGCGTTCTTCGCCGCCGCGCACGAGCGCCGCTACCGCGACGCGTTCGCCGCGCAGCGGCGCGGCGCCGATGCGCGCGCCTGCGCGGTCGCGCAACTGCGGCTGATCGGGCAGGGGCTGATCGACCTCGTCGATCCCGCGCCGTCGTTTCGCGTGCGCAAGCTGCGCATCGACCTCGCCGACATCGCCGAAGCGCTCGCGGGCAAGGCGCCGGACGAGCTCGCACTCGCGTACGCCGATTTCGCACGCTTGCTCGGCGCGGCGGACGATGCGCCGGTCGACGCGGCGGTGTTCGCGGCGATCGACCGGTGGGTGGGCGAGGCGGCCACGTTCTCCGTCGAGCGCGATACGCTGCTGGACCTGGCCGGCGCGCTGCCGGTGGTGGCCGCGCCGGTGCCGATCCGCTTCGTCGCGCGCGAGCGCAGCGTCGCGTGACCCGGACGTCGCGCGAGAGAACATGAAGCCCATCGGCAGGGTCTACCTCGTCGGCGCGGGCCCGGGCGCGGCCGACCTCTTGACGGTGCGCGCGGCGCGCCTTCTCGCGTCGGCCGACGTCGTGCTGCACGACGCGCTGGTCGGCGACGACGTGCTCGCGCTCGCGCCGCGTGCGCAGAAGATCGCCGTCGGCAAGCGCTGCGGCGCGCAGTCGACCTCGCAGCGCTTCATCAACAAGCGTCTCGTCGACGCGGCCATGCGCGCCAAAGTGGTCGTGCGGCTCAAGGGTGGCGACCCGATGCTGTTCGGTCGCGCGCACGAGGAGCTCGCCGCGCTCGCCGCGGCCGGCATCGACTGCGAGGTCGTGCCCGGCGTCACCGCCGCCCTCGCGGCCGCCGCCGACGCGAAGATGTCGCTGACGCGGCGCGGCGTCGCGCGCAGCGTCGCCTTCGTGACGCCGCGCATCGGCGAAGGCGAGCGTCGCAACGAATGGGCGAGGGCGGCTGCCGCCGCCGACACCGCCGTGATCTACATGGGCGCCGGCGACGCGATCGGCGTTACCCGGGCGCTGTCGCACGCCGGCCTGCCGCTGTCGACGCCGGTTTCGTTCGTCGAAAGCGCGTCACGGCCGGATGCCGTCGTCCAGCGCGGGATCCTCGCGGCCTTGCCGGGACTCGCCGCCGCGCGCGGCAACGGCCCGGCGCTGATCGTCGTCGGCCAGGTGTGCGCCGGCGCCGTCGCGTCGCAACCCGCCGCGGCCGCCCGCGTCGCCGCGGGCTGAAGCGACCTCCGGACCATCACCCGGCGCGCCGCGGCCGTGTAGGCGTCCCCGCCGGCCGCGACATGCCGGCCGCCGTGTTGTATGCCACGCCTTTCTGCCGCGGCCAGTCCGCCAAAGGCAGTCGCTCCTTGCCGGCGTCATCGCAAAATGCTTTAGACTAACGGGGTTAGCCTTCGAACTTAATAAACAACAACGCTCCCGGACCCTAAGGGCCGGGCCGGCCGAAAGGTTTCGATCCCCCGATGCTGCCCGGCATCCTCTTCGCGCTCGCCATCGCCGCACTGGTCGTCGCGGTGCTGTGGGGACTGATGCGCAAGCGCCGGCAAGTGCCGACGGCGATGCTCGCCGGCAGCGATTCCGCGAACACGGTGGCGCAATGGACCGAGGGCGAGACCACGCGCCTCCTGTCATCGGCAGAGCTGCCGGGGCTCTACCTGCTGCGACCGCGCTTCCTCACCAAGGCCGAGGGCGTCGTCTACCTGCTGCTCAAGGCGGCGTTCCCGCGCCACGACATCTTCGCCAAGGTGCGCCTGTCGGACGTGCTGCAGGTCAAGATCGGCCCGCAGGGCATGGAGCGGCTGCGCGCGTTCCGCAAGATCGCCAACCAGCACATCGGCTTCGTCGTCTGCGACAAGGACTCGACGATCGTCGCCATCGTCGACTCGCGCGAGCCGGAGCAGGTGACGAACCCGCGCGACCAGAAGCTCGAGGTGATCAAGCAGCGCTGCCTGCAGGCGGCGCAGGTGAAATACGTCTGCGTCTACCCGCCGCAATTGCCGCGCTACCGCGAGCTGCGCGAGCAGGTGCTCGGGCCCGCGGCCGACCTCGTCTGACGCGCGCGGCGTAAGGACGCGCGACGCCGGCGCGACTCTTCGCGCATGAGCCCTTTCACGAAGTCCCTCGCCGCCGCACTGATCGCGGCTTGCACCGCTGCATCCGCCGCAGCGCCGGCGTCGCCATCGTGCAGCGCGACGAGCGGTCCGCACACGCTGCCGCTCGTCGAGCTCTACACCTCGGAGGGCTGCAGCAGCTGCCCGCCCGCCGATCGCTGGCTGTCCCGCCATTTCGCGGGCGCGGCGCCGGTCGCGGCGGCCGTCGTCGCTTTCCACGTCGACTACTGGGACGACCTCGGCTGGAACGACCGCTTCTCGTCCCACGCCTTCACCGAGCGCCAGCAGCACGCGGCCGAGGCGAACCGCCTCGGCTTCGTCTACACGCCGCAGGTCGTCGTGCAGGGCCGCAGCGTGCGCGAATGGCGCGACGACGCGCCGGCGATCGCGGCGCTTGGCCGTGCGACGCCCGCGGCGTCGGTCGAGATCCATGCGACGCGCCAGGGCGCGACGCTCGACGTCGACGCGCGCGCGAGCGTGCCGTCCGCGCGCGATCGCGATGGCGCGCGACTCTACGTCGCGCTCACCGGCGACGGCCTCGAATCGGCGGTCAAGGCCGGCGAGAACAAGGGCGCGACGCTGCACCATGATGCCGTCGTGCGCGCGCTGCGCGAAAGCCGTTCCGCGGGTGCCGGCGGCGCGCTCGCGCTGGCGACGCGCTTCACGCTGCCCGGCGACGGGCGCGCGCCGAAAGTCGTGGCGTTCGTGCAGGATCCCAAGCGCGGCGACGTGTTGCAGGCGGTGGTGCTGCCGGTCGACGCCTGCACGCCGTAACACGCTGTACGCGACGACGCGTCGACGCACATCGCGCGCCGCCGGGCGGTCGTTGACGCCCCGCAACCGCTCCATCATCCTTGCCGCGGGCGGCGCTTGTGTCGCTCGCAGCGACGCGGCGTCGCTTTCGCGCGACGCCGGTCACACGAGGAGCCGCGGATGAGCACGCTTGCGCAAGCGCCCCGGGCGGCGAGGCCCGCCGGGCTCACGCCGGAAGAGCGCCGCGTGATCTTCGCGTCTTCGCTCGGCACGGTATTCGAGTGGTACGACTTCTACCTGTACGGCTCGCTCGCGCCGATCATCGCGAAGCAGTTCTTCTCCGGTGTCCATTCGAGCTCGACGGCGGCTTTCATCTTCGCACTGCTCGCGTTCGCCGCCGGCTTCGCGGTGCGGCCGTTCGGCGCGCTGGTGTTCGGGCGGCTCGGCGACCTCGTCGGCCGCAAGTACACGTTCCTCGTGACGATCATGATCATGGGCTTTTCGACGTTCATCGTCGGGTTGCTGCCCGGCTACGCCGAGATCGGCATGGCGGCGCCGGTGATCCTGATCGGCTTGCGGCTCCTGCAGGGCCTCGCGCTCGGCGGCGAATACGGCGGCGCCGCGACGTTCGTCGCCGAGCATTCGCCGGAAGGGCGGCGCGGCGGCTACACGTCGTGGATCCAGACGACGGCAACGCTCGGCCTCGTCGTGTCGCTGGTGGTGATCGTCGTGTGCCGCCAGTTGATGCCGCAGTCGTTCGACATCTGGGGCTGGCGTATTCCGTTCCTGCTGTCGCTCATCCTGCTCGTCTTCTCGGTGTACATCCGCCTGCAGCTCAACGAGTCGCCGATCTTCCGGCGCATGAAGGCCGAAGGCCGCGGCTCGAAAGCGCCGATCGTCGAATCGTTCGGCAACTGGCGCAACCTCAAGGTCGTGCTGGTCGCGCTGTTCGGGCTCACGGCGGGCGAGGCCGTCGTCTGGTACGGCGGCCAGTTCTACGCGCTCTTCTTCATGACCCAGACGCTCGGCGTCGACTCGCTGACCGCCAACCTCCTCGTCGGCGCGGGACTGCTGCTGGCGACGCCGTTCTTCGTCGTGTTCGGCACGTGGTCCGACCGGATCGGCCGCAAGCCGATCATCATGGCCGGCTTCCTGATCTCGGCGGCGATCTATTTCCCGCTGTTCAAGGGGCTGACGCACTTCGCCAACCCGGCGCTCGAGGCCGCGCAGGCGAGCGCCCCGGTGACCGTCTTCGCCGATCCGAAGGCGTGCTCGTTCCAGTTCAACTTCGCCGGCGTATCGCGGTTCACGACGTCGTGCGACATCATCAAGAACCTGCTCGCGCGCTCGTCGGTCAGCTACCGCAACGTCGAGGCGCCGCCGGGCGCCGTGGCGAGCGTGCGCATCGGCGACAAGACGATCACGGGCTTCGAGGGCGCGGGCCTCGCGCCGGGTGCGCTCCTCGCGCGCACCGCGGGGCTCGACCGGGCGCTCGGCGACGAGATCCGCGCGCACGGCTATCCCGGGGCCGCCGACCGCGGCCAGATGAACCTGCCGATGCTGGTCGCGATCCTGTTCGTGCTGGGCCTCCTCGTGACGATGGTCTACGGGCCGATCGCCGCGTATCTCGTCGAGCTCTTCCCGACACGCATCCGCTACACGTCGATGTCGCTGCCGTACCACATCGGCAACGGCTGGTTCGGCGGGTTCCTGCCGCCGGCGGCGTTCGCGATGGTCGCGATCAACGGCAACATCTACTACGGGCTCTGGTACGTCGTTGCGTTCGCGCTGATGAGCTTCGTCGTCGGCATGCTGTTCCTCCGCGAGACCAAGGACGTGAACCTGCACGCCGAGTTCAGGATGACGCAGGGCGCGCGCTAGGCAGCCTCGTCACCGCAGGCGGTGCGCGGCGGAAGCGCCACGCCCACGCAAGAAAAAGCGCCGATGGGCGCGCGAGTGGCTCGCGGCGGCGACGTAAACGCCTACGTGGCGTTCGAATGGCGCTCGATGCAGGTGGCGAGCACGTGGCGCGGCTCCTCGGCCCACCAGCGCTCGGAGAAGATCTCGACCTCGTGCAGGCCGCGATAGCCGGCCTTTTCCATCCAGCGCCGCAGCAGCGGCAGGTCGACGACGCCGTCGCCCATCATCCCGCGGTCGGTCAGCAAATCGCGGGTGGG
>JAICUU010000156.1 GCA_025935675.1 Burkholderiales bacterium
CGCGCTCGCACGGCTGCGTGTCGAGGGCGCGCGCCAGCTGGCGGGCGTCGAGCGGCTGCCCGGCACGTACCCGTTCGACTACGCGCGAAGCCGCAAGGCGTACCGGCTCAACGACTTCCTGCACCGGATGGTGGAGCCCGCGCACCGCGCGCGCTTCCTCGCCGATCCCGAAGGCGCGTTCGCCGACGCCGGCTTGAGCGACGAGGAGCGCGACCTCGTACGCCGCCGCGACTGGCGCGGCATGATCCACTACGGTGTCATCTTCTTCATGCTGGAAAAGCTCGGCGCGGTGGTGGGCGTGTCGAACCTGCACATCTACGCGGCGATGCGCGGCGAGACGCTGGAAGCATTCCAGAAGACGCGCAACGCGCCGGGTGCGTTGTACTCGGTCGCGGGTGCGGGCGCGAAGGAAGCCGAGTGGGAGCGAAAGGACACCCGATGACCAGCGTTGCGGAAGCCGGCGCGCCATCGGTCGAGACGCTGCGCATCGCGCTGATCGGTTGCGGCGAGGTCGGCACGATCTTCGGGCGCGCACTCATTGCGCGCGGCGTGGCAGGCGTCGTGGCCTACGACAAGCTGATGGGCGATCCGGTGCGGTCCGGCGCGCTGCGCGAGCGCGCGAGCGCGGCCGGCATCGCGCTGCGCGAAAGCGCGTCGGCGGTCGTCGCCGATGCCGATCTCGTGATCTCCGCCGTCACCGCGAGTGAGACGCGCGCCGCGGTGGACAGTGTCGCACCGGCGCTGCGACGCGGCGCGTTCGTGCTCGACGTGAATTCCGCGTCGCCACGCGTCAAGGCTGCGTGCGGCGACGCGATCGCGCGCGCCGGCGGCCGCTACGTCGAGGCGGCGGTGATGACGTCGGTACCGCCGTACGGGATCCAGGTGCCCATGCTACTCGGCGGCCCGGCTGCGACAGCGCTCTTGCCCACGCTCGCGACGCTCGGCTTCGCCGCGAAGGTCGCGTCGGAGCGTTTCGGCGTCGCCTCGGCAATCAAGATGTCGCGCAGCGTGATGATCAAGGGGCTGGAAGCGCTGGTCATCGAAAGCTATGTCACGGCGCGGCGCTACGGCGTCGAGGACGCGGTGATCGCATCGCTCGCGGAGACGTTTCCCGGCATCGATTGGGAGCGCAATGGCGACTATTTCTTCAGCCGCGTGATCCAGCACGGGCAACGCCGGGCCGAGGAGATGCGCGAAGCCGCGGCGACGGTGCGCGAAGCGGGGCTCGAGCCGCTGATGACCGCGGCGATCGCGGAGCGCCAGCAGTGGCTCGCCGACCTCGCGCGCACCGGGACGTTCGCGACCGCCGGCGATACGGCGTGGCGCGCGCAGGCCGACCGGATCGCGGCGGATGTGAAAGCGGCTTCGGCGGCCCGCGTCGGGCCGGACCGCCCCGGTGCGAGCGCGGTGACGGCGATTCATGCCCGGCGCGAGGACGCACGATGATCATCGACATCCACGGCCACTACACGACGGCGCCTCCGGCGCTCGAGCAATGGCGCGCGCGCCAGGTCGCGGCGATCGGCAACCCCGCGGGCGCGCCGAGCCCGTCGGACCTGCGCATCGGCGACGACGAGATCCGTGCGTCGATCGAGCCCAACCAGCTGCGGCTGATGGACGAGCGCGGCATCGACATCACGGTGTTCAGCCCGCGCGCGAGCTTCATGGCGCATCACGTCGGCGACTTCGCCGTGTCGAGCACGTGGGCCGCGATCTGCAACGAGCTGTGCTTTCGCGTGAGCCGGCTGTTCCCGGGGCGCTTCGTGCCGGCGGCGATGCTGCCGCAGAGCCCGGGCGTCGATCCCGCGACGTGCATTCCCGAGCTCGTCAAGTGCGTCGAGCGGTACGGCAGCGTCGCGGTGAACTTGAATCCCGACCCGTCCGGCGGCCACTGGACGAGCCCGCCGCTCCACGACCGCCACTGGTACCCGATCTACGAGAAGCTCTGCGAGTACGAGGTGCCGGCGATGATCCACGTCAGCACGAGCTGCAACCCGGCGTTCCACACCACCGGCGCGCACTACCTCAATGCCGACACGACGGCGGTGATGCAGCTCATCCAGGGCGACCTGTTCCGCGATTTCCCGACGTTGCGGCTCGTCATCCCGCATGGCGGCGGCGCGGCGCCGTATCACTGGGGGCGGCTGCGCGGCCTCGCGCAGGACATGAAGAAGCCGCTGCTGGCCGAGCACCTCCTGCGCAACGTGTATTTCGACACCTGCGTCTACCACCAGCCGGGCATCGATCTCCTGACGCGCGTGATCCCGGTCGACAACGTGCTGTTCGCCAGCGAGATGGTCGGCGCGGTGCGTGGCATCGATCCCGAGACCGGGCACTTCTACGACGACACGCGCCGCTACATCGACGCGCAGCCGGCGCTCAACGCGGCCGACCGCTTCAAGATCTACGAGGGCAACGCGCGGCGCGTCTATCCGCGGCTCGACGCCGCGCTCCCGACGAAAGGAGCCTGACCGTGTACGAGCTCGGTGTCGTCCATCGCAACATCGCGCGCGTCGACCGCGCGCTCGCCGCCGACGCTGCCGGCTTCGGCACCGCGACGATGCACGAGGCGCAGGGCCGCACCGGCCTCATGCAGCCGTACATGCGCCCGTTGTTCGCCGGCGCGCGTGTCGCGGGCCCGGCGGTCACGGTGTTGCTGCATCCGGGCGACAACTGGATGCTGCACGTCGTGGCGGAGCAGATCGCGCCCGGCGACGTCGTCATCGCCGCGATCACCGCCGAATGCACCGACGGCTATTTCGGCGACCTTCTCGCCACGAGCTTCAAGGCGCGCGGCGCCGCGGCGCTGGTGATCGACGGCGGTGTGCGCGACGTCGCGGCGCTCACGGCGATGTGCTTCCCGGTGTGGAGCCGCGCGATCTCGGCCAAGGGCACCGTCAAGGCGACGCTCGGCTCGGTCAACGTGCCCGTCGTCTGCGCGGGCGCGCTCGTCACGCCGGGCGATCTCGTCGTCGCCGACGACGATGGCGTCGTCGCCGTGCCGCGCGCGCGAGCCGCCGACGCGGTCGCCGCGGCGCGCGCTCGCGAGGCGAACGAGGGTGCCAAGCGTGCCAAGCTCGCCGCGGGCGTTCTCGGGCTCGACATGTACGCGATGCGCGAGCCGCTCGCCAAGGCCGGGCTCAAATACGTTGACTGACACCGCGCCCTCCGCCGCGCATCGGCGTGACGTAACGGCGGTCGCCGGCATCTCGTCGATGGCGGTGGCGCGCTGGCTCGGCGAGGTTTGCGCGGGCAGCGAGGCGCGCGTGGGTGTGGACGTGTGCGTCGAATCGGTCGGCGGCGTCGATGCCGTGCGCCGCGTCGCGGCGGGCGAGGCGTTCGACTTCGTCGTGCTGGCGCAAGGCGCGATCGATACGCTCGCGCGCGACGGTCACGTCGATCCGGCGAGCCGCGTGACGCTTGCACACGCGTCCATGGCGATGGCAGTCGCGGAGCATGTCGACGTGCCGGCGATGGACACGCCCGACGCGGTGCGCGAGGCGGTGCTCGGCGCACCCCGGATTGCCTATTCGACCGGACCGAGCGGCCATCACCTGCTGGAACTCCTCGCGCGCTGGGATATTGCCGAGCGCGTGGCGACGCGCCTCGTGCAGGCGCCGCCCGGCGTGAGCGTCGCGAGCGTCATCGCGCGCGGCGACGCCGCGATCGGCTTCCAGCAGGCGAGCGAACTGGTGGGCGTGGCGGGAATCCGCGTTGCCGGCGTGCTGCCGGCTGCGATTGCGGCGACGACGGCGTTCAGCGGGGCCGTCTGCCGCGCGTCGCGCCAGCCGTCACGCGCTCGCGCGGTGCTGGCGTACTTCGTGTCGGATGAAGCGGCCGCGGCGCGACCGCGCTACGGCCTCGACGCCTGAGACGCGTCATTCCCGCGAAAGCGGGAATCCAGTCGTGACCGCGAACTGAGCCGAGTGGGCCGCGTCCTTCGTGGCGTCAAGCCTGGATTCCCGATTTCGCGGGGATGGCGTTCGCGCGGGGATGACGTTCGCGCGGGGATGACGTTCGCGCGGGGATGACATCAGCCCGCCTAGAAGGGAATGTCGTCGTCGAAGTCGTCGACGCCCTTCTTGGCGCCGGCCGGCTTGGCACCGCCGCCGGCCGGGCTTTCGCGGCGCTGTCCGCCGCCCCCGCCGCCGGACGAAGTTGCACTGCCGCCGAACTCGGCGTCGCCGCCACCTTCGCCGCGGCCGCCGAGCAGCTGCATCCGGTCGGCGACGATCTCCGTCGAGTATTTCTCGACGCCTTCCTTGTCGGTGTACTTGCGAGTCTGCAGGCGGCCCTCAATATAAACGGAGCGGCCTTTCTTGAGGTATTCGCCGGCCACTTCGGCCTGGCGGCCGAACAGCACGACGCTGTGCCATTCGGTGCGCTCCTGCTTCTCCCCGCTCTTGTCCTTCCATTGCTCGGACGTGGCGATGCGCAGGTTGGTGACGGCGTCGCCGCCCGTGGTGTAGCGGGTTTCGGGGTCGCGCCCGAGGTTGCCGAGCAGGATGACCTTGTTGACCGATGCCATGAGTGGCTCTCCAGCGCTTGTGGCGGCCGCGGGAGGCTCCGCGGGTGAACGGACGTTCGAAAGAAAGTATAGTAACAGGTTCGCCTCGCCGCTCTACGACCGACGGCCGAGCCCCGGCAGGCGCCGAACGCGGCGCATCCGGCGGCGCCGGCGCGGTGCGCGAGGCACGATTTCTCGCAGGATCCATGGACTCGATACGCATTCGCGGCGCTCGCACGCACAACCTCAAGAACGTCAATCTCGACCTGCCGCGCCACCAGCTGATCGTGGTCACCGGGCTGTCGGGGTCGGGCAAGAGCTCGCTCGCGTTCGACACGCTGTACGCCGAGGGCCAGCGCCGCTACGTCGAGTCGCTGTCGGCGTATGCGCGCCAGTTCCTGCAGCTGATGGAAAAGCCCGACGTCGACCTGATCGAGGGGCTGTCGCCGGCGATCTCGATCGAGCAGAAAGCCACGTCGCACAACCCGCGCTCGACGGTGGGCACCGTCACCGAGATCCACGACTACCTGCGGCTCCTCTACGCGCGCGTCGGTGAGCCGTACTGCCCCAACCATCCCGAGCAGAAGCTCACGTCGATGACGATCTCGCAGATGGTCGACTCGACGCTGGCGATGCCGGCGGGCACCAAGCTGATGATCCTCGCCCCCGTCATCGTCAACCGCAAGGGCGAGCACGCCGAGCTCTTGATCGAGCTGCGCGCGCAGGGCTTCGTGCGCGTGCGCGTCGACGGCAAGGTCCACGAGATCGACGCGGTGCCGAAGCTCACCAAGAACAGCAAGCACACGATCGAGGTGGTCGTCGACCGCTTGAAGGTCGAGGCCGAGTTCAAGCAGCGCCTCGCCGAGTCGTTCGAGACGGCGCTGCGCCACGGCGACGGCCGCGCCGTCGTCGCCGAGATGGACACGGGTGTCGAGCACCTGTACTCGGCGAAATTCGCGTGCCCGACCTGCAACTATTCGCTCGCCGAGCTCGAGCCGCGCCTCTTCTCGTTCAACAATCCCGCCGGCGCGTGCCCGCGCTGCGATGGCCTCGGCGCGATCAGCTTCTTCGATCCCAAGCGCGTCGTCGGGTTTCCGCAGCTGTCGCTCGCGTCGGGCGCGATCAAGGGCTGGGACCGGCGCAACCAGTTCTACTACCACCTGCTGCAAAGCCTCGCGAAGCACCTCGCGTTCGACCTCGACAAGCCGTTCGACAAGCTGCCCGAGCGCGTGCGCGAGGTCGTGCTGTACGGCTCCGGCACCGAGAAGATCCCGTTCGTCTACCTGTCCGATCGCGGCCGCGCGGTGACGCGCGAGCATGCGTTCGAGGGCATCGTGCCGAACCTCGAGCGGCGCTACCGCGAGACCGACAGCCAGATGGTGCGCGAGGAGCTCGCCAAGTACCTCAACAACAAGCCGTGCCCGGAATGCGGCGGCACGCGCCTGAAGCGCGACGCACGCCACGTCAAGGTCGGCGAGCGCGCCATCTACGAGGTGTCGGAGTGGCCGCTCAAGGAGACGTCGGCGTTCTTCGCGTCGCTCACCCTCGATGGCCAGCGCGCGGCGATCGCCGACAAGATCGTCAAGGAGATCGTGTCGCGCCTCGCGTTCCTCAACAACGTCGGCCTCGATTACCTGTCGCTCGACCGCTCCGCCGAGACGTTGTCGGGCGGCGAGGCGCAGCGCATCCGCCTCGCGTCGCAGATCGGCTCGGGCCTGACCGGTGTCATGTACGTGCTCGACGAGCCGTCGATCGGCCTGCACCAGCGCGACAACGACCGCCTGCTCGCGACATTGAAGCACCTGCGCGACCTCGGCAACAGCGTCATCGTCGTCGAGCACGACCACGACGCGATCGTCGCTGCCGACTTCGTCGTCGACATGGGGCCCGGCGCGGGCGAGCACGGCGGGCAGGTGGTCGCGCAGGGCACGCCCGACGACATCCGCCGCGCGCCGCATTCGCTCACCGGGCAATACCTCGCGGGCCACCGGCAGATCCCGATGCCGCCGCTCACGCACCGGCCCGATCCCAAGCGTACGCTGACGATCACCGGCGCGCGCGGCAACAACCTACGCGACGTGGCGTTGACGCTCCCGGTGGGTCTCTTCGTCTGCGTCACCGGCGTGTCGGGATCCGGCAAGTCGACGCTCGTCAACGACACGCTCTACCACGCCGTCGCGCGGCACCTCTACGACAGCGCCGACGAGCCGGCGGCGTACGCCGACATCGATGGCCTCGAGCACTTCGACAAGGTGATCAGCGTCGACCAGAGCCCGATCGGCCGCACGCCGCGCTCCAACCCGGCGACGTACACCGGGCTCTTCACGCCCATTCGCGAGCTCTTCGCGCAGGTCAAGGAAGCGCGCGAGCGCGGCTACGGGCCGGGGCGATTTTCGTTCAACGTCAAGGGCGGCCGCTGCGAGGCCTGCCAGGGCGACGGCCTCATCAAGGTCGAGATGCACTTCCTGCCCGACGTCTACGTGCCCTGCGACGTCTGCCACGCGCAGCGCTACAACCGCGAGACGCTCGAGATCCGCTACAAGGGCAAGAACATCCACGAAGTGCTGGCGATGACCGTCGAGCAGGCGTACGCGTTCTTCGAGCCGGTGCCGTCGGTGGCGCGCAAGCTCGCCACGCTGCTCGACGTGGGTCTCGGCTACATCACGCTCGGCCAGTCGGCGACGACGCTGTCGGGCGGCGAGGCGCAGCGCGTCAAGCTGGCGCTCGAACTCTCGAAGCGCGATACCGGGCGCACGCTGTACATCCTCGACGAGCCGACCACCGGGCTGCACTTCCACGACATCGAGATGCTGCTCACCGTGCTGCACCGGCTGCGCGACCACGGCAACACGGTGGTCGTCATCGAGCACAACCTCGACGTCATCAAGACCGCCGACTGGATCGTCGATCTTGGCCCCGAAGGCGGCGCCGGCGGGGGACGGATCATCGCCGAAGGCACGCCGGCCGACGTCGCCGCCAACCCTGCGAGTTTCACGGGCCGCTATCTGAAGCCGGTGCTCGACGCGCACCGCGTGCGCAGCGCGCCGCCCGCGGCGACGGGCAAGCGCCGCGCGGCCAAGGTCTCCTGACCGGTAACGAGCGCACTGCCGTCATACCGGTAACGAGCGCACTGCCGTCATACCGATAACGAGCGCACTGCCGTCATACCGATAACGAGCGCACTGCCGTCATCCCCGCGAAGGCGGGGATCCAGCCGTGACGTCGCCGATGTGCGCTTCGCCGCGATGCCGAGTTGCCAATTCTGGATTCCCGCTTGCGCGGGAATGACGATGACGGCTGCGCGGGAATGACGATGGCGGTTGCGCGGGAATGACGATGACGGCTGCGCGGGAATGACGATGACGGCTGCGCGGGAATGACGATGACGGCTGCGCGGGAATGACGATGACGGCCGCGCGGGAATGACGATGAAATGTGCGCATCGACCGCGCAGAC
>JAICUU010000188.1 GCA_025935675.1 Burkholderiales bacterium
AGCTCGAGCCACACCTTGTCGTCCTTCGTGTAGAGCGTGAAGAGGCCGCGGTGCACGGCCGCGCCCTTGATCACGTCGGCGAAAGGTTTCGTCGCGGCCGCCGCCGCGGCGGCCGCGGCGCCGGCTGCGGCAGCCGACGCGGCCGCGGTGCCGCCCGGCGCGCCGGGCGCCGTCGCCACGGGCGGCGCATGGCTCGCGGCGTTCGCCGCGGCTGTCGCGGCGGCGGCGACGGCATTCGGATCGGCGGGCTTGGCGGCTGCGTTGGCGGCCTGCGACGATGCCGGCGCGACGCTCGCGCAACCGTTACAGAGGACGAGCGCGGCGACCGCGATGGCGGTGGACGTGCGGACGAGGATGCGGGCTGGCATGGCGAAGGGCGATCCTTGAGCGCGCGGGTGCGCGTCGTGCGCGGGTTAGCGCAGGGCGTCGGCGCGCAGCGAATGCGGCAGCGCGTGCGTGACGACGACGTCGACGTAGGTGCCGATGAGCGATGCGTCGCCGGCGAAGTTGACGACGCGGTTATTGTCGGTGCGCGCGGCGAGCTCGCGTCGGTCCCTGGCGGCATGGCCGGTGACGAGCACGCGCTGGCGGCTGCCGACCATCGCCTGGCTCGCTGCCGCGTACTGCGCGTCGAGCCGTGCCTGCAGGCGCGCGAGCCGCGCCTTCTTGACGTCGTCCGGCACGGCGCCGGGCAGGTCCGCGGCGGGCGTGCCCGGCCGCGCGCTGTAGAGGAAGCTGAAGCTGCCGTCGAAGCCGACGTCGTCGACGAGCTTCAGCGTCGCCTCGAAATCGGCGTCGGTCTCGCCGGGAAAGCCCACGATGAAGTCCGACGACAGCGAAAGCCCCGGGCGCGCCGCGCGCAGCCGCCGCACGATCGACTTGTACTCGAGCGCCGTGTAGCCGCGCTTCATCGCCGCCAAAACCCGGTCGCTGCCCGACTGCACCGGCAGGTGCAGCTGCGACACGAGCTTCGGCACGCGCCGGTACGCGTCGACGAGCCGCGCGCTCATCTCCTTCGGATGCGACGTCGTGTAGCGGATGCGCTCGAGGCCCGGCACCTCGGCGACGTAGTCGAGCAGCATCGCGAAGTCGGCGATGCCGCTCGCGTCGTCCTCGGCGCTGCACGTGCCGCGGTACGCGTTGACGTTCTGGCCGAGCAGCGTCAGCTCGCGCACGCCCTGGTCGGCGAGGTCGGCGACCTCGGTCAGCACGTCGTCGAGCGGGCGGCTCACCTCCTCGCCGCGCGTGTATGGGACGACGCAGAACGAGCAATACTTGCTGCAGCCTTCCATGATCGACACGAACGCCGCGGCGCCCTCGACGCGCGGCGGCGGCAGGTGGTCGAACTTCTCGATCGCGGGGAACGTGATGTCGACCTGCGGCGCGCCGCTCTCGCGCCGCGCGCGGATCAGCGCCGGCAGCCGGTGCAGCGTCTGCGGGCCGAACACGACGTCGACGTACGGCGCGCGCGCGACGATCGCCGCGCCTTCCTGCGACGCCACGCAGCCGCCGACGCCGATGATGACGTCGGGCCGCGCGGCTTTCAGCGCGCGCACGCGGCCCAGGTCGTGGAACACGCGCTCCTGCGCCTTCTCGCGCACCGAGCAGGTGTTGAACAGGATGACGTCGGCGTCGTCGGGCGTGTCGGTCAGCGCGAGGCCGTCGCTGGCGGCGAGCACGTCGGCCATCTTGTCCGAGTCGTACTCGTTCATCTGGCATCCGAACGTCCGGATGTAGAGCTTCTGCGTCACTTCGATTCGCCTTGCCCCGGGGCCGCTGGTCATTCGGTGGGGGCGCCGCGCATTGCCGGAAGGGCGCGAATTATAGCAGCGGCCCCTCGTGCACGCCCCCGCGCGGGGCCGCGTGGCCGCCCGTCGCGGCGAGGCGGTGTTGGCGCGCGGTAGAATCGAGGCGCAGGTGTTCGCCGCGCGCTCGAATCGCGGCGGATGAAACGGGAATGCGGTGACGCGCGCCTTCGAGCGCGCCATGCCGCGGCTGCCCCCGCAACGGTAGGCCGGTGCGGATCGCTCGATATCGCCACTGTCGTCAGACGGGAAGGCGAGCGATCAAGACCGGCGAGCCCGGAGACCG
Source organism: Burkholderiales bacterium (assembly GCA_025935675.1). Taxonomy (GTDB): domain Bacteria; phylum Pseudomonadota; class Gammaproteobacteria; order Burkholderiales; family Casimicrobiaceae; genus VBCG01. Next base: position 2,092 of record JAICUU010000188.1, read on the forward strand.
GCCTGCACAAGCTGGCGCGCCTCGCTTGAGGCACGCCGGCGCCAAGCGCGGTGCGGGAGGCGTCGCGGCGGACGCCGTCGTCGCCCGACCGTGCCCGTCGTTCACCTTGCGTGCCGCATTTCGTCGAAGGCACGGCCATGCGGGTCGGCATGGCAGGAAAGGAACGACGCGATGTCCCCTCGTCACAAAGCCGCGCGCGCGTGGAGCGTTGCCGCGCGCCCCCTCGCTTGCGCGTCACTGGCACTCGTCGCCGCTCGCGTGTACGCCGCACCCGGCGCCACCGAGGCGCGCGACGTCACCGTCGCGATGCCGCCGATGTTCGTCACCGCGGCGCGTGCGCCGCAGCCGTTCGCCACGTTGCTCGCCGATGTCACGGTGGTCGACGCCGATACGATCGCGCGCAGCGGCGCCGACAGCCTGGCCGAGCTCTTGCAGCGCCAGCCCGGCATCGAGATCACGCAGAACGGTGGCCCGGGTGCGACGTCGGGCCTCTTCATGCGCGGCACCAACACCAACCAGGTGGTGGTGCTGGTCGACGGCCTGCGGGTGTCGGCATCGAGCTCGGGCACGACGGCGATCGAGGCCATCCCTCTCGCCGACATCGATCACATCGAGATCCTGCGCGGACCGGCATCGTCGATCTACGGCAGCGACGCAATCGGCGGCGTCGTGCAGGTGTTCACCCGCAAGGGCGGCGACGGCACTCACGCCAACGCGAGCGCGGGCTATGGTCGCTACGACACCGTCAACGCGAGCGCCGGCGTGTCGGGCGGCGGCGCGCATTGGCGCGCGGCGTTGCAGGTCGAGGGCGCGCGCAGCAACGGCTTCAATGCGATCGACAACCCGGCCAATTTCAGCTACGACCCTGATCGCGACGGCTATCGCAGCGGCAGCGCCAGCGCCAACGGCAGCGTCGACTGGGCGAAGGGCCAGACGTTGTCCGGCCAGTATTTCCGCAGCCGGATGAACGCCGAGTTCGACGGCGGCGACGCGTTCGACGACCGCACGATCACCACGCTCGAGAGCTACGGCGTCACCAGCGTCAATGCGCTCGCGCCGTGGTGGACGTCGCGGCTCGTCGCCGGCCTCGGCAGCGACGACTCGCTATCGAAGCTCGGCTCGGGTGACTTCCCGTTTCGCACCCGCCAGCGCCAGTACACGTGGCAGAACGAATTCGACGTGCATGCGCCGCTCGCGTCACTGGGCGTGACGCGTGCCGTGGCGACGCTCGGCGTCGAGCGTCGCGAGGAGGACGTCGATACCGACGAGGCCTTCGCCGTGACTTCGCGCGACACCAACGCGGTGTTCGGCGCCTGGCAGATGGCGCTCGGTGGCCATGCGCTGCAGGCGAACCTGCGCCACGACGACTCGACGCAGTTCGGCAGCCGCACCACCGGCGCGATCGCGTGGGGCTACCGCTTCACGCCGGCATGGCGCGCGACCGCGAGCTACGGCACGGCGTTCAAGGCGCCGTCGTTCAACGACCTCTATTTCCCCGGCTTCTCGAACCCGGATCTGGAGCCGGAGCGCTCGCGCAACGTGGAGGGCGGCGTCTACTGGAACGGCGCATGGGGCGGCGCCACGCTGGACGCGAGCCTCGTGGCGTACCGCAATCGCATCGACGACCTGATCCTGTTCGCCTGCGACGCGAGCTTCAACTGCGCGCCGCAGAACCTCGAGCGCGCGACGATCACCGGCGCCACGCTGACCGGCAGCGCCGCGTTCGGCGGAACCACGCTGAAAGCGGCGCTCGACATGGCCTCGCCGCGCGACGACGACACCGGCAACCTGTTGCCGCGGCGCGCCCACACGCACGCGAGCGTGTCCGCGCTGCACAGGATCGGCGCCTGGCAGCTCGGCGCCGAAGTCGTCGCGTCGACCCATCGCTTCGACGACGCCGCCAACATGGCGCGCATGGGCGGCTACGCGGTTGTCAACCTCACCGCCGAATGGACGCTCGCGCACGGCATGACGCTGGCGCTGCGCGCCAACAACGTGCTCGACAAGCATTACGAGCTCGTCGCCGATTACGCGACGGGCGGCGCGCAATGGTTCGCCGGGCTGCGCTGGGCGATCTGATGCGCACGGCGCGTGCGCTCATCGTCGTGAGCGTGGCGCTCGCGACGACGCTTGCGGCCGCCGCCGCGTGCGCGGAGGTGGCAGTCGTCGACGATGCCGGCGCGCGCGTCACGCTCGCCGCGCCGGCGCGCCGGATCGTTTCGCTCGCGCCACACGCCACCGAGCTCCTGTTCGCGGCGGGCGCGGGTGCGCAGGTCGTCGGCGTCGTCGCCGGCTCGAACTTCCCGCCGCAGGCCGCGCGCCTGCCGAGCGTCGGCGACGTCAACGCGATCGACCTCGAGCGGCTCGTCGCGCTCGCGCCCGACCTCGTCGTCACGTGGCCGTACACGACGTCGGCGCAGCTCGCGGCGATCCGCCGCCGCGGCATCGCGATCTTCACCTCCGACGCGAAAACGATCGACGACATCGCCGTCGACCTCGAGCGGCTGGGCGTGCTGGCCGGCACGACGTCCGTGGCGGCGCGCGCCGCGCGCGCATTCCGCGACGCGATCGCCGCCGCGCACCCACGCCCCGCAAAGCAGGGAGAGGGCAGCGTAGCGCGTGTCGCGACTCCTGCACCGGATTCCGCATCACCACGACCCGCCCCCACGCGCGTGTTCTACGAAATCTGGGGAGAGCCGATCTTCACGATCGGCGGCGGCCATCTGATCAGCCAGGCGATCGCGCTGTGCGGCGGGGTCAACGTGTTCGGCGGCCTCACGGTCGCCGCGCCGGTCGTCGACACCGAGGCGGTGATCGCCGCCGCGCCGGACGTGATCGTCGCCGGCGCGGACGACGCGAAGCGGCCCGCCTGGCTCGACGCGTGGAAGCGCTGGCCGCAGATCCCGGCGGTGCGCGACGGCCGCCTGCGTGTCGTCGACGCCAACCTCTTGCACCGCCCGGGCCCGCGGTTCGCGCAAGGCGTCGCGACCCTCTGCGCGGCAATCGCGCGCTGACGCCGGTGCATCGTCATCCCCGCGAAGGCGGGGATCCAGCCTTGACACCGAGACGATTCGACGACGCGATCATTGCTGCGTCACGACTGGATTCCCGCTTTCGCGGGAATGACGGCAGCCTAGCGCGGCACGAACGTGCGCAGCCGCCCTTCGCCCAGCGCGACGAGCGGCCGCGCGAACAGCGCCGACAGCCTCCCGGCGTCGAGCATCGCCGCCGCGTCACCGGCGTCGGCCCGGCCTTCGCCGAGCAGCACGACATGGTCGGCATAGCGAGCGGCGAGATGCAGGTCGTGCAGCACCATGACGAGGGCGCGTGCCTGAGTGCGCGCCGCCTGCGCGAGCGCATCGAGGGCGGCGACCTGCTGGCCGACGTCGAGATGCGACGACGGCTCGTCGAGCAGCATCAGGGGCGCCTGCTGCGCGAGGAGCTCGGCGAGCGCCACGCGCCGGCGCTCGCCGCCCGACAGCGTGCGCACGTCGCGCTGCGCGAGCGAGTCGACGCCGAACACGGCGAGCGCCGCCATCGCGACGTCGCGGTCGTGCGGGCGCTCGAACGCGTGCCACGCAAGATGTGGATGACGCGCGGCGAGCACGCTGTCGAGCGCCGAGATCGCGAATGCGTCGACGTCGTCCTGCGGCAGCACGGCGCGCGCCCTGGCTCGCTCGCGCAGCGGCATCGACGCGAGCGGCGTGCCGGCGAGATGGATGTGCCCGGCGAGCGGCGGCACGAGGCCGGCGAGGGTGCGCAGCAGCGTCGTCTTGCCGGCGCCGTTGGGGCCGACGATCGCCCACACCTCGCCGGCGGCGACGCGGATCGACAGCGCGTCGCACAGCACACGCCCGGCGATGCCGACGCGAAGGTCGCCCGCGGCGAGGAGCGGCGGCTTCATCCGGCGCGCCGTTGCAGCACGAGGAATGTCGGCACGCCGACCAGGGCAGTGACCACGCCGACCGGCACCGACATCGGCGCGAACAGCGTGCGTGCGAGCGTGTCGGCGACGACGACCAGCGCGCCGCCGGCGAACACCGCCGCGGGCAGGAGCACGCGCTGGTCGTTGCCGATGACAAGCCGCAGCGCGTGCGGCACGACGAGGCCGACGAAGCCGACGCTGCCGGCCTGCGTGACGGCCGCAGCGGCGGCGAACGCGGCGATGCCGTGCGTGACGAGCGCCGTGCGCCGCACGTCGACGCCGAGCGCCTCGGCATGATCGGGCCCGCGCGCGAGGCGATTCAGGCTCCGCGCGATGAACAGCGATGCGACAAGCGAGACCGCGAGCGCCGCGAGCGCGGCGCGCGGATCGGCGGCGCCGTTGAGGTCGCCAATCAGCCAATACAGCATGCCCTTGACCTGAGCTGACGGCGCCACCGACAGGATGAGCGCGATCAAGGCCCCCCATCCCGCGGCGACGACGACGCCGGTCAGCAGGAGCCGCGGCGAGGCGCGGGCGTCGCGGTGGCCGGCGAGCGTGAACACGATCGCCGTCGACACGACGGCGCCCGCGAATGC
>JAICUU010000160.1 GCA_025935675.1 Burkholderiales bacterium
ATCGCCGGGGTCACCGCCGAGTCGAACGCGCGCGTGAGCACGATGATCGCCGAGCGCGTCGACGGGATCCTCGCCGCGCGGCGCGGCGCCTGACGATGCCGCTCGTCTCGCTCGAACGCCTCGACGCGCTGGTGCGCGGTGCGCTCGCGCAGGCCGGCGCGTCCGGCGAAATGGCCGCGGCGACCGCCGCGGCGCTTGTCTACGCCGAGGCGCAGGGCCTCGCCTCGCACGGCCTGTCGCGCGTCGCGCAATACGCGACGCACCTGCGCAACGGCCGGGCGGTGGGCACGGCCGCGCCGCGCATCGTCAACGAGAAGCCCGCCGCGTGCCTCGTCGACGCCGGCAACGGCCTCGCGTTCGCCGCCTGCGCGCTCGCGGTGCGGGAGTGCATCGCGCGCGCCAAGGCGAACGGCGTCGCATTCGCCGGCGTGACCAACAGCCACCACTTCGGCGCGGCGGCGTTCCACCTGATGCCCGCCGCCGACGCCGGGCTTGTCGCGCTGGCGTTCGGCAACTCGCCGGCGGCGATGCCGATGCACGGCGGCCGGCGTGCGCTGTTCGGCACCAATCCGATCGCGGCGGCGTTCCCGCGGCGCGGCGAGCCGCCGCTCGTCGTCGACCTGTCGCTCTCCGAGGTCGCGCGCGGCAAGCTGATGGTGGCCGCCAAGAAGGGCGAATCGATCCCGCTCGGCTGGGCGCTCGACAAGGACGGCAGGCCAACCACCGATCCCGCCGCGGGTCTCACCGGCATGATGCTGCCGGCCGGCGGCGTCAAGGGCGCGATGCTCGCGCTCGTCGTCGAGCTTCTGTGCTGCGCGCTGAGCGGCGCGGCGTTCGGCTTCGAGGCCGACTCGTTCTTCGTCGATGAAGGCAACCGCCCGCGCATCGGCCAGGCGTTCCTCGTCATCGATCCCACGGCGCTGGCGGGCCGCGACACCTACCTCGAGCGCGTCGAGACGCTCGTCGCGGCGATGCTCGCCGACGACGGCGTGCGCCTGCCCGGCGCGCGGCGGCAGCGCCTCGACGCCGCGGCGCGCACGCGCGGCATCGAGGTCGCCGACGCGACGCTCGCGTCGCTCGAAGCGCTCGCGCACGCGCAGTGAGCGTGCCGGGCCGCTTCCCGGCGCGAATCCCCAGCGAAGTGCCGAGGCCCGTCTTTCACGTCGTGGCGCGCGCGGTGCGACGCGATCGCCCGGCATGACGGCGCTGCCCTTCGATGCGGCGACGATCGCCACCGCGGCGGCGATCATCTTCGTCGCCTATACGGTGTTCGGCCTGACCGGCTTCGGCTCGTCGATCACCGCGGCGCCGTTCCTCGTGCTGCTGTTCCCGCTGCGCTTCATGGTGCCGATGATCGTCGTGCTCGACCTCGTCAGCGCGTCGACGATGACGCTGCGCAACCACGGCCACGTCGCGTGGCGCGAGCTCGGGCGGCTCGCGCCGTGGATCGCCGTCGGCATGATCACCGGGGTGACGCTGCTGGTGCACGCGCCCGAGCGACCGCTGCTCGCGCTCCTCGCGCTGTTCGTGCTGGGCTATCTCGCGCGCGCGGTGCTGGTCAGGCGCAAGCCCGCGCCGATCGCGCCGCGCTGGGCGCCGGTGTTCGGCGCGTCGGGCGGCGTGTTCACGGCATTGTTCGGCACCGGCGGGCCGATCTACGCGATCTTCCTGACGTCGCGCATCGCCGACAAGTCGGCGCTGCGCGCGACCAACGGCATGCTGATCCTCGCCACCGCGCTCGGCCGGATCGGGCTCTTCGCGGGCGCGGCGCTGTATGCGCAGCCCGGCCTCGTCCCGCTCGCCGCGCTGCTGATTCCCGTGGCGCTGGCCGGTCTCTGGCTCGGCGGCCGACTGCACGTGCGCTTGCCCGCCGAGCGGGTCGTTCAGGCGATCCAGCTCGTGCTCCTGATCGGCGCGCTCAATCTCCTGCGCCGGGTCGTGCTCGGCTGAGCCCATCCGTCATCCCCGCGAAAGCCGGGATCCAGCCGTGGCGCGCATCGTCGGCCAACCGCGCAATACTCTCTCGCGTCAAGACCGGATCCCCGCTTGCGCGGGAATGACGATCAAAGCGTGGCGGCGATCAGCGACTCGCCCGGCCGCACGCGCGTGAAGCGCACCGGCTCGCGCGCGATCGCGATGTCGTCATCGCCGCGCCGCTGCACGACGGTGAACGTCGACGTCGCGAGGTCGCCGGCCTCGGGGAAATCCTCGCGGAAATGCGCGCCGCGCGAGTCCTCGCGCGCGAGCGCCGCGGCCGCGATCGTGCGACCGACGCCGATCAAGCTGGCGAGGTTGAGCCAGTCGTGCCAGCTCGGATTGAAGGCGCGGTCGTCGTCGGCCACGCCGATCCGCGCGAGCTCGTCGTCGAGCGCGGCGAGGCGCGCCTGCGCGCGCCGCAGGCCGTCCGCGTCGCGCGCGATGCCGACGTCGTCCCACATGCACGCGTAGAGCGCCTCGCGCACCGGCTCGAGCGAGCCGGGGGTCGCGGCGAACGGCCGCTCGTGGCGTGCGACGCTCGCGTCGACCGCGCGCGCATCCGCATCGCGCAACTGCCCCACGCGGCGCACATACGCGGCCATCGTGTCGCCGGCGATCGCGCCGAACACCGTCGAGTTGGCGACGCCGTTGCCGCCGAGGCGGTTCGCGCCGTGCACGCCGCCCGTGTCCTCACCCGCGGCGAAGAGGCCGGGCAGCGCCGTCGCGCCGTCGGCGGCGAAGCGCACGCCGCCCATCATGTAGTGCGCGGTCGGAACGACCTCGACGAGCCCGCCGGCGAGGTCGAAGCCGCAATCGGCGCAGCGCTCGACCATGCCCTTGAACTGGCGGCGCACGTTGTCGGCGCCCAAGTGGCGCATGTCGATGTAGACGCCGCCGTTGGGGCTCGTGCGCCCGGCGCGCATTTCGGCGTGGATCGCGCGCGACACGATGTCACGGGTCGCGCGCTCGCCGCGCGGGTCGTAACGCTGCATGAAGCGCTCGTGCGCGCCGTTGAGGAGATGCCCGCCGGCGCCGCGCAGTCCTTCCTCGAGCACCGTCCCGGTCATCCGCGTGTGGGGGCCGGCGAGCAATCCCGTCGGGTGGAACTGCACCATCTCCATGTCGCGCAGCGGCAGCCCGGCGCGCAGCGCCATCGCGAGGCCGTCGCAGCTCTTGTCGCCGGAGGGCGTGTGGTAGCGGTACATCGTCGGCCCGCCACCGGTGGCGAGCAGCACGGCCTTCGCGCGCACGAGCACGAACTCACCGCGCGGCATGTCGATCATCAGCACGCCGGCGAGCGCGTCGCCGTCGGCCGTCTTCACGAGCTCGATCGCGCGATGGTCCTCGAGCCTTGCGATGTCGCGCGCCCACACCTGCTCGGCGAGGCGATTGATGATCTCGATGCCGGTGAGATCGCCCTTGTGCACCGTGCGGTCGAACGTCTGGCCGGCGAATGCCTTCTGGTGCACCGTGCCGTCGGGATTGCGGTCGAAAAAGCAGCCGAGCTCGTTCTCGAGCTCGTGGATCCGCTCGACCGCGCCGTTGACGAGTGTCCACGCGAGATCCTGGTCGGCGAGCCACTTGCTGCCCTCGATCGTGTCCATGAAATGGCGCTCGACCGAATCGCCCTTGCCGATCGCGACGTTGTAGCCGCCCTGCACCATCCGCGTGCAGCCGCACTTGCCGAGCAGCCCCTTGACGGCGACCGTCACCTCGAGCTCCGGCGCGGCGGCTTTCGCGTGCAATGCGGCGAAGAGGCCCGCGCCCCCGGCGCCGAGGATCAGGATGTCGGTCGCGAGCGTGCGCGTCACGAGCGCACGCCGAGCGACGCGAGCACCTTCGCGCGCCGCGCGGCGGCGTCGTCGCGGACGGCGTCGTAGAGGCTGCCGCCCGCGCTGTCCATCGCGACGAGCAGCGGGCCGAAGTCGCGGATGCGGAATTTCCACAGCGATTCGGGGTTGAGGTCGTCGAGGTCGACATCCTCGATCGCCTCGATCCACGTCGTCTCGAGCGCCGCGGTGCCGCCGACGATCGCGAGGTACACGCCGCCGTGCTCGCGGAACGCCTTGGCCGAGGCGTCGCGCAGGCCGCCCTTGCCGACGATGATCCGCACGCCGTAGCGCGCCATCAGCGGCTCGGTGAAGCGCTCCATCCGGTCGGACGTGGTGGTACCGATGCACACGGGCGCATAACCCGCGGGATTGGCCGCGTCGACCGGCACCTTGCGCACGTTGGGCGCGGTGTGGATGACCGCGTGACCGGCGAGGTCGAAGCGCGTCGTGCGGCCGCGGTCGAAGAGGTGGATCTGCGTCGCGTCGCGAATGCCGTAGAGCGTGCGCTGCAGCGTCACCGTGTCGTTGACGCGCAAGCGCCGCGCCGCCGCCTCGTCGATCGGCATCGTCAATTCGTAGTGTGCCATCGTGCTTCCTTCGTCAGGGACTCCGCCGGGACGCACTTGCCGATTTCCTTGTCGTCATCCCCGCGAAAGCGGTGATCCAGGCGTGACGCCGGCGCGGAATCGTGGATTCCCGCTTTCGCGGGAATGACGGCAGGAAGCGAGGTTCAGTAGCCATACGCCACGCCGGCGGGCGTGAACGTCGCGCTCGCGCGCCGCGCCGAATGGCATTGCATGTTGACGGCGACCGGGTTCATCGTGATGTGCGTCGCCGCGAGCTCGATATGGACGGCGAACGCCGTGGCGTCGCCGCCGAGGCCCTGCGGACCGACGCCGAGCGCGTTGACGGCGCGCGTGAGCTCCGCCTCGAGCGCCGCGCCGTCGGCGTCGGCGCAATGCGTGCCGAGCGCGCGGGTCGCGGCGCGCTTGGCGAGCGCGACGCAATGGTCGGACGTGCCGCCGATGCCGACGCCGACGATCGTCGGCGGGCAGGTCTTGCCGCCGGCGGCGAGCACGCAGTCGACGACGAAGGTCTTGATCGCGTCCACGCCCTCGGCGGGGATCGCCATCTTGAGGAACGAGTTGTTCTCCGAGCCGCTGCCCTTCGGGATCATCGTCACCTTGAGCGTGTCCTCGGCATCGACGAAGTCGACGTGGATCACCGGCATGTCGATGCCGCAGGACGTGTGCTCGTTGTGGCGCGTCAGCGGGTGCACGACCGACGAGCGCAGCGGGTACTCGCGCGTCGCGCGCTCGCAGCCGCGGCGGATCGCCGCCTTGAGCGCGACGCCGTCGACCGCGACGCCGCGGCCGATCTCGACGTTGTAGATCGGCAGCCCGGTGTCCTGGCACAGCAGGTTGTCGCGCGCCTCGGCGACGCCGATGTTGGCGATCATCGTGCCGAGCACGCGCTGCGCGGTCGCGTCGGTCTCGCGCGCGGCGAGGCCCGCGAAGCCTTCCTTGATGTCGGGCGGCAGCATCTTGAGCGCGCGGATGTAGAGTTCGCGCGACGCGTCCTCCACCGCTCCCGTTTCGATCCTGAACGTCATTGCGTCAACCCTCCATGACCGGCGTCAGTGCAGCAGCGCCAGCGCGAACGCGAGCCCCGCGACGATGCCAGCGCCGCAGGTGAGCGCGATGAAATCCTTGCGCAGACCCGACCACGGCGCGAACTCGATCATCAGGATCCGCACGCCACCCGCGAGGTGAACGGCCAGCAGCACGACCAGGCCCCACTCCGCGACCTTGAACAGCGGCCGCTCGGTGTAGCGCAGGAAGCCGTCGAGCGCGGCATCGCCGCGCAGCGCCGTCGACAGCGCGAGGAAATGCAGCGGCAGGAAGATCGCGAGCGCGAGCCCCGACACGCGGTGCGCGACGAATGCCCACCACGACGGATGGCGGTGCGCGCGCCAGTCGCTCGCCCGCCTCATCCCGCGACCATCCCGTAGACGGCGACGAGGCCGAGCGCCGCGAGCAGCCACGCCAGCGCGCTCGCCGCGGCGTCTGCGACGCGCGGCGCCATGCCGAGCCATTCCTCGGCGATCCGCGCGAGGCCGATGGGCACGTGCACCGCGCAGGCGAGGACGAACACCCCGTAGAACGCGCCGAACGCGAGGCTGCCGCGCGTGCGTGCAAGCACCGCCTCGGCGCTGAGGCCCGCGCGCACCGCGTAGACGATCGTCACGAGGTGCACGAGCACGCACAGCGCGAGCACCATCGCCGACATGCGCTGCCAGTACCAGCGGCGGCCCTGGCGAATGGCGTCGGCGAGGACGCGGCCCGCCGCGTCGGAGCGCCCGGCGGCCGTTGCCGCAGCCGCGCGCTTCATCGCGGCTCCGCGCCGAGCGTGCCGCGCACCGCCGCGCGCGCCGTCGCGCGCTTGAGACCCGCGATCGCCGCCGTCGGCGCGATGTGCTTCGGGCAGCGCTCGGTGCACGAGCCTTGCGTGTGGCAGGCGTGGCAGCCGGCGTCACCGGCCACCGCGGCCAGGCGCTCGCGCTGCGCGGTGTCGCGCGAGTCGTTGACGAGCGTCCACGCGCGGTTGAGCGCCGCGGGACCGAGGAAATCCGGCCGCCAGCGCACGACGTCGCACGACGCGTAGCAGACGCCGCAGCCGATGCACTCGATGCCGGCGTCGGCGGCGCGCCGTGCGGGCGACGCCGGATCGACGCGCGCGAAGTCGTCGCGGCGCGTGCGCGCGCCGCCGAAGCGGCCGCGCGCGCGCGCCCACTTGTCGAAGAACTCGCGCATGTCGGTGACGAGGTCCTTGACCACCGGCAGGTTGGCGAGCGGCGCGATCTCGAGTCGATCGCCGTCGGCAACGCGCGCGACGTGGGTGCGGCAGGTCCAGCGCGCGACGCCGTTGACCGTCATCGCACAGGAGCCGCACATGCCGACGCGGCACGCGAAGCGGTAGGCGAGCGACGGCTCGAGGCGGCGCTGCACGTAGGTGACGACGTCGAGCACCGTCTGGCTGGCCTCGCGCGGCACGTCATAGTGCGCGAAGCCGCCGCCGTCGCCTCGGCTCCGCCAGATCGCCACGCGCAGCATGTCGCCGGACCGGTCCATGACCCGCCATTGTCGCAGCGGCGGAGCACAAAGAAAAGCCAATTCTTTATGCCATGAGGTAAAGTATTCGTTGGCCTCGCGGCCGGCACGCGCACGACGGCGTGCTGCGGGACCGCGGCCACGACGACGATGCCTTCGATCCGCACCCTGCAGGTGTTCCTCGCCGCCGCGCGCGAAGGCAGCTTCGCCGCGGCCGGCCACGCGATGGGCCTGACCGCCGCGGCGGTCGGCCTGCAGATGAAGGGGCTCGAGGAGGATCTTGGCGTCACGCTCTTCGACCGCGGGCCGCGCAGCGTCGTCCTCAACACCGCCGGGCGCGAGGCGATGGCCGCGATCGGCGACATCCTCGCGCGCTACGCCGCGCTCGCCGGCCAGCGCGGCAGCGACACGCTGTCGGGCACGCTCGTCATGGGCGCGCTCGTGTCGGCGCTGATGGGCGCGTTCGCCGACGCCCTGTGGGCGCTGAAGCGCGACCACCCGGCGCTCGACGTTCGCCTGTTCGCCGGCCAGTCGCGCGAGTTCGCGCTGCGCGTCGCCGACGGCGCGCTCGACGCGGCGATCGTCACGCGGCCGCCGTATCGCCTCGCCGCGAGCCTCGCGTGGACGCCGCTCTACGTCGAGCCGATGGTGCTGATCGTGCCGCGCACGCCGCACTTCGCGTTGCCGCGCAGCGCGCCGCGGATCCTGCGCGAGGCGCCGTTCATCCGCTTCGAGCGCGCGACCTGGACCGGCGAGCTCGTGCATCGCGCGCTTCGCCAGGCGGGCGTCAAGGCGCGCGACGAGATGGAGCTCAACTCGGTCGAGGCGATCGTCGAGCTCGTGCGCGCGGGCTTCGGCGTGTCGATCGTGCCGAAGCTCGCCAACGTCCATTGGGCGCACGATCGCGCGCTGCGGATCGTGCCGATGCC